>MTMO01000025.1 GCA_002011235.1 Archaeoglobus sp. JdFR-27 | reverse complement strand
ATGCGAACTTCTTGAGAGTTTCCCAACTGAATTTACATAGGAGGAATACAAATGGCCAAGAACAGAGTTTTCTCAGCTTCTCAGCTCTTTGTTGGTTTGACGGTGCTTACCAACTTTCCCTTCTTCATCTTCAGCGCATACTATATCGCTTTCTTGAAGTTTAATGGGTTAAACTACACTGAAATGGGCATTATATTTGCTGTATCAGCAATCACCACAGGCGTCCTTGATTTTCCAACCGGTAATTTCGCCGACAGGTATGGAAGAAAGAAAAGCATTGTTTTTGCAACCGTATCTGTAGGTTTCGGAATGATACTTTATGGAATGGCAAGAGAGATAGTAACGTTTGCAGTGGGAGAATTCTTCGTTGGCTTAGGAGCTGCCCTTATGAGCGGCTCGCTGGAAGCCTGGTTCTACGACGAACTTCAGGATGATGCTGAGCAAAAAGCTGCTGGCACATTTGGTATGGGGATGGGCCTTATGAATATTACTGCAATATTAGCAGGATTTTTTGCAACATTTCTTGCGAAGGTAAACGTTTCACTCCCTTTTCTTGCTTCAGGAGGTTTTCTACTTGTAACAGCTTTACTCGCTTCACTTTTATTAAATGAAAACTACGGAGAGCGTAGAACCCCTTATACGGCTTTCTTAAAAGAGGCTTTTTCAAAAGTCTCTGAATCTGATACCTTAAAGTGGTTGGTTGCTGGTATTGCGATGTTCAACGTTGCTTATCTCTTCTATATGTTCACCTATCAACCTTTCCTTCTGAAAAAAGGTCTGGATATAGTTTTTCTGGGATGGGTGTTCTCTCTTTTGATGTTTGTAAGAGCGCTTTTCAGCTTTTTAAGCGGTTTTCTTGGAAAAAGAATCTCCTATACAAAACTCAACTACTGGGCACCGGTGATTCTGGGCATGGGATATACTGTGATGGCAATTGCCCAAAACATAATAACAGCTGTAATTGGCCTAATTTTGATTGAAGTGTGCATAGGACTATGGTTTCCTACCAGTATGGTGTGGAGAAATGAGATTATTTCCTCCTCCCATAGAGCAACACTACTTTCATTCATAAGCACTCTCTCCTCTCTTATAATGGGGGTTTTTGTTCTTGTAATCGGGCCAATAATAGACATTTGGATGTTGAGCCGAATATATTTTATTGCCGTAATATTCTCTTTGCTTTCTGCTCTGATACTACACAGAGCATCAGTCATGTATAGGAGAGACAGGAGTATAAGTTTAGAATAGTTATTTAGACCCTCTTTTCTCCGCAACCTCTTCACCTACAGTAGTTATCTGGTATACTCTGCCCACGTTTTCATCGGGGGTCAGAATTTTATCGGACTTTCTCTTTCCACATCTTTAAGGGCTCTGCTGACTTCTAAGACGCAAACCATAAGCTCGTCCGATGTAAGGAACTATGGCTAAAGTATCCATTAATCTGATATAATCGAATCTTCCGTAAATTACTCCTGCATGATACGAATCTCTTGTGAGGTATCTATCCTATCAGCATCAATGTCTCCTGAAATTATTTGCTGCAGGATTTTAAATGAGATTTCATCTTTTTCTGAGATGTCGTAGCGATATTCTGGGTAAATAAGATACATTATATCTTCTTTTCTGATTCCACTTCTTTTTATCTCATCTTTTTCAAAAATATGCTCAAGTTTTTCCTTGATTATTTTTGAACTCATTCTTTCATGGTTAAGGTCTTCTGGGAAAATCTCCTCCGTTGCATGGGAAAATGGAGAATGACCGACATCATGCAATAATGCTGCCAACCTAACGGTCTTTTTAGTCTCTTCACAACATTAATCTCATTATCGCTTCCAAAAATGATTTCTAAGATTTTTTGTGTTTTTGGGCAAGTATCTCAAATATTCTATCAGCAACATACAAACACCCCAAAGAGTGTTCAAACCTCGTATGACTGGCTCCAGGGTATACATAATAGCTCATTCCGAGCTGCTTGATATTTCTCAGTCTCTGAAATGGTTCAGAGTCGATAATACTCTTTTCTGCATCAGTTAGATGAATGAATCCATGAATAGGATCCCTAATTTCCATTGAAGCTAAAGACAAAAAATTAATTATTAAAATTTTTGTCTATCTTGAAAGTAAGTAACCATAATGATAGATAGTCTTAAAAACACTAAGTTCCTTCCCTCCAATCGGAAAGATACCTTTTCTGCTCCTCCGTAAGCGAGTCGATTTTTACACCTAGAACTTCAAGCTTTAGCCTCGCAACCTTTCTATCAAGCTCCTCCGGCAATCTGTAAACCTTCTTTTCAAGCTTCTCATGGTTTTCGATTATGTATCTAGCTGACAAAGCCTGATCGGAGAAGCTCATGTCCATTACCTCAACCGGATGGCCATCTCCAGCCACAAGGTTGACGAGTCTTCCTTCAGCCAGGAGATAGAGTTTCTTGTCCCCAAGGTCGTATTCAGTCACACCTTCTCTCGCCTTTCTGCTCGCTTTGCTGAGTCTTTCAAGATCGGGAATGTTTATCTCAACGTTGAAGTGACCTGAGTTGGCAAGAATTGCTCCATCCTTCATCAGCTTGAAGTGTTCTGCCGTTATTACATCCTTATCTCCGGTAGCTGTTATGAAAATGTCTCCGATTTTTGCCGCATCAAGCATGGGCATGACTTCATAACCATCCATAAACGCTTCGAGCGCTCTTACTTCATCAACCTCCGTTACGATTACCTTCGCTCCCAAGCCGCGAGCCCTCATCGCAATACCCCTTCCACACCAGCCATAGCCAGCTACAACAACCTTTTTTCCGGCGATCAAAAGATTTGTAGATCTTAGGATTCCATCCCAAGTAGATTGTCCGGTGCCATATCTGTTGTCAAAGAGATACTTCGTTTTTGCATCGTTTACATCGATGACTGGGAATTTGAGAACTCCTTCTCTTTCCATTGCCCTCAGCCTTATTATCCCAGTTGTCGTTTCTTCGCTGGCTCCAAGAATTTTGTCTGCAAGTTTAGCCCTCTCCCCATGAAGAAGGAAAATCAAATCGGCTCCATCATCTATAACAACATCTGGCTTTGAATCCAGAACCTTGTTAAGGGCAGAATAGTACTCTTCCTCGCTCATACCTCTCTTTGAATAACATTTTATACCTATATCCCTTAAAGCATTGGATACGTCATCTTGAGAGCTTAGAGGATTGCAGCCCGTTATTGCTACATCTGCCCCTCCTTCGATGAGGGTTTTAACCAGCACTGCTGTCTTTGCCTCAACATGCAGGGCCATTCCAATCCTGAATCCTTCAAGGGGTTTTTCCTTAGCGAATTCCTCTCTTATTTTGGCAAGAACCTTCATGTGCCTCTCTGCCCATTCGATTTTTCTGTATCCTGATTCTATATCGGACGTTCGTCTACCAAATTCGGACATGAATATCACTCAAAAATCAAAATTTGGCAGGATTTAAAAACCCTCTTTTTTAACTTCTTAATTTTCTTGAGCTTTTCAGTTTAATGTTCAAAATCAGATACATTAAACACTCAAAAATCAAACACTCAAAATCCATTTCCACAGCGGTTTTACAAATATCTCCTTCCCACTCTTTTTTATTAAATCTTCCTGATCCCATGTCAAAATGGTCATGTTTTTGCATCCCAGCTCTTTTCCTGCTTTTAGCAAGGCATTTACTTCTCTCTTCTCATTTTCTGGCGTGAGTTCATAAGTTACTTGAATTAACTGAGTAAACTGATTTCCCTCTTTCACGATAAAATCCACCTCCTTTTGCAGATAATCTTTCCAATAAAAAATCTCAATCAGAGGATTTTGGTTTGTTTTTCGGAGAAGTTCAAGGAAGACCGAGTTTTCCATCAACTTCCCAGCATCTTCTGAAAGTCTAAGGATTTTTGTTAACCCTGTATCGCAAAGGTAAATCTTTTTAGGATAAGTCTCCCTTAGATGGGGTTTTTTGGAGTATCTCCTCAAAAAGAAAAAGAAAACTGTGTCCTCAATTTTTGACAGGTAATCATATATGGTATTTTTAGAAACTTTAACCCCCATGGCTTTGATGCGATTAAAAAGCGAATTTGCAGAAATTTCCTTTGAAAAATTTTGAATGATAAAGGAATGCAGGAATCTTGCGACCTCCAAATTCTTTATTCCATGCCTTTCAATGAAATCCCTGAAAAGAATCAAATCTGAGTACTCTTTAAGAATCTTAACCTTCTCTTGCGACAAAACAACTTCGGGAAATCCTCCATAGTCCAAATATTCCTTTAATTCGTGCTTTATTTTCGCTATCTCATCCTTGTTAACGTATTTTTCAAAACTTAAGCCCTTTGCGACCAGAGATTCTCTAAAACTGAAGGGAAGGAGTAGGTACGAAAGTGTCCTACCCCTAAGCTGGGTTGCGATTTCTTTACTCAAAAGCTTTGAAGATGAGCCCGTAACGAAAATTCTGTATTTTTTTAGGTCGTGGAGCTCTCTCACCACAATCTCCCAGTTCTTAACATTCTGTATTTCATCCAGAAAGAGGTGTTTTGGCTCTTTTCCATAAACCTCGACATACGTCCTGATTATATCTCTTAATTCATTGTACTTTACACCATAGAGCCTAGAGTCCTCGAAATTCAAATAAAGGTAATTTCCCAGCTGTCTGGAAAGCTGGAACAGATAGTAAGTCTTGCCAGCCCTCCTCGGGCCAATTATAGATACCACGAATTCCGAGTCCACCGGGACCTTCAATTCCCTCCCCACAATTTCCGGCTCAAAACGCTCATATTCTTTTAGGTAGTCTATCACATCTTTTTTTATCACATTACCAATTGGAGGGAAACTTTTTAAAAAATTTTTCCCTATTAGAGGGAAAGTTTATAACAAATACTCAAAAAAAGTTAAATCATAAAAAATGAAACAAATAAAGAACGCCATGAAATTCCTGAAGAAAGCTGAAGAGAGTTTTAAAGCAGAGAGTTTAATTTTACGATGTTCTTTGTCGAGCAGTTCTTTCAACTTACCTTAAAGTATCTAATAGGAAAGAGATACGGGGATTTCCCGAAAATACACAGCTTAAAATCCCTTTTCGAGTTAAGTAAAGACGACAAGCTAATCAATTTCTACAAACAGAATCTCGACACTTTCAGAGAGATTGAGCTATCGTACATAGCCTCCAGATATTTGGATATCGAGTACAGCGATACGATCGCTGAGAAGAGTCTGAAGCTTGCAAAGGAGTTTCTTGAGATGGTAAGCATTGGGAGTGATGAGCTCTATCGAACCTATTACAAAATGCTCGACAAAAATGAGGAGTTTTTCAGCAAAGCAGTGGAGATAGCAAAAGAAATTAAAGAAAAAGCAATAAAAATCTTCGATGATTGCGAGGTTTTCATAGTCGGCAGCTATGCAAGAGGAGAGCACACCCTCTCTTCCGATCTCGACATACTGATCGTGTCGGACAAAGTTCCTGAAAAATTCGATTTTGAATGGTATTCTTCGCTCGTTAAGGTGCTTACTGATGATAACAGGATTAACATACATCTGGTAAACAGAAAGGGGTTCAAAGAGCTTGAAAGGGCATATACTCCAAGGATTTCTGTTTAGAATTAAAACTCAAAAATTTATTAAGTGAGATATTAAGAATACTCTTTTATTTAAGGATGGTAAAATTTTTTAAATTTTGAAATAGAATCAAATGTATGCCATCCAAAAAAAGGAAGAAAAGAATTCATAATCCCGTTACGGGTAAATACTATACAGTAAGGCAGAAGACGACAAAAAGCGGGAGGAGAGGGCAGATCAAAGGATTATGGCATCCACCTAAGAAAAAGAGGGCTAAAAAGTCTATTTGGGACTTGCTTTAAAATGAGAATGTTTCTTGACGCCAATGTCATAGCAGATTGGATTCTCGTTAAAAAGAGACGTACATCAATAGATTTAGAAGAAGATTCGGTATTGTCTGAGAGATATAGGAATTTAGGTTTTTCGTATAATCTTATTGAGAGGCTTCAATCGCTTAAATTAGAAAAATACACTTCTCAGCTGGCTATTGGAGAAATCTTTTCAGTAATATACGACGATGCAATAAATCTAAAATTGTATATGAAGGGCTTTCCAACTGTCACTTGGAATAGATTAGGTATAAGAGAGAAAGAAAAACTAAATGAAGAAGAAGCTTACGGGATTTATAAAGGAATCATGGAAAGATTTGATGAATTGTTTTTATTTGTTGAAATACTTGATGACGTTTTCGACTTAGAGATTTTAAGTCACCTCGTTCTAATACGAGGTATAAGAACTCATGATGCCATTTTGCTTACTACTGCAATATTTAATGAAATTGATTACTTTGTCACGAGAGACGAGAGATTAGCTAGGAAAATGAGGGGTTCAAAAAACCAATTCGGATTGAGCATTTTAAGTCCAAAAACGTTGCTGAGAGAAATTAGTCAAAAATACGAGAATTAAATCGAATGGAGGTATATTCTAGATTGTCAAATAAATCTTAATTGCGTTTTTGAATTGGAGAAAAGAAATCTTTATAAAAGAAAAAAAGATGTTTTATTTGTATAGGTGATTTAAATGTTTGACATTTTTGGTGAGGAAAAGAAAAGAAGAAAGTACATTTCCAAAGCCGACGAAGATAAACTCTTAGAAAAACAAAAATGGAAATGTGCAAGGTGTGGCAAAATATTGAGACCGGGAAGATATCACCTAGACCATAAAAAACCGTTGGCTTTAGGTGGCACCAATTCTATTAGAAATTTACAGGCTTTGTGTCCAGACTGTCACCATATAAAGACGAAAGAAGACAAAAAGAAAATTGCAAGAACTAAGAAGAAAGAAAAAAACGTATTTGGACTCAGTGTATCAAGTAGCAAAAGAGGTAGAAAGAAGAAAGATGAATTTGCCTTAGATGTGCCAGACATCTTTGGTGGTGGAAAGAAAAGCAAAAGAAAAAAGAGAAAGAAAAAAGATGAATTCGGGTTTGATTTGTTTTAAATAAGGGTGAGCCATATGGGCTTCTTTGATGCTCTAAAAAAAGCGGGAAGTAAAACGAAAGAGGTACTGGGTGCTGCAGCCAGTGCTGCGGCCAGAGAAATCAAATACCGGCAGGCAGTCAGAAAAGCTAAAATCGAGCTTTTAATGAGATTTAAAATGGATGACCTTAAGAAGATATGTAAAATCGAGGGAATTCCAACCTATTATTACGAAACAGACCCGTTAGACCCATTTTCTGAAAGAAAGGTGGAGATAAGAAAGAAGTCTGATTTGGTTGACAAGATGCTAGTGGTCTCACTGGATGACATAGTAGATTATGCTAAAAGATACAAAATAAAATTCAAGGACGTAATTGAGGAACTTGAAGAAATAGAGAGACAATTATATGAGGAATCAGAAGAAGAGGAACATGTTTCTGAAGAGTTATATAAAGAAAGAGAAGAAAAACTAGAAAGTGTTACAGGAGATGTAGGTGGACCATTTGAGGAAATACTGGAACTGATAAAAGAATTCGAGCCAGAAGTCGTTAAAAGTGAAGAAGATTTTGAAAAACAGCTTTTCAATTATCTTAAGGGGTACTTTAAGAACAATCCATTTTTCAGAGATTACAGAATAGAAAGGCAGGTTAGAGTGGGTGGAAATAGGATCGATATAGTAATTAATGATAATTACGGGATTGAGTTAAAAATTGCAGACAAAAGAAAAAAGTTACAGGAATTGGTAGGACAGGCAATGGAGTATTCCGAACAATTGGATGAATTAGTCGCCGTTATTTTAGATGTAGGATTCAAGGTAGATGTTCGGAAATACAGAGATATGCTAGAAAAGCTTGGAGTTAAAGTCGTCATTTTACGAGGAATGATTAAAAGAAAAGGAAAAAGTAGAGAAATAAGAATAAAGTACTGAATGTGATATCATGGGTAGAGATGGAACCTTAGCCTATCTAATTATTGGAGTTGTATTGATTTATGCAGGCTTTAGAGATATTTGGAATCAAGGTGGGCAGGTAGCCTTATTAATCGGAGCCGTGTTCTTGCTAGTAGGGATTCGCAATATTTTCAAATAACTTTATGAGATAATATCATCTAACTATATAAATAAATTTAAAATTTTCTTGGAGCGGACTACTAGCAGTTTGCAACAAGAATCGGGAAGGATATTGAAGAAAGACTTAAGAGGTTAGAAAACATTATTGAAAGTATCGTGAATGGCAATTTAAATAACGGAAATTATTATATGCAGAATGAAGGTAAAACAATCACAAGCGGTCGTAGTCTAGCGGCAGGACAGGGGCTTCCCGAGCCTCTAACCCGGGTTCAAATCCCGGCGGCCGCATCGATTTTTTATTCAAGTCTATTCAAGTAAAATCATACTTACAAGCCATTTATCCCCGAGCTCAACACCCAAATCTGAGATCCTTATTCCCACAGATGAAACCGTCGGCCTAGCTTGGCATTTTTCGTAATTGGGCGCGCATTCATCGCAAAGATCGCATCCTCCTGGGAAGAGCGTGAAGACCATGGGATACTCCTTGACGAGTTTCCCTTCAAGCTCTACAAGAAAACTTTGGATTTGTTTTTTCGTGTCCATGTATTCATCGTAATCCTCAAATCTGACCAAAAACAGGATTGCTGAACTGTAACTTTTTAAAAATTTTTCTGCTTCATCTATTTCAGGAACGAAAGGTGGGCAGGACTTTCTTTTTCCATAATAGTCGCATCCAAACATACATTTCCATCTCGTTCTTACATCAGGCCTGAGTTCAGTAGGATTGAGTCTTCTTATTTCATAATTTTTGAGAAGAGGGTATCTCTCCAAAACCTCGTTTAACTTCGGCAATCTCATCTTATCTAATTTTTCAGCCCCAAGCTTATCGCTTTTTTCCATACTCTCTGTTTGTTGGTTGAAATTAAGATTTTTCGGTTAAATGCTTTACACGATTTGCGATGCTTTGTTGGGTTTTAGTCTGTTGTTTGTTAATCGCTTGGATTTGAGTAAAACGGATGATCAAGAACAAATTATGTTTTCTAAATTTAGAAATAACGTAGGGATGGATAAGGAAGATACGATAAGGAAGATACAGAAAAGTATAGATGTGAGTTACATGTTTTACACGTTACACCAGATTCGATCATCTAGCGAGATGCTTTTTGTTCAGCAACTTTTCTTAGGGGCCACTCAACACAGTTACTAACGAGAAGTTCAATCCAACTATGCTGACTGGATCCTAAATTTCTAATTTTAGATTTTTGATAGTTTAAAATTATAAAAAATAACACCGAATTAAAAAGGGCAAAAATTATAAAATTTTAAAAAGATATTTAGCAAGGTATTAAATTTTAGAAATTTCTTGGAGGTTTTGTATGAAAACAGGAGTAATTGGAGCCGGAACGATGGGGACCGCGATAGCTGCCTTGCTCGCTAATGCTGGCTACGATGTCGTTTTAGTTGATGTAGTGGAAGATGCATTGAAGAAAGCGAGAAAAAGGCATGAAGGTGAGGATTTTGAACAGATTAAGCAAGCAGGATTGAAAAAGAGGGGTGAGATATCTTCTAAGATAAAGTACACGACAAACCTCAGAGATATTAAGGAGTGTAGTTTCGTAGTTGAAGCCATACCCGAAAAACTTGAGTTGAAAATAGAACTTATGAGCGAAATCGAGAGTTTGGTGAGTGATGATTGCGTACTCGCAACGAACACATCATCCTTCAAACCATCAGAGGTTGCTATTAGTCTAAAAAAGCCCGAAAGACTGGTCCTATTCCACTTCTCAAATCCCCCTATTCTCATGAGAATAGTCGAAATTGCGGGCGAGTTAGCCTCAAAGGATGCGATTGGAAAAGCGATTGAGATTGCGAGAGAAATAGGTAAGGAGCCCGTACTGCTTAAAAAGGAGTGTAGAGGGCACATATTCAACAGATTTCTCGGTGTTGCAGGAGTTGCTGGTGCTTGGGAGCTGATGCATGCTCGCCCTGAAGAGATCGATGCTGCCTTGAAAGCATTAGGCTCACCCTATGGCTTTTTCGAACTACTCGATTTAATAGGCATAGATGTCGTGATGGATGTTCTCAACAGCTTTAGAGATGCTTACGGTGAAAAATTCGATCTCCCTAAAGGGTTGGCATTTTTCCTCGAAAAGATGCTTGAATGGAGGAAGCTTGGAAAAAAGTCAGGAGGGGGCTTCTACAGATGGATTGAAGGAAAAGCGATGATTCCAGAGGTAACTCCTTGTGATATAACCCCTATAATTTCTGCCGTGGTGAATGAGGCTTTTCTTGAGCTTGAGGAAGGGATTGCCGATAAAGAGACAATAAACGATGCATACAAACTGGCAACAGGCTCATCTTTAGGTGTTTTTGAAGTTGCAGAGATGCTCGGATACCAGACAATTCTTGAGGTACTGGAAAAACTCTACCGGGAGAGGGGAGCTGAAATCTATAAGCCTGCAGAAAAGCTCAAGGCTGTTTCGGAGAGGTGAGCTTAGGAATCCAGCAGTTTGTCGGGTGCGGCTAGTAGATAAGGGTGTCTTTCTGAATAGGTAACTGTTTCAAGACTTTTTGATGAATATTAAAGAATTAAAGAAAAAGGTAATTGGGATTGTGCGATATCGTCTGCTTTGTCCTTTGCCCTCATACCCTCATATTTACTTTATATTCTTCCGCACTTAGAATATAAAGGCCATTAAACTCTCAAATTCATTTAACTCTCATTTATAGTCAATAATAACTTAGCTGCTAATTCAATTCTCAAAAGAAAAAGCGACCTTCACAGCTTTCGATTTATTCTTGTTCATTGCCGTCCAAAGCGCTTCCTTATATTTCTCAATTGGGAACTTATGGGTCAGTAAAGGAGAGAGATCAACCTCTTTCTGAAATAGCTCTATAGCCAACTCAAAAGCCCTCCTTTTTCCATTAATCTTTTCCAGTCCGGATCCAAAGACTCCTTTTATTTCAATCTCCTTTGAGAAAACAGGTGCGAAGTCAACTCCAGCAAGCTTTCCAGCAGTGCCTAATAGAATTACTTTGCCCCCTGGTCTCACAATTCTCAAAGAGTCGTCCACTGTCTGAGATTTTCCTACACACTCAAAAACGATGTCGACACCTCTACCAACAAACATTGGCTTTTCTCGAGGTGGATAATATACTCTGGCTCCAGTAAACTCTGCTACTCCCTCAATCGCTCTCTCTCCTCTCTCTAAACATATCGTTTTGCCCACCCCAAACTTCTTTGCCATTTCCGTCTGGAACTTGCTCACGTCTATTCCTACAATTTCACCTCTAAACCCCAAAGCCCTCAGAGCTGCAGCAATCCCAATTCCCATCATTCCACATCCAATGATGGCGACAATATCATCCTCTTTGGGAAAAGACTTTAAGACTGCATGGAGGCATATCGCAAACGGTTCTGCAAAAACAGCCTTTTCGTCACTCAAACCATCTGGAACCTTTATCAGCTGATGTTGATGGGCGACAAAGTAATCACTCCATCCACCTCCCGTGTCTCTGCAGTAGCCCGTAAAGATTCCAGGCGAGATCGCTCCTCGATCAAAGTTGTAACAAATCGAATATCTACCTTCTCTGCAAGCCGGACATTCCTCTAATCCCCTCACTTTGCAAGGAAGGACATTATCGATGACAACCCTCTCACCCTCTTCTATACCATCAACACCCTTTCCAACCTCTTCAACTCTCCCAACAACCTCATGACCAAGTATGAGTGGAAAAGAGGTGAGAGGGTAAAGATAGAAGCTTTCCTCCAGCATTATCAATCTCAGATCCGAGCCACATATCCCTGAAAGAGTTGTCTTTATCTTAACCCACCTCTCACCCGGTAGTTTAGGCTCTGGATAATCGCTATAGAAGGATAAAATAGAAAAAGGTCCGTAAAAAGCACTTTTAGATATCTTAGATAGGGCTAGGGTTATCGCTGCCTTAGCTAAGCCGAAATCAGCTACAACAGCCCTCATGACTCAAACCTCAAACTTCAAACCTCAAACTTCAGGAGGTGTGCAGCCCTCGAGCCAGATCATTCCCAAAGTTGCAAGATCCGGTGGCGTAAGATGGTGTTCTTGAGAGACCACAACATCAAGCAATGCAGGTTTTTTACTGCTCTCAGCCCTCTCAAGTGCTGCTGCAATGTCCTCGGGATTCTCTACTCTTTCTCCATACCAGCCCATTGCCTGGGCGATTTTGTCATATCTTGCATCGCTGAAATCAACACCAATGTACCTCTCTCCAAAAGAGAGTTTCTGAGAGCCTTTAATCATCCCCCACGCACGATCATTGGCGATGATGACAGTAATCTTGATTCCAAGCCTTGCTGCCGTCTCCATCTCCTGAATAGCTGTCCCAAAAGCTCCGTCTCCTGTAATCAGATAAACCTGTTTATCGGGAGACGCTAGTTTCGCTGAGATTGCATAGGGCAATCCAACGCCCAAATGGCCTGAATCTGCAGCCCATAAAAAGCTCCCAGGTTCATAAATCCGATGGAGATAGTAAGCCCATACTGGAGTGTTTCCACCATCAACACAAGCTATTGCATCCCTGGGATAGAATTCTCTGATTTCTTTCATCAACCTTAGCGGGTGGATTTGCTTTTCCTCACTTTCAGCCTGTTTCAGAAAGTTTTCAATCCAACTCTCCTGGACCTTTTTGTAGTTTTCGATTTTCTTGTTTTCTCTTTTCTCAGTTTTGTTCTTAACGGCATCTAGAAGCATAGAAAGGGTACTTTTCGCGTCACCCACTATAGCCAAGTCTACCGGCCTGTTCAAAGCTATAGACTCAGCATCGACATCTATCTGAATCGTTTTCTGCTTGTCCGGATCACCCCAAGCAGGTGGCTTCCCCCAGAAGTCGATATCGCCCATCCTGCTCCCCACAACCAGCACAAGATCTGCGTCGTTCTGAGCCATTAATGCTGCCGGACTTCCTGGGATTATTGATAGGGTATGGTCTTCTGGGATTGCACCTCTCGCAGCCAGAGTGGTGGTAACAACAGCATCAAGATGTTCTGCAAGCATTCTGAGTTCGTTCCATGCTTTAGCCCTCAAAACACCCCCTCCAGCATGGATTAGAGGGGATTCTGCATTTACAAGCATTTCAGCTGCTTTCTCTATAAGCTCCAGATCTCCGAGCGGCATTTTTGTTGCTCTGTATCTATGGCGTGGATAGATTTTAGCAAGATTTTCCTCCTTCCCATTGAAAAGCACATTAGACGGTAAATCCAAATGCACAGGGCCCGGTCTACCAGACGTTGCGACCCTAAAAGCACGCTGAACAAGCTCAGGAATTCTCTCCCAGTGTGATATCACGGCATTCCATTTGGTTATCGGCTTGAAAAGATGGAACTGATCCAAAGCCTGCATGGATCCATGATCTGGATAGCTTCTCCAAGTTTGGTTTTGAGCTGTCAAAACAATCATCGGTATTCCATCAGCCCAAGCGGGATAAACCCCAGGAACGAGGTTCGCTCCTCCAGGGCCAACGGTTCCAACACAGATTCCTGGCTCTCCTGTCATTCTGGCCCAGGCATCCGCCATGTTAGCAGCTGCCTGCTCATGCCTACAACTTATAAACTTCAAACCATGCTTTTCACCAACCCTCTTAATAGCATCTAGAAAGGTTAGCAATTGGGCTCCAGGAACTCCAAAAACGTATTTTACACCTTCTTCAATAAGACACCTTACCAGAACTTCTCCTCCAGATACCTTTACCATCAAATCACCCCCAGAACCAAATACTTTACACCACCATACAATGATTAAATAACAAATCATTAATAAATGGTTGGTTAAGCAAGAAGGGCACTCTAGGTTTTTCGAAATTATACCTTTTAAGATCTTCTACTGAAATCTAAAATCGAAACACCTTTCACCCACCCCCCTTTATTTCATGTGGAGGGGTTCAACTACATTGTACTTTATTTTTACAAAAAGCTAAGAGCCCAAGAAAAACTGAATTTAATGTTTCGTCTGGAATTTATGTTTATTTCGTAATTCTCCAGTTTATGAGTTGACGAATAGCCACTTTCTTTTTTATTTTCAATTTTTCCTTAGACGCCTTTACCTGACTTTTATTTTGTCTACATTCCTTAAACTATATTCCTTAAACTAATATTCTCTTGATACTCTATAGATAAAAAGGTGAAAACTAGGCCCTACTTTATGATCTACATTATACACTAAACAGATCTAATACAGATCTAATGTCATTTTCACATCTCGGTGTTTAAATACTACTTCACGACCGAATAGTAAAAAATTAATAGTTGCCTAAATCAACAACTATTCCCAAATTTAACGAATATTTAACGAATATTTAAAAACCGAGTTTGTTAAAGTAGCCATAGCAAAAGTGAGAGTGATAGAATGGCAGATATAACAGAGATGCTAATAAGAAGAGGATACCTGTGGCAGTCATTTGAAATATATGGTGGAATGGCTGGATTTGTTGATTATGGTCCTTTAGGAAATGGATTGAGGAGAAATCTCGAGAGACTTTGGAGGGAGTATTTCGTTATAAATGAAAGGGCTGTTGAAATAGATACACCAACAATAGGTATAGAGGAGGTTTTTATCGCTTCTGGTCATGCTTCCTCCTTTACCGATGTCGCAATAGAATGTGAGAGGTGCGGAAAGATCTATCGAGCGGATCATTATATCAAAGAAAAACTAGGAATAGAGACTGAGGAAACAATAGACTTCGCTAGTGAGGTTCTTTCGACCTACGATGTGAGATGTGAGTGTGGTGGTAAGTTTAAAGAGCCTGAGAACTTCAATCTAATGTTTTCAACTAAAATAGGTCCGGGAAGGGGGAAGGATGGTTATTTAAGACCCGAGACCGCTCAAGGCATATTTATCGACTTTAAGAGGTTGGCAGACTATTTTCGAGAAAAACTTCCTTTTGGTGTTTGTCAGATAGGAAGAGCTTACAGAAATGAAATAAGCCCTAGACAAGGAGTGATTAGACTCAGAGAATTCAACCAAGCTGAGCTGGAATATTTTGTCCACCCTGGAGAGAAAAAGCATCCTAATTTCCAGCAGTATAAAGATTTCTCAATTAAATTAGTCGATAAAATGGATGAAGAACACAACATCTCACTAGGAGAGGCTGTTGAAAAGGGTATTATTGCCCATGAGCTCTTGGCATACTTTATAGGGAGAACTGCAGAATTTCTGATCAAAGCAGGAATAAAGAAGGATAAACTCAGATTCAGACAGCACAAAGATGATGAGAGAGCTCATTATGCTGAGGATTGTTGGGACGCCGAAGCATACACTTCTTATGGATGGATAGAGGTCGTTGGAATAGCCGATAGGGGTGATTACGATCTCACGAGACATAATCAATATAGTAGGGAGGATCTGAGTATCTTTATCCCTTATGTGGAACCTGTAAAGATTAAAGTAAAGAGATTTGTTCCGAAAATGAGTTCATTAGGGCCTAAATTTAGAAAAAAGTCTAAAAAAGTTGCCGAAGCAATTGAGAATTATAGTGGAGAGATTTCAGATGGAAAGATAAAGATCGAGGTTGAAGGAGAGAATCTCGAAATAGATTCTTCCTTCTTCGATATCGAAGAGAAAGAGGAGACGGTCTACGGTGAGAGAATAGTCCCACATGTAATAGAACCTTCATTTGGTCTTGATAGAATTACCTATGCAATACTGGAACATTCGTTTGAGACAGATGTCGTTGATGGTGAGGAAAGAAGAGTTTTGCGATTGAAAAGATGGATGGCTCCCGTGCAAATTGCCGTTCTCCCACTTCTTTCAAGGGAGCCTTTCCTTTCAAAATCAGATGAGATAGCCTTAAAGCTGAAGGAAGCTGGATTTTATACCGAAAAGGACGATTCTGGCAGTATAGGAAGGAGATATAGAAGATATGATGAGATTGGCACACCTTTCTGCATTACGATAGACCACCAAACCTTTGAGGACTCTACAGTTACGATCAGAGACAGAGACACAACCGGACAAATTAGAGTTAACGAAGAGGAACTGGAGAGTATAATAAAGCAACTTTTGGAGAGTGAAAGGGATTTAAAGGAGTTTGGAGTTCCATTTAAATAATTTGTTGATATTAGTTAATAGAGAAAGTCAATAAACCATTCAGTACACACTTCAATTAAATCTTTCTCATCTCTTGATTTTTCACAGAATTGGGTAATTGTGAGTAGTAAATTTAAGAAAAAAGCCTTTAGTTTTTCGAGCGGTTGCTTAACATTAATGCTTAATCGTCTTGAAACTTAACTTAACACGATACTATACTAATAACTTTGAAAAAAATCTGAAAAATAATCTATTAACCCAAACCTATAGTGGCTGAGCTTCTAGATTCTCTGATTAATTGTAGCTAATCAAATAATGATTAATCCGAATTTAATCCAAAATCCGAATAATCCACTTATTCTCTTCTATCAATATCTCTAAGAAGGGAGAGGATTCTCTCAGATAGGTTTAAAATTCTATCAATTTCATCTAAGGACTTAGCATCTAATAGCATTTTGGAAACATCATTGAGTTTGATTATAAGAGCTTTTTTAAAAGCCGCATACTCTTTCAATTCATATTTCTCAAAATTTCTAGATTGTATTTCAATAGAATCAAGATCTTTCTTTTTACCACTTGATTCTGGTCTTGAATTCAATAGGGTTGGACTTTCTTGAGGGTGGTTGATATCCTCATTTATGTTTATCTTACTCTCAACTTCCTTATTTGAGCTTCTATCTGTTATAACTTCCATATCTCTGATTTCATTCAAACTTATACCTTTTTCTTTAAGCTCACTTTCAAAAACAGCTTCTTTACCGCAAGAGGGACAAATCATTTTATTTTCATGCTTGAAAATTGGTGTGCCACACTCTGGACAGTGATAAGGAAGCATCTTCGCTCCTTTGTAAAGTAACCTGATTGCTTCCGAAATTTTTTTATCCTCCATGGCATAAGGTGTGTGAAGCGATATTAAAATCTTCAGTTCTCAGGGGTGATGACTCATGGCGAAAGATGTACCGCAAGAAGTTTTGGACGTCTTAGATAGAATAATACAGGACGATTCCGTTCCGAGAAACATAAGAAAGACCGCTAGCGAGATTAAGGAGAGTTTACTTCATGGAGAGGACACTCTAGCTGTTAGAGCTTCTTCGGCGATCTCTATATTGGAAGATATTGCCTCAGATCCAAACCTTCCGATGCATGTAAGGACACTAATCTGGAATGTCTCAAGCCAGCTTGAAAGGATCTCAGTTGATGAGTGACTTTTAAGTGAAGAGGAGTTTAAGGTTAAATTTGCTGGATAGTTGTTTATAGTTGTTCAACTTATTTTAGTGAGTGTGGGTTTTATCAACTATCAACTTGGCTATTTAACTATTAATTTGACTGCTATCTTGGCATATTTCTACTATCTATCTTTATAACCTAACCCAGACTATATTGATTTTTAAAGGTAAGATTTTAATTTGTGATTTTTGGGCACATTTTTCTTCATGAATACCTCTCGGTGAGTTTATAGAGAGAACTATCTCATCATCAGAGGTTTCACCACGTGAGTTACAGTATTTAACATCCTAATGTTGCAGCATTTCATTGTCTTATTTGAATGGTAAAATGATTGAGGTAAATCAATGATCGAATAAATCTACGGAAATCATTCTGAACATAACTGTCATTTGATTTTTGGTTCACTTACTCTAAGAAATATTTACCAATAAGGTAAATAAACGAAAAAATAAATTCAGAAATATGGAGAACTTAAAGAGAAAACTCTTCAGAAAATCAATTCACTTCCTTGGAACGTTTTATTTTCTTCTTTACGCTTATTATGGTAGGTTTGTAACTTTAGAGATTGTAGCTACCCTAACATTCTTTTCCATCTTAATTGAAATTTTAAGGAGGAGATTCACGATAGTACCCGATTGGATCTTGGATCCATATGAAATAAAGGGGGTGGGGGCACACCTCTATTTTGGTTTTGCAGCTCTTGTTCTTACTGCTCTCTTGTCACCAGAAGCGGCTGTGACGGGAGTTATTGTAGGAAGTATTGGTGATGGGGTTGCTGGCTTGATTAAAGCATATCAAAAGGATCGGTTAAAAGAAGGGTTGAAAGAAGGTTTGTTAAATTCCAAAAAGATACCTTTAATTGGGATGTTCTTAACTTCTTTTCTATTTTTAATTCTAATATCTTATCTAAACATCGGAAACGTTAATTTTGATTTTGATTTAAGGATAATAGCTTTATCATGTTTGGTTGGGGCGATAATCGAGAGTAAGCCCATTAAGATTAAAGAAATCTACATAAACGACAATTTCAGCGTTCCATTGTTTGCTGGGGTCTTTTATCACCTGCTCTCCTGATCTCCAAAGGAAATAAAGGGGGTGGGAATGATTAATTATTAAAAAATATAGAAGAGATCAGCCTGGCAAAACTAGCTGAAAATTAACTGAAAATCAGCTGAAAAATTAAGATATGGAAATTTGTAGAATTTAGATTAAATCCACTGGTTAAATTGAAAATGCCTATAATCAGTTGAAAACGAGTTTTGTGACTTGACAAGTAATCCAATTAAAAAACAAGCAATTAAAGCAATTGAGGTGAGATTAGGACTTTAAAGTTCTATATAGGTTGCGTCAATGATTCCATCAAGCTTTACCATTTCATCCAAAACCTCTTTGGAAAGCACATCATCGACAAGTAGGAGCATGAGCTGCACGCCTCCGGGCCCTCCATGTCTTCCAACTATCATACTGGCAATGTTTATGTTGTTTTTGCCGAAAAGGGTACCAACTCTGCCAATAACTCCCGGCGCGTCTTCATGGAGAGATATAATGTAGTTTCCTTTTGGCACAAAATCGACTTTATATTTATCGATTCTTATTATCCTGCAATCCTCCTTTCCAAAGCAAGTGCCTTCTATCGTTATCGACTTGTCATCACTCTCCACGAACACCTCTATGGTGCTATCGTAGTATTCAGAGGTCTCGCTCTTACTCACCTCAACCCAGATTCCTCTTTCTTTGGCTATGGGCATGCATGAAACTAAGTTTATGTTGGATCCAAGAATGTTTTGTAACAGACCCATCAGCATAGACCTCGTGATATAGGCGGTGTCAAAACCTGCGATCTTACCTTTATAAGTAATTCTAGCTCCCCTCACGATGTTATTCAGTCTTGCAGAGGCTATCTTGCCGATTTTCTCAGCAAGAAGCATGTATGGGAAGATCTTTTGATACACGGTTGGATCCAGACTGGGCAAATTTACGGCATTTCTTACTGGCAATCCCTTGTAAACGTTGATGATTTCTTCAGCTATCGTTAACCCAACACTTATCTGGGCCTCTCTGGTGGAAGCTCCGATGTGGGGTGTGGTGACCACATTGTCCAGCTTTAGAAGGGGATTATCGGGAGAAGGAGGCTCGATCTCATAAACATCCAACGCTGCTCCAGCAATTTTCCCATTTTTCAAAGCCTCGTATAGAGCCTGTTCATCAACTATTCCCCCTCTTGCACAGTTGATTATGTACGCTCCATCCTTCATTAGCTCAAATTCTTTTTTCGAGAACATTTTTTCAGTCTCTTTTGTTTTTGGAACGTGAATTGTGATAAAGTCGGATCTTTTTATGAGCTCATCAAACTCAACAAGTTCAACTCCAATTTCCCTAGCCTTATCCTCACCTATATAAGGGTCGTAAGCTACAATGCTCATCTCCATTGAGCGAGCCCTTTTTGCCACCTCAAATCCAACTCTGCCCAAACCAACTACACCTAGAGTTTTACCCCTAAGCTCAGTCCCTAAGAACTTCTTTCTTTCCCATTTTCCACTTTTAACGTTCGAAACCGCTTGGGGGATTTTTCTTGCAACAGCAAAGATCATACCTAAAGTCAACTCTGCTGTGGAGACCGAATTCCCTCCTGGTGCGTTTGCAACAACTATGCCTTTCTGAGTTGCAGAATTCACATCGATGTTATCTACTCCGACTCCAGCCCTCCCAATTATCTTAAGCTTCTTTGCAGCCTCTATCACTTCTTTTGTAACCTTAGTTCCGCTTCTAACTATCAAGCCATCATAATCAGGAATTATCTTGATTAATTCATCCTGAGAGAGGTTTGTCATTACATCTACCCATATTCCTGCATTCTTCATCATCAAAACAGCTTCTTCCGGTATTGGATCCGAGACAAGAACCTTCATTATTGCCACTAAAACTTTAATGATTAAAAATTTTTGGCATGATGTTTAAATGAATTTTAAGATTTTTTGAGATTTGAAAAACCTCAATTGTTTAAGAAAATTCACTATTACTTCATTAAATTCCTTAGGGTTATCTACGTTTGAGAAATGACCTGCCTTAGATATTATAGCAACTGAAGAATTCCTTAACACTCTTTTAATTTTTTCCGCTTGTTTTAAAGCAACTTTAGGTTCAAACTCCCCCACTATTATAAGTGTTGGAACTTTAATTTCTGAAAAATCTAGCGAAGTTGATGTTAAAAACATGTTAAATAATTTGAAGAATTCATCCTCGCTTAAATTAATCAATGTTTCTTGGACATGTTTAAGCACATCCTTTTTTACACTAATCCTTTTCTCCCCATGAAACATCTTAATTACCTTAAAACCTAGGTTAACAAATCTTTTCACACCTATTAAATGAGCAATTCCAGTATTTGCTAGAATTATTGGTTTTTCTAGACGTCTTCGAATCTTATCAGAGAATGAGAAAGGTGTAATAGGTGAAGTATTTGCTAGTATTAGTGCTTTCAAGTCAGGATATTTTATAGCATAGGCTTGGGCAATTAAGCCTCCTAAAGACCTACCACATATAATCGGTTTTTCTATGGAAAGAGCCTCTAGAAGGGCTTTAAGATCATCTGCAAGTAACTCTAAAGAATGCTTCTTAATCCCAGACTCGCTTGTTTTCCCATAACCTCTAAGATCATATACAATAATCTCATAACTACTAGAAAAATACTTTATCTGAGGCCTCCATATCTCATGATCCGACCAGCCACCATGAATAAAAACAAGGGGATAACCTTCCCCGTAAACCTCATAGTATGTTACAATATCGTCGGTCTTAACATAAGGCACCGTTAGCCACCTCAAAGGTATTAATTTCTTTTTATAGTTATTCTTCTAATTTTCTGCACATATAAATTTTTTAACTCAATATCCTGAATACTTCCCCTCTCCAAATAACTTTAATGCAATTTCATCATATCTTCAACCATCTCATCAAAATCAAGAATACTGCTTAGTTCTCTTTTAAATCCTTCCAGCCAAACTCGATGGGATTCAGATCAGGGGAATAAGGTGAAAGATTATTTAGAAGTGTGAAAAAGGAGATTAGGCAATCGATTATGTAAGCACCCTAAAAATTAATCCATAGCAATTAACGGCAACTCTGCACAAATCACCCTGTTTAGATATCATATTTGTTTATTTGCTCTAATTTAAATTATCTGAGTGCTCTGGATTAAAAACTTTGAATTTGAAAAGCCTTGAGGCCAGAGCAAGAAATGAAAGAAGAACAAAGAAAACGAGTCAACTCAACTCAAATAAGAAAACGAGTCAACTCAACTCAAATTAAAATTAGTGAAAAAATTAGAGAAGGACGCGAGGGTGAAGAAATTATAAAAAAACAAAGTTATCTACTTAAATCAAACCCAACTACTCCTCAAGTTCCATTCCTATAACGCATTCGGGCCATCTTTTATTGCTTGCCTTTATAACCTCGATTTTCTCAGCCGGATGAATCTCCGTCCACATTCCATGATCGGTATCTATAACCCAAACACCCCTAACCCTTACCACATCTCCTGGACAAACACCTCCAATCTCCCCAAGCACCCTTTCTTGATCGGCTGGAACAACCTCGATGTGTAGACCACCTTTTCTGAGAATGAGGTTTCCAATTCCGAGGAGATTCTTATTTTCTGGCACGACATCAAAACAGTAATCCCCATCTCCAGCGATGAAGGGTGGGATTTTAACCACACCGACAGTTTCGACGCAAGTATCAACGATTCTCAGCCTGGATGGTGTGTGGGTGTATTCAAAAACGTTAGTTGTTTGAATACAGCTTGAATTATCTTGTGTCCATCGAAGGTCAGTCCAGCTCGAGGGCTCGAAGGGATAAAGAGCGGTTTTAAGATTCGCTTGGATCGCATTTCCACCTAAAGCCAGTCCAATGACGACAATTATAATTCCGATTGCTGGGATCGTAACCCTCTCACGTCTTACTAACCAGTAGAGGAGTAGAAGCAAGGCAATAACTGAAAAGAGAACTGTTGGAACTGCAGGAAAGGTAAACAGAGAGAAGTAAAAGGCCATACTTGCAATAAACCCTCCAAAAGCCCCCACAATTTTCTCACTACTTCTCCTCTCCAGAGATCCGTAGATTGCGTAAGCAAAGGGAGCGAGGAACAATCCAAAGACCGCTAGCCCGGTATGAATTCCATCATCGCCATAGTAAAGAATCGCAATTGCCAAGGCAGCAACCCCTTCCAAAGCTGTCAAACTTAGAGCTGAAACGAGCAAGCCACCCCTCCACCTTATAATCGATGCTGGATAGGTCACAATAGGCCGCACTAAGACATTGAGCAAAGCCACCTCGATAAATCCTGATTTTGGCAAAATCAAGAATGGAAGAGCCAGGATTGTAGCTCCAAGGACAGCAAGAAAGGCATCTCTTGGCTTAAAAAGCCAGGCTGCCAGGAGCATTGTTAGGTAAGCGAAGCCGTATCCCAGAAAAATCGCAGGAACGTTCACCATTAAACTCGTTCCAATTCCGCCGAGAATTATAAAAAGACAAAGCCACTTTTTTTCTGTAACCGGATCCATAGTTTATCTTTCAGTTTTAACTTTTTAAGAGTTACCTTGAATCTAAAAATCTTTGGATTTTTTATGAGTTTATGTTTTAGTTTGTGATTTTTTGAACAACTCTCAAAATTCAAATTATGAATCACCTGATGTTTTATTGAGAAAATTTTGCGGCTCTATTGAGTTTAAGTAAAGCATGTGAATCAGAAGACCCGTCTGAATTTAGAAACCAAATTTTTGAAAAACCAAATTTGGAAACCAACCTCCAAAGTGCAAATCTGGGTAACTGAAGCAATCGAAACATAAGGATAAAAAGTCTTTTATTATCTTGAGTATACCGAAGCACAGGTGAGACGATGGGCGTACTCTGGTTCAATGAGATTGGCAAACAGGATGTCCCTGTAGTGGGAGGGAAAGGAGCAAACCTTGGTGAGATGTTCAGGAATGAAATACCGGTTCCAAATGGGTTTGTTATCGACAGCAAAACTTATCGCGATTTTATTGAAAAAACAGGAATAAAGGAGAAAATTGAAAAAGAACTTGAAAATCTTGATGTTGAAGATACCGAAACCCTATCGAAGGTCTCTCAGAGAATAAGAAAGTTAGTAGAATCCACACCCATTCCAGAAGATATAAAAAAGGAGATTAAAGCTGCTTATGAGCAACTGGTTAAGCTTGAAGGATCAAAGGTTTACGTTGCTGTGAGGAGCTCTGCTACAGCTGAAGATCTGCCGGGTGCAAGCTTTGCCGGACAACAGGACACATTTTTAAACGTTGATGAAAAAAATCTAATTCATTATGTTAGGAAATGCTGGAGCAGCCTTTATACACCTAGGGCGATATATTATAGAGTCCAGAAAGGCTTCAAGCATGAAGATGTAAGCATAGCTGTTGTTGTGCAGAAAATGGTGAACAGCGAAAAGAGTGGAGTCATGTTCACATCACACCCTGTTACGGGCGAGCTTCTTACGATAGTGGAGGCAGTTTTTGGACTGGGAGAAGCGATAGTCAGTGGAAAGGTGACCCCAGATACGTATGTTTTTGACAGGGTGAAGAGGAAACTTGTTGATGTAAAAGTCGGTGAAAAATCGATGATGATAACAAAAAAGAACGGTAAGACTGTTGAAATCGAGCTTGATGAGAAGAAAGCAAAGGAGAGAGTCCTCAGTGATGAAGAGGTTTTAAAGCTTGTAGAGATTGGAGAAATTATAGAATCACATTATGGAACCCCCCAAGATGTTGAATGGGCAATAGAAAATGGGAAGATATTCATAGTTCAATCCAGGCCTGTAACAACTATAAAAAAGAAGACAGAGACTGAAGAAATGACTGAAGAAAGTGAAGCAGAAGTACTCATTAAAGGTCTAGGAGCATCCCCTGGGTTCGGTACTGGGGTTGTGAAGGTGATAAAAGGTGAGAAGGAGATATCTAAGGTTCAAGAAGGGGACATTCTTGTCACAACAATGACCACTCCAGATATGGTTCCTGCTATGAGAAGGGCCGCAGCAATCGTTACTGATGAAGGAGGTATGACATGTCATGCAGCCATAGTATCTAGGGAATTGGGCGTTCCAGCTGTTGTAGGGACAAAGAAAGCAACCCAGATTTTGAAAGATGGAATGATGGTTACTGTAGATGGTGAGAAGGGTATAGTCTACGCAGGTTCTGTTGCCGAGGTTAAAAAAGAGGAGAAAGTAGAACTCGCAGCATCAGCCCCTCTTATCACCGCTACTGAGGTAAAAGTCAACGTCTCAATTCCTGATGCTGCAGAAAGAGCGGCAGCTACTGGAGCGGATGGAGTAGGACTTTTCAGGATCGAGCACATGGTTCTCGGCTTGGATAAGCATCCTATGAAGTATATAAAGGAAGGACAGATGGACCTCTACATCGATGCCCTTTACAAAGAGATGAGGAAAGTGTTGAAAGCATTCTATCCGAAGCCGGTTTGGATAAGAACTCTCGATGCTCCCACAGATGAGTTCAGAGCCATGGAAGGTGGAGAGGATGAACCGATCGAGGCAAATCCGATGCTTGGATTTAGAGGTATAAGAAGGGATCTTTTCGAAGAAGAGCATTTAAGAGCTGAGTTCAGGGCAATTAAGAAATTAATCGATGAAGGATTAACTAACGTTGGAATAATGTTACCTCTAGTCTCAAACGTTGAAGAGGTAAGAAAGGCTAAAAGGATATTGCTCGAAGAGGGAATCCCTTTGAACAAGATAGAATTTGGCATCATGGTTGAAACCCCTGCATCGGCCTTAATAATAGAGGACCTGGTTAAGGAAGGCCTTGATTTCATATCCTTTGGTACGAACGATCTAACTCAGTACACTCTCGCCGTTGATAGAAACAACGAAAACGTAGCTTACCTCTTCGATGAGACCCATCCAGCGGTTATGAAGCTGATTGAGATGGTTATAAAGGTTTGCAGAGAGTATGGAGTAAAAACATCGATATGCGGACAGGCGGGAAGCTACCCACATGTGGTGGAAAAGCTCGTGGAACTTGGAATAGATAGCGTATCAGCAAATCAGGATGCCGTAAAAGCAGTGAGAGAAACAATCTACAGGATTGAGAGAAAAATAATGCTTGACAAGTTGAGGAAGCTATAGATTTATTATAGATTTATTAACTTAATATTTTATGAAAACTACTTTCAGAAAAACTCTCGAAAGAATAGACTTCTCTAGAGTATTTAGTGAACTCGAAAAGAAGAGGGTTAAAAGAGTAGGGATCCAGCTTCCTGACGGATTGAAATTCTTTTCAAAAGAGATCACTAAAAATTTTAAGGACAAGGGCTATGAAGTTATAGTATCTGGTTCTGCTTCTTACGGAGCATGCGATGTTGATTTAGAACTCCTTAAAGAGGTTGATATTCTTGTTCACTTTGCCCATCTTCCCATTAAATCGGTTAAAAGGGTTATTTATGTACCCTACCGTTACGACTATGAAATTGGAAATCTATTGAATTGGGTGGATAAGATAGAAGAAAAAAAAATTGCTCTGGCTGGAACCGCACATTATGCTTGGAAGTTCCCTGAAGTGAAAAAATTTTTGGAAGAAAAAGGAATAGAGGTTAAATTAAGTGAAGGAAAAGGAAGAATCAAAATTCCAGGCCAAATTCTCGGATGCAATTACTCAATTTTGAAAAAAACCGGTGCTGAAGCAATTCTATTTATCGGCGATGGTACCTTTCACCCAAAGGGAGCAGCCATTTATACTGGTAAAAAGGTTTATTTCTTCAATCCTTTAGCAAACGAGTTTAATGTTTTTGATAAAGAGTTTGTCGAGGATTTTTTGAAAAAAAGATTTATTCAGATCTCAAGAGCAATGCAGAAATTGGGAGAAGGAGTAGGCATAGTTGTATCGTCTAAAATAGGCCAGAAGAGGATATCATTAGCTTTAAAACTGAAATTAGCTGCTAAAAATAAGGGAATAAATTCAGACATCCTTCTTTTCAACGAAATCCTCCCAGAGGGGCTGGCAAATTTCCCATATGGCTTTTATGTGAATACTGCATGCCCAAGAATAACCTATGACGACTATGAGAAATATGAAAAACCCGTACTATCTCCGCAAGAATTTGAAATTTTGCTTGGAATCAGGGATTGGAACAATCATAAAATTGATGAAATTCTGTAAAAATTCAGTTGGGTTATCTATAGTAAAACGTTCTTATAGCTAAAATTTTGAATTCAAGAAAGGCATCAACCTTTGCGATAAACAAAAAACGAAAATATTTTTCCCGAAATCGATGCTAAATTTCCAAAAAGTTTAAGTTCAGGCTGGATTATAATTATATCATTATCATTAACAGAAAGCCTTAAATTGTAAATCGGATAACAACAAAGAAAAGGTGAAAAAATGAGATTCTTTGCAATTGGTTTCGGGCAGGCAGGAGGCAAGATCCTCGATTTATTTGTCGAGAATGAGAAAAAGAGAGGAGCGGGAATAAAGCTCCATACTCTTGCTGTGAATACCGCTAGAACAGATTTGATGGGCCTCAATCATATACCAATGAAAGATAGGATCCTCATCGGTCAGACTGTTGTCAAAGGTCATGGAGTTGGAACTGATAACAAAATGGGTGCAAAAATTGCCCAAGATGAAATTGAAACAATACTGAACGCGATAGATGAGAAAGGAACCCACGATGTTGATGCTTTTCTAATCATCACCGGGCTTGGAGGAGGAACTGGTAGTGGGGGGAGCCCGGTTCTTGCAAGATATCTCAGCGAGATGTACTCCGAGCCAGTATATGCGGTCGGAATTCTTCCCGCTCCCGAAGAGGGCAAACTTTACTCATTAAATGCAGCTAGAAGTGTAATCACTCTCTTAAAATATGTTGACAATCTAATCCTCATCGACAATGGAGCGTGGAAATTTGAAGGAGCTAGCCTTAAAGAATCGTTTGCTAAGATAAATGAGGAGATAGTAAGGAGGTTAGCTATTCTCGCAAGGGCAGGAGAGCCGATAGAAGAGGGAATGGTTGGTGAAATGGTTGTAGACAGTTCTGAAGTAATAAACACGTTTAAGGGAGGAGGAATCTCATCTATTGGTTATGCAACATCAATGGCTGAAACGGGGGAGAAGAAAAGGAGATTCAGACTTAAGGGACTTTTCAAGAGAGAAGAAAAGGGCACTTATGATGAGGATAAATCGATGAAAATAGCCTCTCTGGTTAGAAGAGCAGCCCTGGGCAGGCTTTCTGTTCCTTGCAACATCAAAAGTGCTGAAAAAGCCCTCGTTCTGGTGGCTGGACCACCTGAGCACCTTGACAGGAAAGGAATTGAGAAAGCCAAACTATGGTTAGAAGAGCAAATCTCTGGAGTGGAGGTTAGAGCAGGAGACTATCCGACAAGGAGAACGAAGTACGTCGCCGCTTTAGTCGTTCTTGCAAATGTAACTGATATCCCGAGAGTAAAGCAACTTCAAAGGCTAGCTGCTGAAGCCAAAGAAGAGGTTGAGGGGGCAGAAAAGAGCAGACTTGAAAAAACCCTTGCCTTGTTTGATGAGGATATAGAACCTCTTTTCTAGGAGGGTAATATGAAGAAGAGGATACTAATTAATTTTTTAGTAATTTTTATCATATCGGTATCGAGTATGCCACTTGTTATGGCTATCGAACATCTTAATTCAAGTGATTTTGGAAATCCAACACCACAGGGTGTTGAAAAAGAGTATTACCAGCCTGGAGAGAGACTTGAGTTTATATATTATATAAGGCCTGCCTCAGAAAGCAAGAAAACGGCTTTAGATGGGGAAGGTTCTGTGTATCGTTATTATACCTTATATTCTTCACTTGATACAGCCACTCTTGAAGCTACAGTTTTTTTAGCAACAGGAGCATCTATAAAACACCAGTATGTGAATGGAAAATGTCAAAACCCTGAAGATGCCTGTGATCTTCTAGACGGAACTGTAAAAATGTCTTTTAGAATAGGGGATACAGCCCAGTATGGTGTGGATTATATCGAAGTGGTAGTTAAAGGGATAGTTCCAACTGCTCAAAAAAGGCTTGAAGCGGTTAAAGCACTCTATGTCGAAATCTCGGATGCAGATGCCAACGCCTTACCACTAGTTGAAATAAAAGTCTTCAATCTCAATCAATTTACGGAGGACATAGATACTCTTAAGCAAAAGTACACAAACCTCCAGAAAAGAGCTAATGAGCTTGAGGAGGAAGGAGCAGTTACGGCAGAAGCAAAGGATTATTTAGAAAAAGCGAGAGACAATCTAACAGTTGCCGAGAATTACTACAAAATTGGAGATTACTCAAATGCGGACGATAAGCTAACAAATGTTGAAGATTTACTTGGTAAAGCTGCCTTTGAGCTATCTAAGTCAGAAGCAAACTTCATCTACGAAAAAGCTGGAAATGAACTTGAGAAACTATCAGTTGCACTTGTGCAGTTCGATTATACAATCAGGGAGGCCAAAGATGAAAATATACCAGTCTCAAGCTACGAGTTTCAGTTAATCACCTTAAAGAGCAAATATACGAACTTGGTTGAGAAAAACGATAAGACAGCAGACTATCTGGAAAAGGACAAATTCGACGACGTTATAAAGAGATCGAACAACATCATTAACGAAACGGCTGCCTTGACAATGCAGGCAAACTCGCTCATAGCGGAGTTGAGGAAAAAGATTGATGAGGCAAAGAAAACGCCAACCCCAACACCCACTCCTACCCCTACACAGAGCCCAACTCCTCAACTCTTCTTCTTTGAGCAGAGAGACAGACTTGTGCTTATAGGGGCTGTAGTTGCGATTATTATTGGTGGAGGTGGAGCAGCCGCTATAGCGATCTCGCGTTACAAGCACAAAAAGGCATTTGATGAGCTGAAATAGCTTTTTAAAATTTATATTTTACCTCCAAATTTTAAAGAAATTTCGAAGCAAATGTACTGGCTGTAGTTTGACAGTCCCTCTTATAACCACAGTTTTGGCACTTCTTCCCCTCGATTCTTTCTGGAATGAACCCCTTTTTTAGTCTCAGAACTCTCTCCACAAGTTTGATCACGTGAAATCTCATTCTTCTGTCCAGCTTTACTTCTCTTATCTTACCATCGAAGCAGTAGTAAACCAAACCCCCTTCAATCTTACCTCCAGAAAGATTTACCATCCTATTCTCTTCATTCATGAGCATAATTTGAGAGACAACTTTTATGGCATCCTTAAACCAAACCCCCTCCTTGGGCCCTCTTAGGGAAATAGCTAATGGCTTAATCTCCGAATTTTTGAGCACGATTTCATCGATAATCCCTTTCAACCTGTACTTTTCTGATGCAAGCGTAACTTCCCAATCCATCGGTTTGTAGTCTTCTAAATCCTCGAGCGAATCCTTAATTAAGAAATCTCTTTTTGCAACATCGAATACCTCTTCGGTTCCACCAATGTTCAGAAATCTATTCCTTGCCCATTTCAGATCCAGACCCTTTCTCAAGCTTAGGTAAATCTCTTTGGCGGCATTCAGAACGCCTGGCTGCTCACCGTATCTTTGTCGGAAGTAGCAAAGCCTTGGGCAGTAAACGTAACTTGTGAGCTCGCTGATTGTTGCAAAGTTGTATGCATATTTTCGATCGTTTTTCCTTTCTATCCAATCCTTTAACATTAGACTTAGCAAACAAAGAAGAGATAAAAGATTGATGAGGTTTTGAGTTCTAGATTCAAATTTATCCCTACAGCTTCAGTGTTTTCAGTTGTTCTAAGCTGTTTCAGTATATTGGGATACGATTTCCTCGAAGGAATTGATGACATATTCGACCTCTTCTTCTTTAAGTCCATAGGTGGAGAGTTTGAAATATCTCGTCAGACCTGGCTTTATTCCGTGAATTTTCCTCTTTTTAAGCTCTCGATAAAGGAAGAACCTTCCTCCTTTCGCCTTTTTTGAGATATTGTACAAGATTTCACTCTCAAAAAACATTAGATCATGGTTGTGAGGTTTTTCACCAAGCTGCAGCATCCCGAAATCCTCCATTCGCTTGGAGAAGTATCTAGCCTTTTCAACTTCCTCACCCCATCTCTTAATTCTTTCCTGAACGTATGGAAAGGATGCGATGAGTGTCATAATGGTTACCCCTCTGGCTGTACAGCCTATGAGTTCAACCTCTTTAGCTGGGTATTTTTTGGATTTTCTAAGAATTGGTTCTGCAAACTCCTCTCTCATCCCCATAACTCCAACCGGCCCGGCTGAAGCCATTGATTTGTGTCCACTTCCGACTATGAAGTCTGCTTTAAGCTCTCTCATCTTCACTGGCATTCTACCGATTGCATATGCCGCATTTAGGAGAAGAGGAACACCCTTCTTTCTGCAAATTTTGGCTATTTTTCTAACGTCTGGCAAATTTCCATAGTTTCCGTCCGGGTACGTTATTAGAGCAAGCACAACGTCATCTCTTGTATCGATGATTTCTGAATAACCTTCTGGGTCTATCCTGTATTCGGGATAACCGGAATTTGGAACAAGTATGATGTTTAGGCCTGCCCTTTCGGCAGCAACGTAACTTGAGTAGTGAGCGTTAGCGTCCATTACGATTGTCTTCTTTTCACATCCGGCAGCAATTCCGTGCATTATGGCGAACTTTCCCTCCCTAGCGCCGTTTGTTACCCTTGCAACATCACTCCCCAAAAACCTCGGTAACTCTTCATACACAAACTCATAAATTGGCGGTGTTTTTATCTTGTCGAGTGTTCCAGGACAGAAATCGCAAACGCTATACCCATCTCCCCACTCCATCAAAGCCCTTCTTGCCTCCTCGCTGAGTTTTCCCCCTGTCTGCAATGGGTCTATGTTAATTGAGTCTTTTGTTGTCCTTTCATAAAATCCATTCATCGGTCTCGGAAGGGTGAAAGGTAAATTAAACTTTTTTAATAACCAATTTTTATTTTTTCTACCATAACCAAAAACGTTTTCTTAATGAAAAAGGCATTAAAATCTGTGATAAGTAGCTTGAGGGATATTTTCACTACTTCAAGGAGCAAGATACTTTTTCAGCTTGAGTCAAGACCACACACCGTCTCCGAGCTTGCAAGGACAACCGGTTACTCAAAACCAACTCTCGTTTACCATTTAGAGAAACTCTGTGAGACGGGAATGGTTAGGAGAGTTGAGAACGAGAGGAAATGGGTTTACTACGAGCTTACAGAAAAGGGAAAGAGAGTTATTAGGCAGGATACAATAAAGCTCGTTGGTCTGTTGGTTGTTGCAGTGCTATCGATTCTAACCTCTGCATATCGGTTTCTTACCACTCAGAGGATTCCAGGAGTTGCCCCAGTTGCCAAGAAAGCAATTGAAATCGATAGAGTGCCAAAACCAGCAGAAACCCCGGGTGTTTTGGAAACTCCCATCCCAGCACCAACTCCAGCACCAACTCCAGCACCAACACCAGTAACGCCAGTTCCAACCCAAACTCCAACTCCAACACCAATTCCGACTCAAACTCCAACTCCGAAGATAATCCCAACTCCAACTCCTGAACTGAAGGCAGAAATAGTTCCTACCATCGATCCGATAGCAGTGGGACTTGTTGTTTTTGGTGTACTCATGCTTATCCTTTTTGTTCTTTACAGAAGGAGATAGCTGGATTTTTAGTTTTAAGTGTCTGTTACAAGATAAGAGAAAAAGAGTTAAAGAATATTAAACTATTCTAGATTCCTCCATTAACTGGTAAAAACTAAGATTTACTTCCTTTTAACGATGTACCTTCTAAAACCAAAGGAGGTGAGGGTTTTAAGCCAGGAATCCATCACAACCTCTGCTTCAGTATCATAGAACTTGTAGTCCTTCAAGGAAATATATCCAAGTTCCTCTTCCTCGTGATAAAGACATATACAACCCTGATTTCTGAGGATGTGGAGGGTAAATGGAGGGTCAAAAACGACTATTCTGTTCTCTTCGCAGATCGCCTTCTCCTTTAGGAGCTTTTTTATCAAATCAAAAGACTCGATTATCTTCTTTAGAAATTCTTTCCTCACTTCAATGCTGTTCATCCTCTTGAAAGTTAAATGTAAAAACTATACTTGAAATTTTCTGTTTAGGATTAGGCACAAATAAATATTGTGAAATAATAAATAAAAAATGTAAGCCATTCAAACCACGGATCAAAAAGAACCTTTTTAAAAAGAGCACCCATCTGGGATTAACATGCCCAATCAGATTGAAGTGGAGGTTGCTGTTGCTGGAGTTGGAATCGCAGGCGCATTCTTGCTTAGGGGCTTGAATAGAAACATCAAGGCTGTTGGTATCGATAAGAGGGAAAAACTCGGTTATCCGGTTGAATGTGGGGAAATAGTTCCTTTTAAAGAGGAAATGAAGATTTTACTTCCCGATCTTGAGGATTATTCCCTTTTCGACATCCCCAAGAGATATGAGAGCAATAAAACCAAATTCATAAGCTTTACAGGCCCAGACGGAAAGGAGTTCGTTGTTGACTTTAAAATGCATGTTGTTGAAAGAGATAGAATGATCTCCGAAGTTGCTGAAAAGAGTGGTCATGAGATCTTGAAATCATCCAGAATAATCCGCTTTACTCCATTGCACTCAAAGAGTGCACTCAAGCTGGAGAATGGAGTGGTTAAAGCTGAAGTTGTTGCCGGCTGCGATGGAGCGAACTCAAGAATCGCATCAGCCTTAAAGGTGAGAAAATTAACAGTAGTACCTTCGAAGCAGTATGTGATGGAGAACGTTGAATGCGATGAGGATACGGTTTACATGTTCGTAGGGAAAAAGATTGCAGCCGGTGGATATGCGTGGATAATTCCCAAAGGGAACGGAATCGCTAACGTTGGAGTTGGATTCGTGAGGCAGAAGGCTGAAAGAGGAGACAACATAATAAAAGCTCTTGAAAGATTTATTAAAGAATATCCTCACAGCTCCATATTTCTTAAGCATGCAAGAGTTTTGAGTGAGATCGGGGCTGTGGTGCCTGTTGATCTGCCTCTAGAAAAAACTGTGCATGGAAAAACGCTTTTGGTTGGAGATGCGGCGAGCATGGTAATAAGCCATGTTGGTGCGGGAATTCCCACATCAATGATCGCCGGAGATGTTGCCGCTCGGATTATAAACGAATGCTTTGAAAGCGGAGAATTTTCTCGGTTGGAAAGTTTTGATGAGCGGTGGAGGAAACTTATGCTGGGTGCTATGGAAAGGGCCTATTTCATAAAAAGTCTCTGGGACAAAATATCCGAGAGCGACGAGAAGATTGCCAAGCACTTCAAGCTCCTCAGTGATAAGGATATGTGGAACATTCTCCATGCTAGAATACCATTTAAGTTAAAAATCGCTCCTATTCTGCTTCCATTACTTAATCTCTTTTAAATGATCAACTTCTGTTTACACTTTTTTGTAGACAGTAGAGATTGGAGAAAATACCAATTCGAGGTTTTAAAACTTTTTAAAGCCCAAAAAGGCCGGTTGGTTTGGATACAAAATTTGGATAAGCAGGACAGGCGGGATCGGATCGAGATGCTGAGATCGAGATGCTGAAAACTGCATGAAAGATAGAGCCGACAGTCATAGGATTAACAGTCCAGTTAACGCCATCAAATAAAAATGAGTCATAATCAAATTAATAATCAAATTAGAAGCCAAGAACGTTATCCATTGTGTATATTCCTGGCTCATCAACGCCTGCAATCCATTTTACCGCTTTAATCGCTCCCGAAGCAAAAGCTTGCCTGCTTCCTGCTCTGTGTGTAATCTCAAGCCTCTCTCCATCTCCAAGGAAAAAAACGGTATGTTCTCCAACTACATCTCCGCCCCTGATACCAAATACTCCGATCTCATCTCCTCTTGGGCTTATACCACTTCTCTCAAATCTTAACTCTCTTTTTATCCCTTTTTCCTCAAATATCTTTTTTATAACATTCGCAGCTTTTATAGCCGTTCCGCTAGGAGCGTCTCTTTTAAAGCGATGGTGAAGTTCAAGTATTTCTACATCATAACTGAGCAGATAGGGTGTCACGAACTCCAAAGTTTTCCAGAAAAGGTTTACGCCAATGCTGAAGTTTGGAGAGATTACCGCCGGAACTTTGATCGCTGTTTCAATTTCTTTCCATTGCTCATCTGAGAAGCCTGTTGTACCCACAACGAGTTTAACTCCCTTCTCAGAGGCAACTTTGATGTTTTTAACAGCAGCTTCTGCGATCGTGAAGTCAATCAGAACGTCCGAATTTAACTCATTTATGTTATCCGATATCTTAACATCGGTTTTTCCCACTCCAGCAATCTCTCCAGCATCCTCACCGACTCTGGTTATATCGAAGACCTGCTTTAACTCGAGATCCTCATCCTCTACAACGTTTTTCACTAGGAGCTTTCCCATTCTTCCGGCTGCTCCAGCAATTGCAACGGATATCATAGCAGCTCGAGGGATTTTAAAACCGATCTTAATTTTTCGGTCTTAGTCTCGTCTAGTTCAACCAGAGGTAGTCTAGGCCTTCCGGCTGCAAGACCCATCAGGTTCAAGGCCTTTTTAACTGGAATTGGGTTTGTGTCTATGAAAAGAACATCAAACAAAGGGGTGAGCTTGTGATGTAATTTTCTGGCTTTATCAATATCTCCTGAAACAAAGTTGTTGTACATCTCTTTCATTAGATGTGGTGCAACGTTTGCTGCAACACTTATAACTCCTTTTCCCCCTAAACATAGAATGGGAAACGTTAGAAAATCATCTCCTGAAAGGAGGGTGAAGTCGTCGGCCGTTGCTCTTATAATTTCAGAAATCTGCTTTAAATTACCACTTGCCTCCTTTATAGCGACAACCCCATCAATCTCTGAAAGCCTCCTTACAACCTCTGGAGTTAGGTTTATGCCAGTCCTCGAAGGAACATTGTAAACAATTATCGGAATTGAGAGTTCTTCTGAAAGGGTTTTGTAGTGTCGATACAACCCTTCAGGATTTGGTTTGTTATAGTAGGGCGTCACGAACATCGCTGCATCGACGCCTGCCTTCTCAACTTCTTTTCCTAGATATAGTGCTTCTCTGGTTGAATTTGAACCAGCTCCACCTATTACAGGAAGCTTTGAAACCTCCTTAACGTATTTTACAACCTCGATATGCTCTTCATAGCTTAAAGTTGCAGCCTCGCCAGTTGTTCCTGCTGGTACCACTGCATTAACATGCTTTTCGAGAAATTCGAGGTTTTTATCGATTCCTTTATAATCCACGTTTAACTCATCGTCAAAAGGTGTTACTAAAGCAGGAATAACACCTTTCAACTCAAACATTTAGATAACCCCTTCTAACCTTTCTTGTGATGTATCCTGCCACCCTGTTCCTTATCGTCTTGCTGTTGATCTTGGCATATTCAGCAACCAGCTTCTTGTTCTCATCGAAGCTTTCTGTAAACACATCTGGATACTTTTTCATGAGCTCAAGAGCGATTACCTTGATGTATGCAGGTTTTACCGTTCCCACAACAAACACCTCCGTTTGCTAATTTGTGATTCTTTATTTAAGTTTTGCTGGTGGCTCTTGGATTGGCTTTTAGGTTGGATTTTAGATTGATCATTGGATTTTCTGATTGCAGTAGTGAAAATCTTAGATGTCCGGTTCTGGCAATCCCTATCAATCAAACTAAGACCAACCTACTCTTGTTTGCATTTGGAACCCTCTTTGGATTTTCGAACCTTGATTTGTGCTTCGGTGTATGCCTTTGCCTCTTTAACTTTCCTACAAGTAAAAAGACTCACTAATACAAAAATAACAGTTGATGCAGGAAGCACGATAACGAGAGGATCTATTACCGTCCATGGAAAACTCGCAAGAACCTCCTTACCAAAGATAAGTTTGGAAATTCCAAGCTCTTTTGCCTCTTTTGCGTGGATGAAAGCCAGATAAATCAGCGAAGCGGCAAAGCCAAAAATCACGCTGAGGATGGCTCCCTGCCTTGTTGCCCTCCTCCAGTAAAGTCCTCCAAGGTATGCTGGAAGGAAAGAAGATGCGCAAAGGGCGAAGAATATCGCAGTCCCCCTGGCTATGACTCCTGGAGGCAGAATGTATGCCAAAACGATGCTGAAAAGGATACCAATAGAAATGGCAATTCTAGTTATTTTTATCGTTCTTTCGCTATCTCTCAAAATTGTTTGGAAAACATCCCTTCCCAAAGCCGAGCCTATCGTATGAAACTGGCTGCTTAGCGTAGACATCGCAGCAGCTAGCAATGTGACCATGAAAATAGCGGTGAACCATTTTGGCATTACAGCATTTATAAATGAAGGAATGATCCTGTCAACGTTTCCTTCTGCAATGGATACACTGGGCTCTCCTGTAGTCTCGATAAAGTAAGCATTGCTTAGGGAGCCAACGATGAAAGATGTACCGACCATTATGAATATGAAGAAGGCCCCCACTGGCACAGCCTTATCCAAATCTCTATCTGACTTTACAGTCATCAGCCTGACAACTAGCTGTGGTTGCGCGAGAACCCCAATGCCTACTCCGAGGATTATCGTTGAAACCAGAACCCACCACGCTGGGGAGCCTAGAGCTGGAAATACCGTCCATCCTAGGTGTCCTGGAATCTTGCTCTCAAACATCTCTATTGCTAGACTGTTATAGGATGTTAAAGCCTCATGAGCCTGAATAATCCCTCCAAACAGTGCGTAAGTTGAAATCAAGAGGAAAATCATGCTCAATAGCATGATCGCTCCTTGGAAAGCATCCGTATAAATCACGGCTATAAGCCCACCATAAACAACATACAGGGCTATGATGGTAGAGAGAAACAGCAAGGCAATCTTGTAATCAATGGATAGAGAAACCTCCACAAATCTTGCAGCTCCAATTAATACAACCCCAGCATACAAGGGCATGAACAGGAAAATTATCATCCCCGAAAAAACCTGTAGAAATCTTGAATCGTACAACTTTCCTAATAGCTCAGGGAATGTTAAAGCCCCTAAAGCTGAACCGATTCTTCTAACCCTCTTTCCGATTATCGCATAGGCTATGAAGATGCCAATGAATATGTTTAAGAAACTCAACCATAACAATGAGAATCCAAACAATCCTGCTACGCCTCCAAACCCAATTATCGCTGAAGTTGAGATGAAAGCAGCGCCATAGGATAGAGCCATTATGGCTGAATTCATTTTTCTGCCTGCAACTAGGTAGTCTTCACTATTTTTCGTCAATCTAAACCCGAAATAGCCCAGATAGATTGTAACGACCATGTAGATGGCTATTACAGAAACCATCAAAAGCACATCCATCATATCACCTCAATACAGCCATTTTATAATACAGCCATTTTAGGATTCCATAGAGTATACATCCCACTACTGAAGCCAAAGTTAGTAGAAATCCCAGCTCCGTCCAAACGTCAGCGAATCCTAGCATTTTCTCACCATGTTATTGTGTAACACTGTAGCATACATGGATTGTTTAAAAATCTTTCTTTTTGATAAATTCAGAGATATGAATTAAGACAATCAATCATTATATTTAGCGACAAAGGTTTAAATGGGGAACATAAAATGAATTTGATGAAATCTAACTCAGAAAAATCGAGGAAGGGTAAAGGTAAAACCAAAAAATCTTGGAAAGAGAAGCTAGAAGACAGCAAGGATCTACCAAAGGTTGTTGAAATTACTGAAAAAATGAGTAAAAAATGGGGAGAGGGTACTGTTGTTATACCAGCTCCAAAAGAAGTTGATGAGATCATGAAGGAAGTTCCGGAAGGAAAGCTGATTACAATCAATCAGATCAGAGAAAAACTTGCGAAGAAGCATAACGCCACCATCGGATGTCCCATTACAACAGGAATCTTCGCTTGGATCGCAGCCCATGCGGCTGAAGAAGAAGCGAAAGAAGGAAAGAAGAACATAACACCCTACTGGAGAACTTTAAAAGCTGGAGGGGTAATAAATGAGAAGTATCCTGGCGGGATAGAAACTCAGATAAAATTGCTGGAAAAAGAGGGACACGAAATCGTTAAAAAAGGGAAGAAGTACGTTGTGAAAGATTTTGAAAAATTCTTGGTTGAGGTTTGAGGTTTGGCTGATTGAAGGGAAAAATGTCACTAACTAAACAGTTTAGAAGTCAGCTAAACCTCCAATCGAAATTTAAATGAACTAGTAGCAAATCTTGGAAAAGGAACTTTTCCGAATAGACAAATAAGAAGACTGAAAGGAAAGTGGAGAGGGTTTCTCAGGCAAAGGTATATGAGTTGATAATTAATGTTATTACGCTCCCCATCTTCTGCATCCTCTACGGCCTAACCAACAATTATTCTACCGTCACATCACTAACTACTTACCTTTCCTATCTTTGAGCTTGTTTTTAATTCTCTTGTATATCCATAATACAAAACAAAAAAATAATAATAAGAAAATAAGATAGAATATTACAAATATAAGGTCTCCATGTGTTGCAGCTGTGATCACAATGCTTCCAACTCGCATGGTTACGGTCCGAAATAATGCCAGCCAGAATCAGTTCGTACATCGTAGTCTGGCGGATTGTAGTCAGGAGGATAATCTCCCCAGTGATGTCCAGTTACATCCCAGTATCCTCCTTCACTGGCTGTATAGGTCTTTTCAGCGTTTACTTCGTAGCAGTTAAAGCACGATTTCGCGGTAAAAGACTTAAAGTGAATGGGTGAGTCCGGAGTTTCTCTATACCACAGATATGACTCAACCGCCATAAAGGGCAAGTTTATTTTAGAAATAGGCGGCCATATTTCGTAGCTCCACGAACTCTGTTTAATATTAGGCCAAGATAGGCTCTCAACAGCAGAATTGTGAATCAAAAGTATAAGCTGAACCTGTTGAGGCTGTACTTGGGTTTCCTTAGTAGATTGTGTTTTCTTTGCAATTGGATTTCCAGAAGGCCATACAATTTTGCTTGAGTACAACCTTTTCTTTGCAGCTTCGGGAATTTCTTTCAACAGTTCGGGATAAACCTTTTCGATATATTCTCCCACTGTAATATTCCTTCCCTCCAACTCTCTCATTGTATTGAGCTGTCTTTCGTTTGGTTCGGGAAAGGTTATGGAACTTCTTCAACATCTCACCACCCCACCGACAATTAAAGCTACACTTTCAAAATACTTAAATTTTATTTAATTAACAACTAAAAATTTTAGTCACCAACTAAACATTT
>MTMO01000053.1 GCA_002011235.1 Archaeoglobus sp. JdFR-27 | reverse complement strand
GTGGTAATGAAAGCTGGAAGAACTGGAAAGCCTGGGGATGGGAGGATATTCGTTATTGATGTGGAGAGGACGATTAAGGTGAGGACTGGAGAGGAGGATGGGAAATGAATTAAATCAGAGTCGATTACAATTGAATTAACTTCTGCTTTTACTTTATCATTAGAACTTCTTTTTGTAAATCCATAGAAATATCAAACATAAGTTCCAACAAAATTTCCAAAAAATAGAGATCTAAAAGAATGCATAACATTTTATAGTTTGCTCTATAATATATAATGGTGATTAAAATGGAAATCAATTTGAACGAATTTTTAGAAATGGAACATATCACTAAAGCGTACGAAGTTGTGGGTGAGTGGGAATTCGTAGTTGAAAATTGTCCGGAAAGATTGAAAATCAAAGTTGTAAAACGCCCAGATGGCAAATTTATCGGTATAGCCAACTTTTTAATACAAGAACCTGGAAGATCCAACCCTTATTTAAGCCATCAGATTAAAGACAGCGCCTACGATGCATTAAAAGAGTCTATTGCAGGGTTTTTAGCTAATTGGAAGCCATCGCTTGCCAATCAAATAAAACTTTTCCCCTATGAGGGATATTAATTTTTTAAGCTTTAAAAGTTTATGACTTTAATTTAACTTCATAGAGTGGTATTTTCAGTCTAATCTTCTAATACCCAAAACATTGCTTTCCTATTAGTTTTATCCACCAAAAAATTAAAAAGCTACCATGGATGTGTTCCCACAACTATCTTTTTGCCGAATTTCAGCTCGATCAACTCCTTTAGTATACCTACATCACCTATCGGGCAGTTCCCTGTGGTTATCGCCGAATTAACGCACGTTCCAATGAATATCTCATCAACATCCCTGTCCAAAGATTGGAGATACGTGAAAAATAGTTTGAGTTTTGGGACTACTAATCCCGGACATCCGCCACAGCCAGAGAAACCTATCACTTCAATCTTCTCATATCCCTCAAAACTTCCTGCTCTCTCGTCTATACCTTTAAAGCACTTTGCACAGGCAATACAACTCTTATCCCTAATATTTTCACAACACACAATAGCTATCCTAGTCATAACACCACCCCCAGAAATTTTAGGTTCACCAAATAATGTTATCAAAAATAATACTTATTTTTTGTTTATCTTTTTTGTTTATCTTTTGTTATTTTCTGACTCTCTCAAGGGCATCTCCAACAAATGTTCCGATGACAAAGAATATTGTGAAATACAAAGCCACCAAAGCAAAACTCAATGCTCCAACTCCGGCAACCAGAATTCCAACGAATGGTATGAAGAAGGCCACGAGAAGTCCTATGATGACTCCGACAACAATACCAATTATAAGGGCCTTTTTAAGGATATTCAGCCGATCTTCCTTTCCGGGATTTACAAACCCATAAATTACCCCAATAACAAAGGCTATTAGTTCTATTGAGACCATGTTTATTTTTAATTGAGTGATAGCACAAGAACTTTTTGATTACTGATTGACAATTGCAGATTTACACTAATTACTAACTACCAATTAGGGCCTCGGTTTTGCTTCATGGCTCCTTGAGTTCTCGAAAAATAAGGTAAAAAATGCCCAGTTTTGCCTATGGATTAAATTATCCACTAACCTATCGTTTCATTTTTGATGAGCGACGGTTCATGTAAGGGTAAAATTATGTCTGCTTCCTTTTTCACCCTCAGCACGCTGTCATAGCCAGCAATTATGTCAGTATTTATCCCAGGAGGTATGACTGGCATGAATCTCGCTGCTTTTGGAGGTGGATTAAAATTCTCCATAATGCAGCAAAATCCCGTTATTATTGCTTTCCCTTCAGCAGTTTCAACTACAACAGATTGTCCTCCAGGTGTGTGACCTGGTGTAAAAATCACACTAATCCCATCGACTATCTCTGCATCTCCATCCAACAGAACTACCCTGCCATCTCCGATGGCATCCTCCAGCAAATCCCTGTCATACCTGAAATCGATCGGATGGGGATTGAGCATGAACTCATACTCCTTTTTCTGTACGTATATCGTTGCGTTTTCACAATAGAAGTCGTTTTCACAGTGATCGTTGTGCAGGTGGGTATGGATGATTATATCTATGTCGTCTGGAGTTAAATCAAACTTTTCAAGAGCCTCAACAAATGTATACGTCTCTCCAAGTTCCCTTCTCACTTCATTGGTTTTAAACGGATCCATCGTTCCAGTATCAACGATTATCTTTTTGTTTCCTCCTTCTATGTACCACATGAAAACGGGTAAGTACATCGTTTTATCGCAGTCAAAATAGTAGGTCATTGCACACTTCGGTAGTATCCTCACTCCCACAGCTACAGGATGAATTTTGTACCTCATGAAATTACAATTTTCCAACCTTACACATAGAGTTTTTGGAATTGAGAGCTATGGCTCACACTCGAGCATGAAGTATCAAGTTCTTTGCTCTTTGATGACTAGAAGTATTCCGATGATAACTGCCATTCCTCCCAAGATCGTAAGGGTTGTTATGTTTTCTTTTAACAGAAATGCACCGGCCATTAAGGCGACGAAAGGTATCGCTAGAAGAAATACCGATGCCCTTGAAGCTTCTTCACGCTCAAGAAAGTAATACCACCCCAAATACCCGAGATAGGTTGAAAAGATGCCGAGAAAAAGGACAGAAAAGGTCAAACCAAAATCCTGATACAACAGAATTTTCTTTAATCCAGAAAATGAGAAGATAAGGATGGGAAGAGATCCTAAGATAACTGCACCATTTGTGAGGGTGACGGAGTCATACTCATCCATTAACTTCTTTCCAAGAACTGTATAAGCTGCTGCTGAGACTGCACTGATGAATACAAAGATTACACCTAATAGATTCCCTCCGCTTTCAGGTTTTGAAAGGAGTGCCACCCCGGTGAAAGCAATCAAAACTCCCAAAATCTTCATCTTAGTAACTTTCTCTTTCAAAAACATCCAAGAAAGAATAAGAACGAATATCGGAGCAGTTGAGATGATCAGACTTGCAATCCCAGAGCTAACATAGATTTCCCCGGCATTCAAGAATATGTGATAAATTGCAACTCCGAACAAACCAAGGATAAAAACTGCTGGAACGTCTTTTCTTTTTATCCTGAAACCCCCTATAGCTATGCCAGCAATAAAAAATAGATCTGCCACTGCAAACCTCAGTGAGGCGAGCTCTATCGGATCGAGATAGCTTACAGAATACTTTATCGCTGTAAAGGCAAGTCCCCAGAAGAGTATCGTGAGGAGTAGTACTATCCATTTGTTAATCATCTCTAAGCACCCAGATATGGATTTTAGGATGGGTTTAATAACCCTGTGGTTTCCCTGTGGTTAATTGGGTCTTGATCTTAATTCATGACTTTAATCCAGTAGAATAGCAGAATAGTATAATCAACTCTACTTCTTTGGTCAATTCAGACGTTAAGAAGTTAAAACGTTAAGAAGTTAAAACGTTAAAACATTGATGGTTTTCTCAGATTTTCTCCCAGCTTTCAACTGTACCTTAAGTTATTAGCCCTAACCAAAGGGGCATTACTTTAACGTGCACACCAACATTTCCTACACACAATCCAAATTCTGACACACAACAACACAACCCAAAAAGTAATCCCATCTATTTCCTGATTCAGATTCCCAGCAATCTCTCAATCTCTCAGCCATATCTCGCTACCAGCAACCCTTAAATAAATTCTTTCTATCTTTTTCTTATGAAATTAGAGCAGATCTCTGAGAACACGTATTACATTCCTGGAGCAATAAACATAGGAGTTATAAGAGTGAAAAATGATGCTGTTTTAATCGATACCGGCTTAGACAGAGAAGCAGGCAGAAGGATACTGAGGCTCCTCGAGAAAAACAATCTAAAAGTAAAGGCGATAATCAACACCCACTCTCATGCAGATCACTTTGGAGGAGACCGCTATATCGTGAGGAGAACGAATGCAAAGGTTTATGCTCCGGAAATCGAAGCTGGAATCATTCAGTACCCGTTTCTCGAGCCACTTTACCTATACTCAGCCCATCCGGTAAAAGACCTTATGAACAGATTTTTGATGGCTGAAGCAACGAAAGTGGATTTCGTTTTGAACGTGAAAAACAAGACCGAACTCGATTTTGGTGGAGAATTTCCGATTGTAGATGTTCTGCCCTTGCCAGGTCACTCACCCAATCAGATTGGTGTGGAAGTCGATAACGTTCTCTACTGTGCCGATTCCGTTTTTTCCAGAAAGGTTATCAAGAAGTACAAAATTCCGCTTTTTATGGATGTCGAAAGACAGAAACAAACTCTCTCCTTTCTCGAGAAAAGTGAGTATGAGCACTATGTCCCATGCCATGCAGAAACTACAAATGATATCTCAGAGCTTGTAGAATCCAACTTAGATGTGATCAGAAAGGTTGAAGAATTCTTGATTTCCCTTAAGGAGGGAACAACTGAGGATATCCTAAGAAAGCTTTGTCAAGAGTTTGAGATTAAACTAAATAACTTTACAGAATACTATCTCATGATGTCTGCACTAAGGGCATATTTAAGCTACCTTTACAACGAAGGTTTGCTTGCAGCTAACTTCGATGAGGTTCTTTATTGGAAGGTAACGAGGTTGGATAAGGTTGGATGAAGCCAGATGCGGTGGGAAAATTAAGAAAGTCATGTAAATTAGGTAAGTTAGGTGATATCTAAGAAATGAGTAGAGATGAAATGATGGCAAATTCATCTGCTTCCAACGATCCGAGAAACCTTACCTATCTTATCATCCTGGGAATTCTTTTTGGAATTACGGCCTTTGATACTTTACTCCTCGGATTTGCTATTCCAGATCTCATTCCAAAATATAACCTCTCCCATTCTCAGGCAGGTTTGCTTGGAACTGGCCTGATGATCGGTATAGGATTGGGGGCTCTGATTTTTGGTGCTCTTTCAGACTTTACTGGGAGAAAGAGAGTAATATACATCTCCGTCACAATTTTTTCAATTTCAACCGGTATGATGGCTTTTAATCAGACCTACTTTTGGCTCCTTTTTCTGCTCTTCGTTGCCGGACTTGGGCTTGGTGGAAGCTTAACTATGACCATTGCCACATTACCAGATCTTATAAAAGAAAATCTGGACAAATACATGTGTTATATTGAATCCTTTTGGGGTTTTGGAGCTTTGCTTGTAGTCTCTGTATTTTATTTAAAGGTTAATCTCGGACAGCTTTTTATCGCAGGCTTTATTCCGCTTTTAACCCTCCCACTCTTTTATTTACTTCCTGATATCAAATCCGATGTCAAATCTTATGCCGAATCCTATAGTAGATCTATCCGATTTACACAATCTAATTCTAATTCCAACTCTAAGAAAAATATCTCAGGAAACATCAGCGATCTCTTCTATAAATACGGAAAACTTACTGCACTGCTATGGATCATCTGGTTCTGCGGCGTCTACACCTACTACGGTGTATTCCTATGGTTGCCCGAGGTTGTAGTTTCTTCCAGATATGAAATTTCCGTTTTGATTTCTGTCTCGATTCCTATTTTGATTCCGGTATATGGCATTCAGATAATCTCCCCACTACTGCTTTCCTTTATTGCAAGGGAAGGAAATACAGAGAGATTATTGGTAATTTACTCCTTTTTTGCTGCCTTAGCAACCCTGATATTCATTTTTTCCAGAAGTGCCATTCTGACAATTTCAGGAATGATAATCCTCTCTTTCCTCAGCATTGGTGGGTGGGTCTTGCTTATCCTACTCACCCAAAAAAGTTATCCAACAAACATCCGGGGATTGGGGGTGGGTTCAGCAGCGAGTGTGGGAAGGATTGGAGGCATACTCGCCCCCTACCTCACCGGTTACTTCATGGATGTGTATGGTAGCTATACATTCCCATTCTCTGTATTTGCTACTTTGTTTCTTCTAATAGCGTTCCTATCTTTACCAGTTTCGAGAATTCGACACAGAATCTAACGGAAGAGCATTCGAAATGCCAATTGTTCTTGTCTTTAAGGGATAAACAAAAAACAGTAGATTAAACAGGAAATTAAACAGGAAATTATCCCGAGGTTTAATTTACCGGCCAACACCAACTCCAAAAACACCATAACCCTTATAAGCCCAAACAGCAAAGACCCAGATGCTTTTAAAAGGGGGCCGGTGGCTCAGCCAGGCAGAGCAGCGGACTCTTAAGCCCTCGGAGAGATCCGTCGGTCGGGGGTTCAAATCCCTCCCGGCCCGTATAATATTTCTAGCGGTTTAAGTTTCTTTAGTGTAGTAGGTGACCCAATCAATTGATTGGTTTTTTAGATGTTTCTTGACAATTTCTAGCAGCTCTCTTTTCCTGAAGGGTTTATCTATCAATTCAATTGCTCCAGCTTCGAGTAAATCCTTCCCCCACCTATTTCTGAAGGCAGTAACCCCAATTATTTTAGCGTCTGGGTCTATTTCAAGAATTTTTTTGGTGGCTTCTATCCCACTCATTTTAGGCAGTATTATCTCCACCAAAACCAATGCAGGTCTAAACTTCATGAAAAGCTGAACGGCCATTTCGCCATCATTTGCCGAAATGCATTCGTATTCTGTAAGCATGAGTTTTAATATCCTCAATATCCCAACATCACTTTCTACAATGAGGATTCTATTGTTTTTTACTGTAGTGCTTTCTTTCCCCATCATACCAGCCAAATTCAGGTTTACATAAACTACAAATCTATCTTCTGAGAGAGTTTGCTTGGCCTTTTCAAACCGTGGACTTCGATTTTGATCGAAGCTGTGGAGACTTGTAAACACATACTCTGGGGGTTGTATAGCTTCAAAGCAAATGCATTTTTAGGTTGTCTCAAATGAGGCTATCGGCTTGATACCACTGCTAAGGTCTTGATCCGTATACTACGATTGATCGTAGTTGGATTTCATATTTATAAAAGACTTTCGAAATTCATAATGATCAGATTTATTTGCAAAAAATACTTCAACGATATACTTTTGCTCCTGCTTGAATCTCCAAAATCGTTTAATGAGCTGTTAAGAATCTTGAAAGCTTATCCCGACACCCTAAACAATAGATTAAAAGAACTCTTAAAGTTCGATCTAATCGTCTCTCGAGAGGACTCAGATGGTAAAATAAGGTATAGACTTACAGACAGGGGCACAAAGGTGGCTGAGGAAGTAAAAAAGATAGAGAAGATTTTGAAAAAGATTGAGGAGCTTTTAGAAGGTTAACTTTTTTAACAATCGACCCAAAAATCTCTCTAAATGTTATCAAAATCAGGTGTTTTTAAGTTCAAGAAAAATAAAATCATTTCTTTATACTTTTTAATGTTACTCGGGCATGTAGCCCATGTGTTCGAAGAAATCTGGGGACGATTCTGGATGGTGAGCAAACTCGGACTTGGATCCTATTTAGCTATAAACTGGATGCTTCTCTGCATTCCCGTGGTTCTATTCTATTTTGTTTTAGATTATAAGCGCTGGGCATACAAGCTTAGTATTGTATATGTTGGTTTTATGGGCCTACAGGGTGTCGGTCATAACATCGCAGCAATTATAACGAGAAAGTATTTCGACGGGTTTGCAGGGGGATACAGCGGCATTGCCCTATTGATAATTGGGTTACCCCTAATATACTATCTTTGGAAAGAGATGCCAGATTACTAAAGAGCATATAAAGGCTAGTTGAAAGATTTGGTGCAACTTTTTATTTAATGAGTTTTAACAAATACGGAATAACTTTCCAAAAATTGTGGGTTGGAAATGACATAGCTAGAGAGAACCTAAATTTTTTATTAATACGACTTCGCTCAGGCAAAATACCTAAAAAGGCTAAAATAAAGGAGCAAAATGAGCTGGAAGATTTTGATTACCATCGCTATGGTGTTATCGGTAGTTGTTGTGGTTGTTGCTCTTGGTTTTAGAGAAAAGAAGGTGTTGCAGAGGTTGGATGAGAGCTAGTTTGGTAAGGGCCCTAAAGCTATAACTCAAACGGAAAAAGATTTAGATTTTACGAGAGCTGAAAGGCTCCTTTAGATGCCAAATGGATCAAATTTATCGTTTATTATGTACAAAAATATAAGGTAAAGAGTGTAAATCCGTTTTTTACTCCAAAATTCATCGTTTATCCATCTGACGCTCCTTTTAAAATACAGTTCTTCCGTTTTATCCAAGTTTTAAGAGATGAAGAAAGGACTAAGGTGTTTTATGCTTACAAAAGAGTGATAAGAGAAATAAGATGTATTTAAAATAAATTAGTAATTTAAAATAAATCAAAGTAAATATGAAATTTCTTCAAGCTTTCCTTCAATTCATCTATAAGAGAGCAAAAATTCTATCTTTCTTCTATTCTGGAATAATAAGAGTCTCTTTTATTCTAAAATAAAATGAGAGTTGACCACGCTCAGGAAGAGAGAAATTCTTTAATGTGACCAACTTTTGCTTTCCTTCGCTATATTTACATGAGGTTAAACGGTGGTAAATTTTAGCAGGCAAAAAAGGAGTAAACCTAATGTTGGAGAGTAGTTCTCCTATAATGATCCTTGAGGAGACTGCAAAAATATTTAAAAATGGGAAAATCAACTCTTTATAATCTTTATAAAAGGCAAGAGAAGCTGAGATCCCTGCTGTGAAATTGGGGTAGTAAAAAGCCCTTTGATAACCTTTTTAACAGAAGGTGAACCATGATGGAAAGGGCAGAAACATTCGGTCATCCAGAAGGGTGCATGTGTGAACATGTCGCATATGTTCCCAAAATAGCAGTATATCCAGATAGTTCGAATATGGACGAGTTATCTGCCTGCAATTCGAGGGAGGTGCGATAGTTGAAGAAGGAGAACCCTTATGACAAAAGGTATGCAAATCAGGAATACTATTGGGGAAAGAAGCCCTCTACCATATGCGATAGAATCATAGAGATTATTCGACCCAGTTCAGACTTTCGCCCCAAGCTACTGGATCTGGGTTGTGGAGAGGGGAGAAATGCTGTTTATTTTGCCAAACATGGTTTTGAGGTTGTTGGCCTCGACTTGTCTCTGCCTGGCCTAGAGAAAACAAGGAGGTATGCTGAGGAAGTTGGAGTTCACGTCGAGACTATCCATGCTGACATTGTAACCTATGAGCTTGAAGATACTTATGATGTTATTTTTTCAACAGGCACCTTGCAGTATCTTCCACCTGAAGTAAGAGATAAACGCTTCCAGAACTACAAGGAGCACACTTCACCTAACGGCATTATTGCTTTTTCTGTATTCGTGAAGAAGCCGTTTATTCCAAGAGCACCAGACGCTGAAGAAACAGCTTTCCTTTACAAATCTGGAGAGTTGATGGGTTATTTCTGGGACTGGGAGATTGTGTATTGTACAGAGGAAATCTTCGATTGTATGTCGAGTGGCATTCCTCACAAGCACGCTGTCAACAGGATAATAGCCAGGAGGTATCGCAACGACAAATAACAGCATGTATCTGGTTCAGGTCTATGCTTTCACCAAATCGCCTTCGGCGACTTCTTTTATCCCTGATGTTAGGCAAAACTCGCTATGACCAGTTAAAAAAGAAAAGTTTGAAATAATAATTACTGGGTAAAAAAGAAAGGATGAGTAAAGATATGTTCGCATACCGTTAGATGAAATTCCGAACCCCGCCTTTGATTTGTAATGGCTCATCCAGAAAAGAAAAAGGTAGATAATATGAACACAGGAATTTTAAAAGCTGCAAACCCATGGAGGTTCTTTGCTCTTGCTCTTGGTATTTCATGGTTTTTCTGGATGTGGGTTATATTGTTAGGTTGGAATGTCTGGAGATTTCCTGCAATACTTTTTGGTGCTTTTGGACTGTTCGGCCCAGCATTAGCAGAAATCATACTAATTTCCCGCACCCACGATAAGGAACAATGGAGAGATTACTGGCAACGTGTATTTGACATCAGACGGATTGGTAAAAGGTGGCTCTTGGTGATTTTGCTTACCTTTCCTGCATTGAACGCTCTTGCCCTTCTGTTAAGTGTTTTCGCGGGCTCTCCTTTACCGGAATTTGAAACTGCTAAAAATTTGTTGTTCGAACCCTGGAGAATTCTTCCATTTGCAATTTTCATCTTGCTTTATGGTCCATTACCGGAGGAGCTGGGTTGGCGTGGTTATGCCCTGGATGGTCTGCAAGCAAGGTATAATGCACTTGTTTCAAGGTATAGAGTCTACCTTGTTTGGTTAAGGGAATAAGATTCCCACTAAAATTAATCATGAAATGGAAAAGAATTGCTGATAAAGTGCTACGGTTAGTGTTGTTGTAAATCCATGTGAACAAGATTGAAAGAATGATTGGGCTAAAAATAAACGTCCAGAAATCCAATGTGCCAAATTTCAACACATCGTGCTGCCATTGTCCTTTCATGAAGAAAAGAGGAAGATGCCACAAAGCCCATATTACGCCGAGAATAAGTAATAGTCATTTTTGGACCGAAAACTCTGGTTAAGCAGAATAGGAAAAGATGTAAAAATTCTACGGAATATAAGGGGACCATAAAGCGTTTTTTGGTAAGGGGGCTTATCCACCTCTGCTATCATTTTGGTTAAATTCTCCTTTACGCAGGCTCATTCTTTCTCCTCAGAAACTGGCTGATCGCCTTCATCTTAAAAAGGATTCACGAGTGCTTGAAATAGGTCCAGGTTCGGGTTACTTTAGCGTTGAAGTTGCACGACGCATCCCACAAGGACATTTTAGAATTGTTCGACCTGCAACAAGAGATGCTTGAAAAAACCCGTCGGAAACTTGAAGCAGCGGGGGTGGATAATGTGGGATTTACACAGGGAGACGCTATCAGTCTTCCCTTTGATGCAAACGAATTCGATGTTGTTTTTCTTGTGGCAGTTTTGGGTGAGGTTTCAAACCCAGAAGCGTGCCTGAAGGAGATATATAGAGTTCTTAGACCCTCTGGCCTTTTATCCATCACTGAACAACCAGGAGACCCTGACTTCTTACCTCTGTCGGTTGTCCGTTCGTTGGCTGAAAAACAGGAGTTTGAATTCGTCGAGAGCTACGGCAAGAAAAGAAATTATACCGCAAACTTTAGAAAGCCCAATCAAATGAGCAAGAGTAAATTTAGAGAGGGGTAGATATGAGTAAAGAATCTTTTGGCGGGGTTCGGGACTCTGCGGTGCTTCACACCTTGCCCCTGTCGGGGTCACTTAACAGTCGGACATACGGCTACGCTCCGCTCCACCCAAATTCGGCTTCATGTCGAACTTCGCATATCTGCAAACCGTTATATGCAATATGGCGGCTGATTGAATATAAGACTAACCATAATGGTTGGGAATATGACGCACAAATTTGATAAGAAAATATATACTTCACGAATATTAAATCTTCTAGACTATATTCTGTTTTTCGTATCTATAGGTATCTTAATTGTCTTAATAGCAACATCAACTAAAGTAAATGTTGCCGCTGATTCGGTAGATTATTACGCTATATTGCAGTCGGTAACACCTGCAAAAGAAAAACCAATCGTCAGAAACCTACATTTTGTAGAACAGCGGTCTCCTGGATATAGTCTGCTATCACTTATTCCATATTCTTTATTGACAGTACTCGTTGAGCCATTCGTAACTACAGAAAAAATCAGTGAATATGTATCCCCTGAGCTTACGATAAAAAGGACAGAAAAAACGGTAGGTTCTGAAATGACGATGTTGCCACCACAACCTCTACTTATAAAAGATTTATTTTTTAAAGATTTTTATATTCCTACGGAAAGTAGCTGGTACCAGTGGAAATTAGCACTATCACTTTTATTAACTAGTTTTTTCTTCTTGTTCATAGGTATATGGGCTAATGCAAAGGTTTTAAAGTTGTATTATCCAACATATAAATGTCTGTTTATTATACCAGCAGCATTAGTCACAGCGCCTATATTTATGAAAAATATTTTTGATTTGCCGCTTTATGCAACTTTGACCTCGTATGGCTTAGCTTCTCTTTTTTTATTATTTACATGCTTATCTTTTCGTTCAAACAAAACCTGGCATATAATTTCATCAGGCCTTATACTTGGTTTACTTGTTTTAACTCGGCTTGAACTCAGCATTTTGGTAATCCTGTTAATTGGATATTTTCTTTTCACTAAAAAAATCAGATTTCTTGTACTTTTTTCTCTTGGCGGTTTAGTTGCATTTATTATTCTTGTCATCTATAATATATCTTTATTTGGAGTACCATTACATTTAGGTATTTTGCGAGGTGATATTAATACACTGGGTTTAAATTGGCGATATATCTTTGAAAATTTAATACACCCAGAATCGGGAGTCTTATTTTGGACTCCATTACTTGTACCTGGCCTTATATTTCTTGTTACCACAAATGATTCTATTCTTAAAGTAATCGGTCTTTGCTCCTTTGTTTTACTTATCTTTTATACCCTGCGGATACCAATAATGTATTATCATATTGGTCAAGGAGTAATTGATATTGGAGGAATTCCAGTAACCGTACCAGAAACTCCAGCGCAGATGCGTGAATTGATTCGATCTGATATTAATCGATATGTTTGTGTTCTAATTCCATTTTCAATTATTGGTCTTCGTATTGGTATTCATAAAATTTATAACTTATTAGAGACGAATTATGCAAAATAAGATTGCTACCATACTGCATATAACAGCGGGTAAAAGACTTCGCTCGCCCAAATTTGCTATCGCAAACTTCACATATCCCCGAAACGAGCGTTGTCTGAAATTGCGAGTCCGCCCAAGGAAAATTTAAAAATTTTAAAATGGAGGTGGTAGGTGAATAGAACGCTTCTGCTGGTATGCATAGTAATAATCTTTGCAGCTAGTCTTTATGTATTCCAATCTTCAAAAATGAAATCTGAAAGCTCAGACTACAGATTCGAGATTATTGAAGGAAGGAAAATTTCTGTGAACAACGGCATTTACATACTTGGATTTATTGAGAACTGCACTGAAAGAGGTTCTCCATACATTAAAATGATAAACGGCTGGAATTTGACGCTTGATGAGGATTTCTGGATTTCAAATATCTTGAAGTGCTTTGACGGAAGGATTTATGCTGCAGGTGTAGACATTGCCAAGATCGAAAATGGTAAGATTGTATGGATAAAGGATCTTGTGAAAAAGGGGGTTAGCTATGAGGGGACGAGGGAGAATCCTATTCTAGTTGAGTATGAAGACTTTCTAAACGTGTTTGACATCGAAAGTGATGGAAAGTTTCTTTACTTTAACACGAGGGACGGAGTGGTGAAAACTGATGAAGATTTAAATGTGATTTGGGCTATAAAATTAAAAAGTGAAAGTAATATTAGATTTGGAGATTTGAACGATGATATTTCCGTGTCCGATGGAATATACTTAACGAAAGGGGACAAAATTATCAAGCTCAGCAAGAACGGTAAGCTTGAATGGGCTATCTCCCTGAAATCTAAAGAAAAGATAAAAAGAAAAGTCGAGATCCCAGAAGAAAAGAGGAAAATGACAGAGAAAGAAGGAGAGAAAATCCCAGAGTTTGAAGAACTTCCGAAGTATTCCGTAGAACTATATGCAATTTATGCCGGTGATAATTTTTATGTTGCGGGGCTTGCTCATGAACGCTTTCGTGAACTACCACTTTGGAAGTCAGAAGTTCATCCATTCTTAGCCAAACTGAGCAGAGATGGAGAAATCCTATGGGCCAAAATAATAAACGTAACCTATCCAGAGAGCCAATATGTAATGGAAGGTAAGATCATAAAAGACGGAAAAAGATTCATCGCCTGGGTGAGCAATTATGTACTTTTCGTGTTTGATGAAAATGGTGATCTTATTAACTTCTACTTGCTTAAAGGTCCTATCGGCGATTTAGATTTAAAAGATGACACAATCTACCTTGCCAGTCCCGTAGTATGCAGGGAGTGGCTGGAGAATGGGGAGGAAAAATTTGAGAGGATGAGTGTAGAAGTGGAGGAAAAAAGTGGCTCAGCAACACGAATTGATATCTTGACCGAAAAACTAAAACTCAAAGTTGAAAACGTCGAAGTCATTCCAAGAACTGGGAAAAGAAAACACTAATTCCACTCGGCTAAAGAGCCCATTTTGCACAAAAAAGGATGGGAATTTCAGATAATAAAGAGGTGGAAAAATGAAACAAATGAATCAAGATGTTAGATTTGCTTTTCTCTATAACCCCGTGTTTCGAGTTATTGCCACTTGGATATGGTTTTTTGTTGGTGCAGCGTTGGTTGTACTGATTATTTTAGAAGCTTATGGTTTAGATTTCACAACAGCACTTGAAGTATTGGGTGAGAGGCGGTATCTCGCGTTTTATATCGAATTTGTGTCTGTTGGATTGTTTCCTTTAGTCATCACACTCATATGCAAAGACGATCCTGAGCTGTATGGACTTAGTCGTAAAGGAATAGAGAAATCCCTTTTGCTATCAAGTTTAATTGTTGCAACTGATTTCTGTATCGGACTTCTGGCTGGAGGACCGCATTTTGATTCGCCTACTTTTCATTTAAATTTCCCTTGGAATCTCTGGTATGTTGCATTAGGAATATTTGCCTATGGTCCTTTGGAGGTCTTCTTTGTCATGTGGCTTATCACCAATACTGATCGCATTTTTAAGAGCGAGAGTAGAGTACTATCATGGGGACTCATTTTAACTATTATAATATTTGGTGCCTTGCACATCCTTTCTTCCCCTACTGCAGGTGTTTGGAACGCCCCCAAAGTTGGTTTAATTTTTCTGGTGTTAGGTTTGGTCTATAAATATACAAAAAATTCTATCGGGCCAATAATTGCATGGACCCTCATAAACGGACAAGTATGGTTTATAGTAAAGATACTATGGTCTTGATTGAGTCTAATAATGAATGGACAACAGCGTATAACAACGAGTATGCGGTTCTCTTGCACTCACTCAAATGCTCGGCAAAGCCTCTCTCGAACTTCGCATACCAGCAAACGTTATATGCAATCGGCTTCGGACACAAAAAGTTGTTATACGACTTACTGAAGTTGACTGGAAACTTAGTTAGAAGCTAACCGAGGTGAACAGATTTGAATAAAAAAATTACAGATAGATTTATAACCAAATTAAGAGAGAATTTCTCGTTTGCATTTCTAGTTTCATTTATCGTATATGGTTTTATGGCACTCTATGGATACGTTTTGATTACATTAGATGCGTATTGGGAGGGGAGCCCTTGGGGACTGTTGCATGTTCTTCTGGGTAGGATACCTGTTTTTATTGGTTATCTTTTAAGTCCTTTCTTGAAACCTGCCTTACATTTTATCTTCGGTAGTTATACCGGAAGTGATATAGATCATTTAGTAAGCGGTTCTTTAGCCTGCTTCATTATTAGTCTAGCAGTTGGACTGATCAGCAATATAAAGAATAAAGCAATCTGTGGAGCTATAATAGTGGAGAGTCCAGTTTTTCTTACGTTTTTAGCTACATACCTAATACCTTTTGTCGACCCTTATTTTTACATCCGCAGTGACGTTGGGTTGATATTTCGGTTTTTATTGCTATTACTAACTCCTGGGATTTTAATTGTTGGAGCGGTTGCCGGAGTTTTAGTAAAATATTTCATAAAGTTTGTAAAGCATAGGCTTAAGGATGCAAGACCAAAACTCTGACGAATGTAACATCTTTGATTCATGGCAAACATTGCGGGAATAACCATTTTACACCCAACACTTTGGCAACCGATAGATTAGCTCAAATGTGCCATATCAGCAGAGATTCAAAGGTTCTGAATATTGCTATGGAATAGAGACTGGCAATTACAGCAAGAAATATGTCAAATCACAAGGCGTGGATATTGACGAGCGCTTGGATTGGTCAAGCAATCGAACTGGCCAAAGCTAAAAGGATAATGTTTAAGAGTTCAGCTTAAAAATCTCGCAGTACTTGAAAGGTGGCATAATGAGGTGGAAGATTTTGGTAATCATCGGAGCGATAGTCTTGTTGGTAGCTGTATTCAACCTATACTCTCATCCAAAAATCTCTTGGCTTAAAGCTGGAGCCTATGCAAAGTATGATGTCTACAACGTTTTCTTTCAAGATCATTACATCGACGAGCATGAAATTCTTTCCGTGTCAAACAACAAGGTTGTGATCAAACACAACTGGCTTCGAAATGAGACATTTTATGTAGATTCAAACTCTCGAAAGCTACTAAAAGCGATGGTAAACGGGCAAAATATTACAGGACTCTTCATAAGACCGCCATTTAAAAGCTATTATTACTACCTCTGGATACCTACTGACATTTCCGTTGGTGATACGATAAATCTCTATCAGGCTGGAGATGACGAGGAGAATGGAGAAGGGTACAAGATCGTTGATGTTAAATCAATTGAAATCAAGGGTAATGAGCGTGAGGCTTACATCTTGAAAGCTGAATTTGGAAATGACAGATGGACAGGTTGGTATGATAAGCAAACGGGTCTCTTGCTAAAATGGAGGCATGAGCATAACGGGGAGATTTGGTATGAATCAAATCTAATTGAGACCAATATTTTCTAAGGCTCAAGCTCATTTGCTTCTAGTGATCCTACCTCTGGCGATTTCGTTACCTTAAAATTACCTTAAAAATCCTAATACACCACTTTCCAGACATCCAGAAATATTTAAGATTTGTGAGAAGCTGGGAGGGCATACAGCAGAACTTTCATCTATGAATCGATGTCTAAAGAACTCTTTTTATCAACATTCTAGCTGAAAACAGTTTCATGATGTTGCTCTACTTTATCTCCTCTTTGTTCTTCTTAGCACCTTTTTTAGCGATGGTTGCTGGAGTTTTCTATTCTCTCAGCCTTGTGAGTACAATAGATCATTTTATGAAAGGTAAACTACAGTATTCTCTGGCATTCTCCAGTTTTAATTTCCATCGAAGTATCCTTTATTCTCCTGATAATAACTTCTTGCATCAACGCTTGCAACAGATATATTCGGTGTAAACCCCAGAATAAGTGAAGTTGTAGACTTCTGGATGAAAAATTAGGAGACCTTATTCCCAAAACAAAAAAGAATGTGAACAATTGTATTTTGGAAAATAAGAGCGAACTTGTTTTGTTCGTCTTAATGAATACTTGTATTGCTTTTGTTAGGAGCTTTTGTTAGGAGCGTAGTTTGAGGTGCTAATATTGAAATAAGGAATTGAGATCAGAGAAGTTAAAGAATTGAGAAAAACTCTACAAGAAATGTATAAATGATATAAACCACAAAGTAGAGTATGAAAAAATAATTGCTTTTTGCGGAATTGTATGCAGCCAGTGCCCAGGCTACATTGCCACTCAGAAAGACAGCGATGAAGAAAGGAAGAAAGTTGCCGAACTATGGTCAAAGATGTTCGATGCTGAAATGAAGCCTGAATACGTTAACTGTGATGGATGTACTGCCGGTGGGAGACTCATTGAGTACGTAACATTTGCGAAATAAGAAACTGTGGCCTTGAAAAAAGTGTTGAAAACTGTGCTCACTGTGACGAATATGCATGCGAGAAGCTGGAAAGTGGTTTGAAAAAATTCCGAATGCCAAAATAACCCTTGATGGGATAAGAGCCTCTTTAGGTTGAAGATTACAATTACAGGTTTTCCAAATAACCCAGATGGCTAAGAAAAGAGTTAATTCAGATCCGAGAATTCAGCCCATTCAAGCAAAGAAAAGACTAGCCCATGATTTTATTTCGATAGATCGAGTGTTCAAAAAGAATTTGCCAAGATTAAGGGAGAAGAGATGAGCTGCAAATTTTTCTATTGCTTCTGTAACTTTTTCGAGTTACAATAACTATTTAAATTTTATTTTATTTGATCGATTAATGGGTGGAATCATAGAGAACCTGCAAAAGGTTGGTTTAACGGAATATGAATCGAAAGTATACTTAAGCTTGCTCTGTACCAACTTTAACAGCGCTACACTACTTGCTAAGAGATCAGGAGTTCCCAGAACAAAGATTTATGCAGTATTGGAATCTCTCGAGAGTAAAGGCTGGATAAAAATATACTCTGGTTCACCATTACTCTTCAAAGCTGTCAATCCTGTTGAGATATTCGAGAAATACAAGGAAAATTATGAAAGATTTCTGAATTCCATCCGAGAAATGCTGGAGGTGGAGAAAATGGAAGAAAAATTTGTTATAACTAATTACAATATCGGATTGGAGAATTTTAAAGAGATATTGAGAGAGGTGAAGACTGTATGGATATCAAATACCACTGCTGAGTTTTTAGAGGAAATAAAAGATAGTTTTAATGAAGATGCAGAGATTAAAGTTGTACTTTTTCCGGGAGAGAGAAGTATAAGAATAGAGCACAGGAACATGAAAACAAAGGAAGCAGACATAAAAATTGTGCAGAGGGTTAGGAATGTAGAGGTGCCGGCAATATCAGTAATTCTCGATGAAGAAAGAGTATTCAACATATTCAAGAATACAGATGACAGTTACATCATTTCTGAGATGCTGTATGAAGAGTGTGGGAACTGTTTTAGAGAGTGGTGGAGCTTGGGCTGGGGTGATTAATGGGAGTGATTAAAGATTAAATGCAGGGTGATTGAATGCCCATAGTAGATGGAAGGTATGAAGCAAAAATTGGGACCACCTATAAAATTGAAAAAGGCATCGAGGAGGTTAAGAGAAAGATAAAGAGATCGAGGGTTGTAAGGATAAGCAATATTCCAATGAATCTATTGAAGGAGTTGATGCCATTGCTTGAAGGAAAGGATTTGAAGATAATCCTTCCAATGGGAGTGGAAAGAACAGAGGAGTTAACAAAACTTGGTGAAGTCGCTGTAACGAAAGCAAGGCTCTATCATCAGTATGACGAGGAAGAAGCAAATATAGGCAATGTTAGCTTCTCTGATGTAATCTTCAATATTTCATGGACGGATGACAGGATAATCGAGATCTCTACAATGGAGTACTCCAAATGCGTAAAATGTATGCGCAGAACTTTCGATACGGCATGGCGGTACGCTCAAAAATGAGGGGGACAAAAGATTTTTAGAGAATCATTTCTCCTTTATTTCTCCTTTTATTCCGGTTTGTTTACTCTTATATCAGTGTTGCTTTCAGTGAGCACGCTTATGGTCAGATACCCATTAAGTTTGTCGGATGAAAAAAGAGAAAATATTTAAATTGTCTTGATTTCAAATCAAGTATGTCGGATTTGATGCTTATTGTGATTGCAAATACGGAAATAGCAACGATTCCAGGGATCTCCGTTGCTGGGGCGTCGCCGGAACTTACCAAATACACCCCTCCAGCCGATGTCGAATACGTTTTTTATGGCAAGCCGTTGAGCATAGATGCTATCCCGGTAACTCCAGAAGGTCATCCTACACCAGCGATAATAACCAAAGCGAGCTATGAGTTGGCAAATTTTGCTATTCTCCCCGTTCGAGGAGGTTCGATTTTGCCTCCAAAAACACCCTATGTGGAGATAACAGATAGATTTGGCAAAGACTTCAGGATGCAACCAGCTTTGGAGAATGCTAAAGAAATCGTTCAGAGAGCAAAACTGCTCGGATCTCAGCTTGAAAGAATGGGATTTGAAGAGGTTGTTATTGGAGAGAGTATTCCCGGTGGGACAACTACTGCCCAAGCTGTGCTGTTGGCCTTGGGCTACGATGCAAAAACAAGCTCCGCTTCACCACAGAATCCTCAAAAGCTAAAGGAAGACGTGATTGAAGAAGGCTTTAGAAGGGTTGGGATTGAGAAAGGAGGTATAAGCGATCCACTCATGGCCATTTCAGAATTTGGTGATCCAATGATTGCAACCGTCTTAGGCATCTCTCTGGGCTTCAAAAAGAGAGTCGTGCTAGCAGGAGGAAGTCAGATGCTCGCCGTTGCAGCCTCACTGAAGGCTTTAGGGGAAGATCTTTCAAGATTCATCATCGCTACAACGAAATACGTTACAAACGATAAAACTTCTTCCTTCAAAGAGACCGCAGAGGAAATAGGAATAGAATTCTGGACTGCAATGCTGAATTTCAGCGATTCCAAGTTTAAGGGGCTCAGAGATTACGAAAGGGGTTACGTCAAGGAGGGAGTTGGTGCGGGAGGAAGTGTTTATCTCGCAAAGAAAAGAGGTTTCGCGGAGGGAGAAGTTGTTAACAGGGTGGAAGAGCTATATTTAATGCTAAAGGAGAAAATTTAAGGTGTGGTAAAGGTAGACTGATGAAAAAGGTATCGAGAATGAGGGGATTTTTCATCTCGAAAAACTTCATTAGAGGATTTGATTATGAGCTCAGCTCCCTTTCCTCCGCGCCATATAAGGGAGGACTTTCAAAGGCCAAGGGTTTCTTTTTCATATACGTGGATAAAAACTACTCGGGAGACTACAGATTGGACTGCGAAGAATTTGCAGTAAAATATGGCCTTAAAGATTTTGTTGGTTTCATGACGGCCGTTGATATTTCTGAAGTTCTTACCCACTTTAAATGCGGAGGTGTTGAGGTTTATGTAACGGCAGGGCTGAGCAACCTTGAGACTGAAGTGAGGGACTTTAGCTCTATGAATACAATAAACACAATAAACATCGCCCTAATAATCGATAAGGGTCTAAGCATAAATGGTATGGTTAATGCCATCATAACTGCCACAGAAGCAAAAGCTAAAGTTGTTTATGAAAAGTACAGAGCTGCCGGAACCACAAGTGATGGGATTGGAGTTTTCTGCAAAGAAGGCAGAGAAGACTGGGCCGGGCATGCAACGGAAGTTGGGAGAGAAATAAAAATCTCCGTTAGCAAGGCTGTTGAGAAAAGTATCCTGAAATGGGAGAAAATCGAGGGAGATAGCCTATGATCTCTGGCTTTTGCTTTTGATAGCCATATCATTCAGCACTTAAAGACTTTATGGCCTCTATAAGCCTCGTATTCTCTTCAGGTTTTCTTACAGAGAACCTAATGAGGCTGTTTAGCCCGAAAGACCTGCAGTCCCTAACCAAGATCTTCTTTGATTTAAGGAGATCTACGTCAAATTTCATTAAGAAGTAGTTTGCATCGCTTTTCACACCTAAAGCTTTTTCAATCCTCTCCTTTTCTTTCCAGATTTTTGGCATCGTATTTCTCAAAAAATCAAAGCCATCTTCGATGATTTTCTCGATGAAAGCGTAACCGACAGAACCTATGCTCCAAGGCATCCTTAAAGCTTGAAACTCACTAGAGAAGCCAGTGATATATCCCACTCTAATTCCCGGCATGCCATAGCTTTTCGTAAACGTCCTTATCTTGATTATGTTATCTCCATCAGGAGACTCAAAGCCTTTGACAAAATCTTTGAATGCTTCATCGATGATTAAGATTGAATTGCTGTCCTCGACTGCTTTGATTAAGGATCTCAGTTCTTTAGGACTGAAGTATTTTCCATCGGGATTATTGGGGTTGCAGAAGAACACTGCACTGTTTTTCCTAACCTTCTCTGCCAAATCTTGTGGATTTACTTTTGCTTTAACAACCCTGCATCCAAAAATCCTCGAAACTCTCTCGTATTCCGAGTAGGTTGGATTGGGGATAATTATGCGTTCCATGTCAAGATTTTTGAGAAAGATTAGTGAGAGATAGATTCCCTCCGTTGCCCCAGCCGTTATAGCAACGTCTTCACCAACCAACTCTCCCAATTCCCTATCGAGGTCTTCAAAATACGTGTACCTTGTCGAATTCCTTTCAGCTTTCAAAAATACTTCTCTCTTCCAATCGGGCTGATAGGGATTTATGGAGGTGGAAAAATCTAAAAAACCATCTTCCATCCTGCCACCATGCTCGGAAAGTGATCTCAGAGCTAAAAGATCAAACTTTGATCTGAAATCCAGGTTCATAACTCCAACACTCAGACTGAACTTTTAAAATTTAGTCTATCAGTATATCGTTCTATCATTCTACACCTTTTATTGTCATCCTGCTATAATACCAGCATTCTTGCCCACAGCCAAACTTGCCTTTCTCCAAATCCTCTGCCAATTTGCTGATTATTTGCTGATTATTTGCTGATTATACCAAGCTTGTTTTGAAAAACAAAACTAAGAATACTATCAGCACCCACTCAAATACTATGAACCTGAAAACCTTTAGGGCTCTGAAGATATCACTGTTTTCAGGATCTCTTCCTGGAAAACAATAATGGCCCTTTTTCTCAAGTTTTACACCCAAAACAGCACTCATAGCAGCGATTGGCTTGTCTCCATTTAATTTGAACTTAGCCATCCTATAATAGCTCCATACTCTTTTAGAGAAGGGAAGAAAAAGAAGAACTGTTATTCTTGAGGGAATAAAGTTAATTAAGTCATCAAGTCTTGCCGCAAACTTCCCGAAATTTTTGTATCTTTCAGTTTTGTAGCCAACAATAGCATCCATTGTGTTTATAGCTCTGTAAACAATAGCACCCGGTAGACCAAACAGCAGATAATAAAAAAGTGGTGAGACAACGCTGTCCACGATGTTCTCAGCGAGACTTTCTATAGCAGCGGAGTTGAGCTCATTTTCTTTTAGCAAAGTGGTATTTCTGCTCACAATCAGCGATATTCTCTCCCTCTTTAAATTTAAGTCCGAAACTATCGAATCCCTAACGTGCCTTTCGAGGCTTTTTATCGCGAATGTCGTTTTTGTCAGGTAGATGGCGAGAATGATTCCAAGTGGCTGGGGTAAAAAATCAGGCAGAAGGGATAGAATATATGCAAAAAGAATGACAATAAAACTGGCTAAAAACCCTACTAATAGATCTATACGCCCCCTTCTCTTGTATTTCCTATCGAAAAAAGCGATAAGCTTACCAAACCAGACGGTAGGATGTATCTCCTTCTTCGGTTCTCCAAATATCAGATCAAAGATTAGGGCTAAAGCCAGCACGAGCCATTCAAACATTTTAAAATTAACGGATTTCAAATCAAAAAAAATTTATCTTTTGTCTCCGAGCGAATGCCATGAAAAACCTCATCTCTTTCTTCTCCAGAATCCCCGTTGAGGGGGAAATAGAGAAGGCCAGAGATGAGGTATGGATGCTTCCTTTCCTTGGCTTAATGACTGCATCGTTACCATCCCTGATCCTTTACTTCAATGTCCCGCTAAAGGGAATAATCTCTCTTCTCTGCCTTTACATGATAATAGGTATAATCCACCTCGATGGAACTGCCGATTTCTTCGATGGACTTATGGCCAAGGGAGAGAGAGAAGAAAAACTCCGGGTAATGAGATTGCCAGATATTGGAGTGGCTGGAGTCTTCGCAATTTTCATGATATTAATCCTCCAAATATTTTCCTTAAACATCCTCCCCTTCTGGACACTGATTTCTGCAGAGATAAACTCAAAAATGGCGATGGTTTTAATGCTGAGCAGGAAGACACCACTTGAGGATGGGATAGGTAGATTTTTCATGGAGAGGATGAACAATAGAAAGTTGTTCCTTTCGATAGCGATTTATTTGGCATGCAATGTGGTTATATTCTTGCTTACCAAATCCACAACCCCGATAATTCCTTCCCTTTCTCTCGTAGTTCCTTTTTACATAGCGAACATCTCCATCAAAAGCTTCGGTGGGATAAACGGAGACTGTATAGGCGCTGCTGCTGAGCTTACAAGGGTTTCTAGCCTCCTTATAAGTGTCGGTATGCTATGGTACCATGGCATTTAAGATAATTCTTGCAGGTGGAAGAGCAAAAAGAATGGGGAAAGAGAAGGGAATCCTGAAGGTAAATGGTATTCCGCTTATTGAGAGAGTTTTCAATGCTTGCAATGCCTGCGATGCGTACGTTGCTGTTAGTAGAAACACTCCAGAGACAAAATCCTACTGCCTATCCAAGAAAATACCGATCATTAACACACCAGGCGAGGGTTATGTGGAAGATGTGAGGTGGCTGTTTGAGAATTACGGTGAGTTCATTAGCATTGCATGCGATATTCCCTTTTTAAGGAGAGAAGACATCAATGAGATTGAGAGTGCTTTCAGCAAGAATTTTAGTCTGACAGGCTGTGTTAGTTTGAAGAGAACACCAAAAGGAGCTGGAGCTGTAATATTCAAAGGAAATTGTTTGGTTGGCATCAACACAGTAACCTTTGGAGAGGAGAGGTTCTTCGAGTTCTCGAACGAGTTGCTAGCTTTCAACATCAACAACCCTTTTGATCTTTTTCTGGCCGACAGGCTTGCTAGGATACTAGACGAGAATGGAAAAAATAAAATCAAGAGACCATCTGGAAAATCAGTTCCGCAATTCTGAATACATCTTCATCGGTAAGTCTGTAAGTTGGATAGCTTTCAACATCCCTCTCACAGACTATAGCTAAAATTTTTCCTATTTTGAATCTCGAAATATCATCTCCGGGCCTCAATACAACTATTCTTGGTTTACCATGGCGGTTGAATCCCTCTGTGAGCACGAGATCATAGTCCTTAAGATACCTCTCAACAACATAATCTAAATCGTAAATGTCTTTAGATTTCCTTATCAGAGTAATTTTAAAAGGAGAGGCAACAACAACATCAGCTCCAGCTTGATACAGCTTCCAAGAATCTTTACCTTCTTCATCGAAATCGAAATCTCCATGGGCGTGATGTTTAATAACCACAACTCTCAAACCTTTTTCCATCAAAATGGGAACTAGTTTTTCGATTAACGTCGTTTTACCTGAGTCTGGAGATCCAACCACACTCACTATCTCTGGCATTCACAAAATCAAATCTTCACGACAGATAAATGTTACATACCTACACATTACATATTACATAATCACATAAAGGTCGGTGGTGTTCCAATTGTTATGTAAACAGCCTTTCCATCCCCAATATTTTTCATTTTATGGGGAAGATTTGAAGGATGCCATATCACATCTCCCGCTTCCATCGTGTAGTGCATGTTTCCAACTCTGCATTCAACCTTTCCTTCAAGAAGAATCCTTACTTCTTCTCCCTCATGCTCATATTCATCTGTTTCTGCACCAGGATCAAGCTCTGACTTTATTACAATCAGATTCCCTGATTTTGCTTTTACTCTGTAAGTTATACCGTCAACAACCCTTTTCATTATCTCTTCACCGGATTTGATTAACACGGCCATCACGAGACAACATAACAATTGATAATTTAAAAAAGTTGTTGTTAGAGATCCTCTATCTGCTGCAATAGCACGAAGCGAGAGAGTTCGGCTCTCATTTCGGAGCGCATACTTCGAAGTATTTCCTCCACTCAATTTCGGTTATTTGTAGGATATTTCCATCGGGATCTGCAAAAAGAAGGATGCGGCTACCCCACAGTGTTTCTTTTGGCTTTTTAATGATTTTTACTCCTTTTTCTTGCAAAATTTTATATGCAACATCAAGATTGTCGACTAGGAAATTTATACACGGTTCCCCTTTCCTTGGTTTTTCCAGTTCACCCCATGTTTTCAATCCTATTTCAACACCACCACAGTCAAATCCAGCATAGTCTTCGAATTCGTATTTCTTTTGTAATCCCAAGACATTTTCATAAAAATCAACCGCTTTTTTCAAATCCTTCACAGTGAGGGTTATATCCCAAATTCTTCTAATCATGACTCACCTCAGAAACAACCACTTTTCAGGTTTGTGCTGATACTTAACGTATGCTTTAAACGTATTTAACGCTACCTCAGAAAGAAATATAACTGTCTTTCCTACCATTCCACCCTTGCAGCTATATGGTTTGGGTAAACAGTTGATGGGAAAACTCTTTCTACATGGGTTCAACTTCTACTTCATATTCCTTGCCCTCAATCTCCACCTTGAACTTTCCTGAAACCGTCTTTGCAGGTGGGAAGGGTTCTTCCTCAATCTCACCCTTAAGGAACTTGAGTCCTGTCTGTGGGAATAGAGCATAAAGCAGAACGTTTTCATCTGTAGTTTCGATTCCTTCAGCTTCAAGCTCCTTTTTCCTCTTTTCGAACTCGGGCTCAAGCAAATCTGCAGGCCTGCAATCGATTGGCTTCTCATCTCCCAAAATGAGTTTAACAATCTCATCCTTTATTTTAGCTGGTGTCCTTCCATACATTCCCTTTACCAAATCCTTTGTCTCCTTCGTAACAACCTTGTATCTCTCACCCACTAAAACGTTAACAACCGCCTGCACGCCAACAATCTGACTGGTTGGGGTTACCAGAGGTGGATATCCAAGATCCTCTCTAACTTTAGGAACCTCTTTCAGCACTTCAGGCAGCTTATCCATTGCATTCTGCTCCTTAAGCTGGTTGATCATGTTGGAGAACATTCCACCAGGGATTTGATAAACCAAAACGTTCGTATCGGGGATCGTGGAAATGGGATCGAGATAGCCGGCATACTTCTCCCTTATCCTCATCATGTATTCTCTAATTTCCATCAGAATCTCTAAATCAACTCCAGTATTGTAACCAAGCTCATTTAAGGCATATACAATACTTTCAGTTGGTGGATGGCTGGTTCCCATACTTAGAGGAGACATGCAGGTGTCAACCATGTCTGCTCCTGCCTCAACTCCCTTGAGCAAAGCCATCGATGCCATTCCACTTGTGTAGTGAGAATGGACGTTTATCGGTATTCCGACTTCTTTCTTCAATGCTTTAACGATCTCATAGGACATCTTTGGAGAGAGCAGTCCTGCCATGTCTTTCACACATATCGAATCTACATCGAAGGTGGCAAGCTCTTTAGCGATCTCAACATACTTCTCGATTGTATGCACTGGAGAGATCGTATAGCAGATCGTTCCCTGAACATGAGCATCCGTTTTCTTTGCCGTTTTTATGGCAGTTTCAAGATTTCTCACATCATTCAAAGCATCAAAGATTCTGAAAAAGTCAAGACCATTTTCTGCAGTTTTTATAACAAATTTTTCAACTATGTCATCAGAATAGTGCCGATAGCCCACAACATTCTGGCCCCTTAAAAGCATGGAGAGTTGGGCATTCTTAACCCTCTTCCTGATTTCCCTCAACCTCTCCCACGGATCCTCATTCAGAAACCTATGGGCCGAGTCAAAAGTTGCTCCTCCCCATACCTCAAGCACACTTATTCCCGAGTCATCAAACTTCTCAACAATAGGAAGCATGTCTCTTGTCCTCATTCTTGTGGCAAGAAGAGACTGATGCCCATCTCTAAGTGTGAGATCAACAATTTTCACTTTCCTCATTGAAATTCACCTGAAATTGAGTCAATTGAGAGATATTAATTTTTTTCCATTTTGTTTAAAATAAAAAATTCTCTCAACGTCTTTTCCAATTTTCCAAGTTGAGTGAGCTATACTTGAAACGAAAAAAGCTCAAACAATAAAATTAAATCGGCACCCCCCTCAAATTTTTTTAAAACTCCTAACAATTTCTAGCAATTTCTCAGCACTCTTTTTTGGATCGTTGTTAGCAGCTATTGCAGATATAACTGCAATCCCTGTGCATCCGGTTTCAAGTACAGATTGGGCATTTGAGTGGTTTATACCACCAATCGCAACCACAGGAATTTTAGCAGCTTTCACAATCTCGGTAAGCCCTGCTACACCAATGGCATCTCCAGCATCCTCTTTTGTTGATGTTGTGAATACTGGACCTGCTCCAAGATAATCAGCCCCATCCCTCTCAGCTACTAATGCTTCTTCAACATTTCTGACCGAAACTCCAAGTATAAGATCTCCGGCAATGTCCCTAACAACCTTAGGAGGCATATCATCCTGACCAACATGCACGCCATCCGCATCGGAAGCTAAGGCAATATCCAGTCGGTCATTAACTACAAAGATTGCTCCATAATCTTCTGTTAACCTTCTGATTTCCCTTGCACTTTCTAGCATCTCTTTAGTGCTCATTCTTTTCTCTCTGAACTGAATAACTCTCACTCCAGCTTTCAACGCCATCTCAGCGAGCTCAATATAGGAATGAGCAAAGCTATTGTCAGTGATGAAATAAAGCCCAAGATGTCTTTCGAGGTTTTTAAGTTTCCCAGCTCTCATACTTCCCCTAAATCTTTTCTATGCTGATTCTTTCCATAACCATTTCTGGTGTTATCATGGAAATGGAATCGATGAGGGCCGTTCTGAAGCTGCCCCCTTCTGTCGCTCTCTCTCCAGCGAGTTCTCCTGCTATTTCATAAACCGCAGCACCCTCAATTGCAGCCACTAAAGGATCTTTCTGTACAGCAAGAAATGATGCCATAATACTTCCAAGCATGCAGCCACTTGCAGTAATTTTACCCAGCTTTTCGGTTCCGTTTTTAAGAATATAGCTGTCTTTTCCATCCGAGAACACATCTATTTCTCCCGTTGCAACAGCCACGGTATTGTGGAGGAGTGCGAATTCTTTCACGACATTTGCAACCGTTTGAAAATCAGTGCTAAGCGAGTCAACACCCTTTACAGCATTTTCCTCTCCCATCAAACCCATAATTTCTCCATAATTTCCTTTCACAACCGAAATTTTGAACCTGGAGAGAATTTGCTGTGCTGTCATCGTTCTCAGTTCTGTCGCTCCAGCTCCAACCGGATCAAGTAATATGGGGATTCTGCGATCCGCAAACTCGCAGGCCATGAACATACTCTGAATCCAGTAATCATCCAGCGTACCAATATTTATCAGCAAAGTGGAGGCTACAGAAACTATTTCCCTTAACTCTCCATGAGCATGTGCCATGATCGGGGAGGCTCCTATGGCTAAGGTTGCGTTTGCCGAGTCATTCATTGCAACGTAGTTGGTTATATGATGGATTAGGGGTTTCGTTGCTCTGATCTTTGCCATATCGTATTTCAATACCTTTTCAAGTTTACCCATAACCATAGCTTCGGATTCAAAAAAGTGTTATTTAAGACTACTTATATTACTTATACTGCTTATACTCTTATGATCTGATTTAGCATAACCTCTAGTACCTTTATTTACTGGTTGTGCTCAATTCTTATATCCAATTATACCAACTCTTACATCCAATTATACCAACTCAACATTCAACAGAGCTAAGCTTAATATCTGAGGGGTAAAAATTCAGAATGTGAGTCTGAAAGAGATGCTAAAAGGCATTGCAAGCGATGAGGAATTGAATAAGATTAGACGAAGCTTCGAAATAATAGGAGATGTTGTAACAATCGACATTCCTGATGAGGTTATCCACCTCAAGGATGAGATAATTAAAGCCATTTTGAAGAAGCATAAACGAGTGAAGACTATTCTCAGAAAAATTGGCGAGGTTAACGGAGTCTTTAGAATTGCGAAATATGAAATCATTTATGGGAGTGAGACGGAGACTATCGTCAAGGAACATGGATGCAGGTTTCTTGTTGACCCGACAAAGGTGTACTATTCGGTCAAACTTTCGGGAGAGAGGGAGAGAATTGCGAGACTCGTTAAAGAAGGAGAAAGGATTCTTGTGATGTTTGCAGGCGTAGGGCCATATGCTATTGTGATCGCAAAGCTGGCAAAGCCCTCAGAGGTTATTGGAATTGAACTGAATCCCAAAGCAGCTGAATATTTCAGAGAGAACGTGAGGCTGAACAAAGTTGAAGATAAAGTTAAGGTTTACGAAGGAGATGTAAGAAAGCTTCTTCCCTCAATTGAGGGGAAGTTTGATCGCATACTGATGCCATCTCCATACATAGCTGAAAATTTCATTTCCACCTTGAAAGGGAAAATAGAAAAAGAGGGCATGATTCACTACTACACATTTGCGGGAAAGGAGGAAGAGAATGAGATTCTTCCAAAAAAAGTTATGGGGCTTTTTAAAGAGCAGGGAATTGATGTTAAAGTCGAGAATGTGAAAGCATGTGGAAACTATGCCCCTTATATTTACAGATATGTTTTGGATTTGAGATTTGTAGACTGAAACTGCTTAATAAAACAGTTTAAAACCCCTGTATTAGAATATAAAATAAAAAAGGAAAATTTTAGACTTTTTCTGTCAGCTGCACACAGTACTTCTCCACAACCTCTGGGTCGGGCTTCTTTGTCAGGAGCGAGATCACTATGAACAGTAGGAAGCCCACCGGTATGGCCCACACTTGATGCGGTGTGATTATCGCCGTCTTAGGCAGTCCGAGAGCTGGACCTAGGAAGAAGAACGAGTGGTGGCCAAGAGTAAGCTTTGCGTAGAGCCATGCATACAGGTGGAGCACGAACATGATGATAGCGGTAATCCATGTTGCAGTTCTTGTGGCTCCCTTCCACCATAAACCTAGGACTAAGCTTGGCCCTATAGCTGCTATGATCACAACGAATGCCCATCCAGAGAGGTCGAGCACGAGGCCGGGTGGGTTTATCGCTATGACCATACCAATTGCAAGGAATATCACTGAGATTATTCTTGCCATCAGAACCGGGTTCTCTTTGGCGAACTTGCTCCTCAGCATCATGTCGGCCCAGTCTCTTGTCACTATAACATTGACAACCATAACCCAACCTGCAGCAGTAGACATAGCGATGGCGAGACCTCCTGCAGCAAGTATGCCGAGAATCCACGGATTCTGCAAAGCCTCAACAGCTGCAACCATTGAGTAGTCCAGAGGCGTACCGACTCCGAAGTTAGTTGCATAGTATTTCAGAACGGCCAAAGCGTTCGCTTTTACTGCTCCTGAAACCACCAGTGGATGAGCTTTTTCAATCATAACCTTTGCGCCAGCACCGATAATTTCAAGGCCAAGATAGAAGAACCCTGCAAACAGTGTGCACCAGAAGATGCTTCTCCTTGCAGTCTTCATGTCCATAACCGTGAAGAATCTGACAACGGTGTACGGCATCGTCGCGAAGCCATAATGCCACGTGAAGTACCATCCAACGACACCGAGCCATGTTCCAGCAAGAATGTGGTTTGGTTCAGGATCGGCCGGTGTATTGAAGAACTTAGGATTGTTTGCTAGAACTGCAGCGTGGAACTCTCCAAGCCCTCCAAAGTAGTTTATCATACCGATTGCTGCAATAACTGCTGCTATTGTCATCAAAACAGCCTGAAATGCAGCGTTCCAGCTCGTTGCAATCATACCACCGAAGACGACGTAGAGCATAACGATGATTGCCCCAAGTATGACACCGTAGAGGTACGGGAATCTCAGAATTGCAAGGAGGAATATGCCCATACCGACTATTGAGAGCGTTATGTAGAGAATCGCTCCGAAAATCACTATAACTCCTACAAGCCATCTCAGGTTCTGATCGTTGTACCTGTCAGCATAGTAATCTGCAAAGCTTGTCGGGCCGTATTTTCTCATCGCTGCAGCGGTAAGCAAGGTTGCAACCGGCATACCTGCAATAATAGCTGACATCGCCCACCAGAACGGATATCCAAGAATAAAGATATATGCAGGCAAACCAAGCATTGAAGCGGGGCTTAGATATGTAGATTCGAGGGCTAAACCATTAACAACACTACCAATCTGCCTTCCGGCAACATAATAATCGGTGGCACTTTTCATTCTCGCCCTTGAATACCAACCGATGGCAATAATGGCCAAGAAGTATAGAACGGTTATTCCAACAACAATCGGATCCGCCATCTATATCACCCCTCAGCCTCCGCTTTTTCTGGGAAGTAGAAGTATATCACCGACAGTATCAGTGGCACAATCCACGTTCCAAGTAATGCTGCATACACCTCTACCGCCAACGGTATATGGTTCCATCCTGCAGTCGCTTCGCCGAGCCAGCAAACCACTGTATAGCCGTAGTACAATATCAACCCTACCCAAAATATTTTAGGTGGCCATGGCATTTCATCACCTCTTATTTCACCACTATATGGAAAAATAATTACAAATTTAAATCTTTCTATTTCTTTCGCTCTACAAACATTAAATAATTTAAAAATTGTCAGAAAATAAAGTCAATTCTTGTCATTTTGATTGAATCAATGATCGACAGCACCCTTTCAAGCGAGGTTAGACCGTATTTCAAAAGCTTAAGCAACTGGATCTGAAATATCTGAGCTGTTAAAAACGCATCTGCTAAGGCATCATGTCTGAATCTAACACTCAGGTTGTAATCCTTGATGAGGGAGTCTAGACTTAGATCTGTAGTGCACTTCCTGTCTCCAAGCCTATCACAGAGCCATTTCTCCAGAAGGGCGATATCAATTGATTTGTTTTTCAACTCGATACCTTGAGCTTTGAAGGCTTTCTTAAGGAAATCAACGTCGATTTCAATTGCATGACCCACAACTATTGTATCATCAATTTTCTTTCTGATTTCTTCTGCAATTTCCGAGAATTTCGGAGCGTTTTCAATGGTTTTGGGATCAATTCCGTGTATTTTCATTGATTTGAGATCGTAATTGGATGGCCTAACGAACGTATAATAGCTCTCTCCGGCAAGAATCTTTGTACCCCTCATCGGTACTATGGCTATGGAGAGTATTTCATCTTTTAAAAGGTTCAAACCTGTCGTTTCAAGATCTATTACTGAAAATCTTGCTTCTCTGATATTCATTCTATCACCCGAACACGAATTCCTCAAAATCCCCCTTCAATCCTATATTTCCCCCTTATAAAATTCTGGAAGGATGAAACTATCTTTAAGGCTTCTTTCAGAACGTAGGCATGGATTCTATCTATATCGTCAAGCCTGATTACGTTGTCCCCCTCTCTTCCTGCTGAGACCGATATTGATTGATGCTTAAGTCTCAACTCTTGTAAGAATTCGTAGCTTTCAAGGATTTCTCTTGCTCTCTCCTCACTCAGAACACCCATATCCCTTAGGATTTCTATTCTTTCTTTGGTATTTGTTGTGTCGAGTATTTTGTTATCTAAAGCCAAAACTCTGACACCATTGGCTATAGGATATATGCCATAGAGTTTGATATCAAGGCCCTTTTCCAGTCCTTTAATTCCAAAGAACCCAATGGGTGGTTCAATTGAGGTTGCATCTAGGGCTAGAAATCTTATGGCTTGATTTGTCACACTTTTTTTTACATGGTCAATCAAAGCCAGATAGAGTTTTTGATCTCCGTAGATCGGTCTTAAATCAAGGAAAACGGACAGATATCTGATATTCTCTCCAGTCAGTGAGTCAAACCACCTGTCAAAATTATCTTTCCACTCGTCCAGCGTAAGATTCCATTTAGGATTGGATGCCATATAGTTTGCTGTGCATTTAGGAATTCCGATGTAGTCCAAAACCTCATTAACCCTCTCAGCAAACTCAAGCATAACTTCTCCATCACCATCATGAATCAGACAGTTATCCTGATCGGTTGCAATGATCTGTTCCTTTCTTCCTGAACTCCCCACATGAATCCAGACGTAATCTGGGAGATCGATACCTTTTTGCTTAAATTCCTCCTCAACTATCTTTATTACACTCACAACCGTTGAATCGTAGACGGAAGTTATCATTCGGCTCAGCTCATAGAAGTGCACGCCCTTTATCGCAAGTCCAGCAACAGCCTTTCGGATACCTACAAGGTGGTTTTTTAGTTCATCGATCGTATTAGCCTTTCTGATTTTTCTGTACAGAGCAATTAAAGAGGAGCTCGGTTCGAATTGAGTCAATATGTCTTTGCTCGTTATAACACCTCTTACCTTCTTTACCCCCTCATCACCAACGACAACTATGTAATTTATTCCTTTATTTATCAATGTCAAATATGCTTCAAAAACTGGTTGTTCTTCATCAACCGAGATCACCGGCGAGTTCATAAACTCGGTAACTTTTGCAGCTTTATCTCCAGAAATCAGAACCTTCTTTAGATCGTGATCGGTAAGAATTCCAATTGGCCTGCCATTTTCAACGACAACTATAGAACCGACATTCCTCTCGAGCATTACTTTCGCAGCCTCTTCAACCGTCGTATCAGGCTTGCATACGACTGGTTCCTTGCTTACGATTTCTTTAACCCTTGTAAGGTATATCTCCTCCTGAAAAGCTCCTTCCGTTTCTTTGAGGAGGTTTGTAAAAGATCTAAATCTCCTGTTAATGAATGTGCTAAAGAACGCGGAAAATTTTGGATTTGACTCAAAAACTTTTTTGAATGCTTCTTTCTTTATTCTATAACATATTGTATCATCCATTGCAACTGCAGAAAGGGAGAAAGGATTTCCAGTGATCGCAGAAAGGATTCCAAAGATTTCCCCTTTTGAAACTGTATCAATTAGGGTATCGTCATCATACAATCCAACAACACCAGAAAAAACAAGAAATATGTAGTTAGATTGTTTTCCTTTCCTAACAATTGCTGTCCCTTTCTCATAAGCCTCTACATCAAGATTTTCAACCAAAATGTTGAGCTCATCCTCAGTAAGAAAGGAGAAGGGTTTTATCCTCCTCATGTATTCTTTGGGCGGGCTTATCAACTCTCCAACCTCCTACCTAAGAATCGCTCTCGAGATAATTACCTTCATAATCTCAGAGGTGCCTTCCGCTATATCGAGAAGTTTGGCATCTCTGTATGCTCTCTCGACAGGTGAGGCGGTTATTACCCCATGTCCACCGTAAATTTCTACAGCGACATCTGCTGCTTTCTTTGCAAGTTCAGCTGCCTTAAGCTTGCACATGGCTCCAAGGGTTGTTACATCGGTCACATTAAGTTCTGTATCCTTATTTCCATCAGCTACCTTTGCAGCGGTGTAGATTAGCGTTTTAACAGCTTCAATATCAGCTGCGACGTCAGCTATCATCCACTGAATGCCTTGAAAATCTGCAACCTTTCTGCCAAAAGCGGATCTTTCCTTCGCATATTTCATTGCCGCTTCAAGGCATCTGTTTGCTATCCCTACTCCCATGGCAGAGAAAGGAATTCTATTTGGAGCGAGAGTTCCCAAGGCAACCTTCAAACCCTTTCCTACCCCTCCAAGAATGTCTTCTTCTGGCACCTCAATGTTTGAGAATCCAACTGAAGAGAGGCCGCTACCCCTCATTCCTGAAGCATTCAGCTTTGTTACCACAACTCCATCCTTTTCAGTAAGAAATGCCGTTAAACCTTCTTCTGTCCTGGCAATTACAATAAAAACGTTCCCGAATTCAGCGTTTGTGATTAGCGTTTTCCTGCCGTTTAGAATGTAAACGTCTCCCTCCTTTTTCGCCTCCATCTTAATCGCAGCCACATCACTTCCTCCTCCAGGCTCTGTCATAGCAAGAGTTCCAGCCTTCTCTTTGAGCTTCGGTATCCACTTTTCCTTTTGCTCCTTAGTGCCGAATAGCCTTAAAGCATCCACGGTTGCGTTATGAACAACAACAGAGTGGGCAACCCCAGCATTAACCTTTGCAAGGGATTCCGCTACAAGAGATGCAAGGTAATAACTCTCAAAACCACCAAACTCCTTTGGAGCGAGAATGGACATCAGGCCGTTATCGAAAAGGGCTTGCAGGATTTCAGAATACATCTCGTTATTTTTATCAATGGCTGTTGATTTTTTCGATATTAAAGGTAAAACCTTGGATATGCTTTTTTTTACTTCTGTAACTTCCTCTATCATTTTATCACCATTAATTGGGTTGTTTTTGAGGTATAATACATTTTTGTTTTGATGGAAAATAGAAATCGAGTTGTGGGAAGGGGGAAAAATGAATCAAATTTCAATTGCATTCAAGTGCTTTAGTATAATCATAACAGGGAGTTTTTATTCTCTTACTCTTATATGGGCTTTTCAAATTTCTCCACCTTCTTTCATTAAATGCAATGAACATAGTATCTACAATGTATCTACAATAGACAACCTTCAAATTATCAAATTTAACCAAAAAAGTGATTTTCAAACTTTTCCACTCTTTAACATCCATAATTATCAATATATCCTATCACAACCTTTTCATTTAAAGAGACTCCGGATCATAGCCCAAAACAGCCGTCCACCACCATCTGGCCATGTCAACGAGATCTCTGCTGAAAACACCACTAAGTCTGTATTCTCCATCCTTCACAGATATCATCCCAGCTCCGAGAAGCTTGTTTCTCATTGAGTAAAATGATGAGCGAACCATTCCAAGCTCTTCCATCAGATTTTCCCACTCCTCCACCCTCACAGGCTTTCCGGATTTCTGCCTTTCATCGACGATGTTGATGAACTTTATTGCCTTCATCGCAACATCCTCTTTTCTGAAAAGCCTTCTCATAAGTTCGAGAAAAGGATTTTTTGATTGTGTTACCCTCGCAGCAGAAGCTGAGCGAACGATTATGCTTGTCGAGGTTTTGGGGGCCTCCTTAACCTTCATATTTCAAAATTTGTGTGATAATTCAATATAATATTTTCGGTTTAGAATATTTGGGGGACTGGGACATAAAGGATTTAATGTTTCAGATCGATTTAGTTTCATGGCCGTTGAGAAGATTAAGGAAATTAATGTAGGAGGGATTTCAATAAAACTCCTTCAAGGAGATATAACCGCATATCCTGCGAAAGCAATAGTAAATGCGGCAAATAAGTATCTCGATCATGGAGGTGGAGTTGCATACGCAATAGCGAAAGCTTGTGCAGGAAACGCCCAAGAATACACGAGAATAAGTAAGCAGGCAATGAAGGAGCAGATCGGAAGGAGTTTCATAGAACATGGGGAGGTTGTTGTAACCCCGGCGATGAGGCTGGAAGAGCGCGGGATAAAGTTCGTTATCCATACGGTCGGCCCGATATGCGGCGGGAAATGGGATGATTCCTTTAAAGATAAACTTTATAAAGCTTTCAGAGGTGCTCTCGAGAAGGCAGAGGAGTTAAACCTCGATTCCATTGCTTTCCCCGCAGTTAGCGCTGGAATCTACGGCTGTCCGCTTGAAGAGGTTGTCAAGACCTTCATAGAAGTCGTTAAAGACTTTTCAAAGACTGCCTCAAACGTAAAGGAGGTTGCCCTCGTCATCTACGATAAGGAGTCGGTAGAAGTTGCCAAGAGGTTCTTTTAGTCTGTGGATATCCTATTTGCAGGAATATACTGGCTAATCAATCCAAAGCTGTTGAATCGATCGTTGCATTTCCGATAGCGTCGTCCCTTTACTTTCCTTTACTTTTACAATAACTTTATACATAAAATTAAAATTGAAGTAAGTACTTCTAACTTACTTCATCCGAATATTTTCGGAATCGTGATAGAGCTGACCTAAATTTTCATGCTCTCATAATAACATATAATAGACTGGACGTTCAGTTACTTACATGTCTGTTCAAAATGCGATACAGGATATCATTAACCTTCACCCAGATGTTTAGTTAGAAAAATCGGAAAAATAAGAAATAAAAAATTCCCATGGCACGGCTGAATCTCCTTTCTATCGGTGCGATAGACGTTCTCGTAGGCTGCGGTGCATGGTATCTATTCATAGGAATACTGAACTCCATATACACCTCAACCTCAAGTATCCTTTTCGTTTCTGTTCTCTTTGCTCTCAGAACACTCACTTCAACCGTCTCAAGCATACCACTTAGCATTTTGGCAGACAGAATCGGTGTTAAGCGTGTGTTGATTTTGGTGTTTCTTTTTCTAATATTTCTAATTTTCTCGCTTTATAGTATATCAAATTCAACATCAAAATCCATACTACTTCCTCTACTCTCATTAGCCATAATTGTAGAAGCATTAATAACAACGTATAACATCCTAAAGTATGCCATACCCCCTAAACTTAAAGGTATCAGCCTTGAACGCATCAATGCCATTTACGAGATGACCTTTTCCTTTATGATGGTCGCTGGGCCTCTCATAGCCGCTTTTCTCATAAACTTAAGATACCTTGGCACGATTATTATAACGCTCTGTTTGGTCGTATCCGGGGTATTGGTATCCCAGCTAAGGCTCTCTGAAATATCAAGTATGAGTAATGGAGATAACGGAGATAACTTTCGTATGTTTGATGATCTCAGAAATGGTCTGAAAGATATTCTTCGCAAAAAAACGCTTAAAGGAGCCTTAATAATAGGAGTCCTAATAGCTTCTGCTGGCAGCGTGGTTAACTTGGCGATTGTACCGGTTGCCGATGCACTTGAAAACGGCTTTATAAACGCATACTCTATGATCGTCGCTTTCATCGGGCTGGGTTCTGCAATATCAGGATTGACAGTATTTAAAAGAGAACTCAGGAACCAATACAGGATTTTGCAATTGAGTATAATCTTGATATCTGTTTACCCACTTACACTCCTATCGGGATTTTCCAACGGAGTGTGGGTTTTGTTGTTGATAGCTGTCGGCTCTACACTTAACGGTATGGGCAACGGATTCACCGCTATTATACTAACCTCAGCTATCCAGAAGAAAGCAAACAGAAACGTTGCCAAAGTTCTGGCTTTTATCGGTAACACGGAGAATATTGTAGGGGTTATGGTAACGATAGTGGCAGGAGTAGTTATGGAAAACTTTCATCACATACAACTGATGCTCCTAATCTCCTCACCTATTTTTCTTCTCTCACTGATATTCGTTGGATTTATGGATCTTAAAAGTTAGATGAAAATTTTACTTTCTTATGGTTAAGTTAAATATTACTATCGAAATTTTGTTTCACTCAACCTTCTAACCCTTATGATAAACAAAAAATCAAACCAATTTGGTCTTTAAGCCAATAAAGCTGTCTCAAGATTCTTTCGTTGAAATCTCTTTTATAAACCTTTCGATTACTTCAATCTGGGTTGAAGTGGTCGGAATTGTTAAATAAAAGTTGATTTAATGATTGGTAAAGAATAGGGAGGTGAATAAATGGTTGTATGGCAAGAAACGAGGGATTACCCGGATAGGATACTACCTGATTACAAAAAGAAAGGGATTAAAATGACCATACACCCAGTTAAAAACTATCTAAATGTAGAAAGTGGAGAAGTGAGATGGATAGCACAGATACATGAAGAGGGTAAGGATTACTGTGGACATATAACATTGGATATCAACGACAATGGAAACTTAGTGGGTTGGATAGGTTACTATGACCGAAATGGTCATCATTGGACCGATGGTGTGAGTTTAGATTGGAATTCTAAGTATATCTTCTACCTGATAAGAACAAGAGACCCACATGGAGACATATACTTAAACATGTACATAATGGATGAAAATGGGAATATTTTAGCAAGTGAAAGTGTATTGGTAAATTACGAATCTAATCACCCATATATAATGGTAGAACTGCAAGGAGAAAGACCTTATGACTCCGCCTTTGAATATGTCGATATAGGACCTATTGACGTATATACAACTGATAATGGGGTAATTAGGTGGAAATACTCTGATGGTTCCGATCCATGGGAAAATTCCGAAGAGAAGACAGATGAACTAATTACTATTAACAGTTTGAATAACAACGGAGACATGCTCTTTAGGGTGAAAGTTAATAGATGATTACGATTTACTGCCATTTTTATACAGTTCAACTCATAGTTGGATGAGCATGAGAACACTCGTATTTCTACTATTACTTGTAATCATACCCCTAGTAGGTTGCTCCCAGACCGGAACCAAGATTACGCTATCTCCATCTTCAGATTCCTATATTCCCACACCAAACGAAACAAAAACGAGAATTCTGCTTCTAAGTTCAAGTTTAAAAATAACCAAAGCTGAGGAAGGATACGGCTTTACGACGAAAGGCTACAGGATAAAACCGGGCGAGAAGGTAATCGTGCTCG
>MTMO01000051.1 GCA_002011235.1 Archaeoglobus sp. JdFR-27 | reverse complement strand
TACATATCAGCTAACTTGAACTGAATTGCCTGATGATCTATCAAAGGCCTTCCAAAGGCTTTTCTCTCCTTTGCATACTGCAAAGCTCTTTCGTATGCTCCTATTGCAATCCCTAGGTGAAGGGCACCTATTTTGATCCTGCTCTCATTAAAGAATCGCATTAGTTGATAGAAGCCTTTGTTTTCTTGGCCTATCAGGTTCTCCTTGGGTATTCTAACATTTTTTAGTACTACCTCGCTTGTATCGTGGCAGTGCATCCCCATTTTATCGATTAGATTCGCTTGGTAGCCATCTCTATCCGTTTCAACGAGAAAGGCTGAGATGCCACGATGGGGTGGCTCAGCGCTTGGATCCGTTTTTGCAAGCACCACGGTGTAAAGTCCAACCTTTCCATTGGTTATGAACTGCTTCGTTCCATTCAAAACCCATTCATCACCTTCAAGAATTGCCCTCGTCCTCAAGGCAGCAACATCAGTACCACAGTCCGGCTCGGTTATCGCTATAGCGGAAGGTCCATCTCCTTTTGGAACTCTGGCCATAAAATTCTCTTTCTGCTCTTCTGTTCCGAAATGAAGGAGCATAGGCACGCCTAGAGTCGCAAGGTCAATGGCTGAACCAATTCCAGAATCAGCTCTGCAGAACTCCATGCTTATTATTGCCTCAGCAATGCAGTCCATCCCTGCTCCGTTGTACTCTTCAGGAATACTTGCCCCTATGAATCCGAGCTTTGCTGCTTTCTTGTAGATCTCCATCGGATACTCCTTTTTTTCATCGTACTCCCTTCCGTAAGGCATTATTTCTTTCTCTGCAAACTCCCTTACTGAATCCTGAATCATTTTGTGCTCTTCATCAAACTCAAAGTTCATCTTCAACTCTCCTAAAATTTTTTAAGATTTTAATCCATTTCAAGCTTTTTCAAGTCTGAACACGGGGACAACTCTCTTTTTCTTATCTGGGTAAAACATCTCTGTAGGAAACTCCTTTCCTTCCACAACAACTTCTTCTCCTATAAGGTCTTGTCCTATCTCGTCAGCATTCTCAATCTCGAGCCTTCCAACAATCCAAGGCCCCTCTTCCAATTCTACCATCGCAACCGTATAAGGCACTTCTTTGTCATAGCCAACCGGTGCGATATAGGTGGTTGTGAATGTCGTAATTCTTCCCTTCCCAGACAATTCAGCCCTCTCAACGTTTCTGCTTCCACAGCTATCACAGACAGCCTTTGGAGGGCAAGTGTAAGCTCCGCAATCAGAGCATTTAAGGCCAAGAAGCTTTCCCTCAAGCAAAGCATCAAAATACTCTTTGAAGCTTATTGTGTCTGCCATATTTTCACCTCCTGTGAATTCCCAGAATTATGTTGACGAGAGTTCCAAAATCCCCTCCAAGTGTATCTGTCATTCCAATTTCAGCATCCTTAATTTGATTATACTTGAACTCATTTCTGAGCTGTTTTACAACAGCATAAATCTGAGACGTGCCCGTAGCACCAACAGGATGCCCCTTCCCAATCAGTCCGCCATCGGGGTTTATTGGTATGCTCCCTTCAACCCAGGTTTCCCCTTCTTCGACCGCATCGGCTCCTTTTCCATATTCGAAGAAGCCCATAGCCTCGCTCGCGATTATCTCGGCTATGGTGAAGCAGTCATGGATCTCAACGAAATCGATATCCTTTGGGGTCAGCTTCGCTTCTTTATACGCCATCTCAGCCGCAATTTTTCTTGGAATCGCTCTTACCATGTCTTCTCTCTGTCTGAAGAGGCCCCCAGCTCCAGATTGGCCAGTACCGAGGACGTAAACGGGGTTATCAATAACGTCCTCAGCAAAATCAACTGATGCTATTATAACAGCACTCCCTCCATCGGTCATTGGGCAGCAGTCGAATAGCGTTAGAGGAGAGCAGATAACCTTTGAATTCAGCACATCCTCTACCTTGAGATCACCAAACTTGTTGTAAAACTGAGCCTTAGGATTCATCGCTCCATACTTATGGTTCTTTATGGAAACCAGTGCCATCTTCTCATGCAACTTCTCCATAGGAATCTCATACTTTTTCGAGTAGAGTCTTGCTGCTAGAGCGAAAACTCCGGGGAAAGTTAGGCCGGCAGTCATCTCATGCAGGCCATCGACTGCCGTTGCCAAAGCTCTCGTGCCAATGGCAGTTCCAGCATTGTACAACCTTTCAGAACCGCCTACAGCCACACAGTCATAGATGCCGTGTGCAACAGCTAGATAAGCCTCTCTGAAGGCGACGCTTGAACTTGCACATGCTGCCTCATATCTTCTGGCTGGAATCCCCCTCAATCCGATTTCATCGGAAATGAAGCCTGAAAGGTTAGCTGAACCATCTGTCATCTCTCCTACAAAATTTCCATAGTAAATCGCCTGAATATCTTTTAGCTCTATGTTCGACTCGTTGAAAGCCTCGTAAAAAGCCTCTGCAAATAGATCGACGAGGCTTTTGTCTGGATGGTATCCAAATTTAGTTTGCCCGACTCCAAGAACAGCTACATCCCTTTTTTCCACGTTAATTACCTCCTCATGGCTTAATTTTTAAAAATTTTAAGATTCTCAATTGATAACACTTTCGATTTTTTTCTTCAAAAAAGAAATAAAATAAAGAGGTGAATAAATTGGAAAAACAGAAGAATGCAAATGAAAACTATTGTGGAAGTTACTGAGGCCAGAGCCCCCTAGCCTCGTGTGCCTCGGCCACTCTTTTCAAGGCAAGCATCATAGCAGCTTTTCTCATATCCACTTCTTTATCCTTCGATACGCTTAAAACTTCATGCAGGCTGCTTATCATGATGTCTTCAAGCTCTCTGAAAACCCTGTCTGCCTTCCAGAAGTACCTCTCCAATCCCTGCACCCATTCGAAGTAGCTGACAACAACTCCTCCTGCGTTGGCGAGTATATCGGGAACTACTGTTATCCCTCTTTCATTAAGAATTCTGTCCGCCTCGTAGGTTATTGGAGCGTTTGCGGCTTCAACAACAACCTTTGCCTTGACATCATCGGCATTCTCGGAATTTATCACACTCTCAACGGCAGCTGGGATCAACAAATTCACATCTAACTCAAGCAACTCTTTATTGGATATTTTGTCGCCTTTGGGATAGGTTGACACTGTCCCCTCTTTTTCGACATGGCTTAGCAGCTCATCAATATTCAAACCATCTGCTGAATAAACTCCGCCGTAGTAATCGCTTACGGCCACTATCTTAAACCCAAAATCACTCAAGACCTTTGCCGCAACGCTTCCAACGTTTCCAAAACCTTGAATTGCCACTTCCACAGGTTTACCGAAAAACATATTTGAGATCTCCCTTGTTATTATTGCCACTCCTCTCCCTGTTGCCTCTTTTCTGCCCTCCGAGCCCCCAATGCATTTTGGCTTTCCGGTGACGATTCCAGGCACGGTGTACTGATTGACCATGCTATAAGTATCCATTATCCACGCCATCACATCTTCATTCGTATTCAAATCAGGAGCTGGAATGTCTTTTTCTGGGCCGATTATAGGCCTTATCATCTCGGTATAGCGTCTGGTTAATCTCATCAGCTCCTTTCTCGTCATTTCTAGGGGGTTGCATGCTATCCCACCTTTTGCACCGCCGAAAGGAATGTTAACGACAGCACATTTCCAAGTCATCAGTGCCGCCATTGCGATCATCTCTTCCAACGTTACATCTGGATGATATCTTATCCCTCCTTTGTAAGGGCCTCGGCTACCATTATACTGAACTCTGAATCCGGTAAATACTCTAACCTCTCCGTTCTCCATCTCAACAGGACAGGAAACTACGACAGCTCTTTCTGGAGACTTTAGCTTCGCAATGGTGTTTTTACTAAGGTTTAGGAGTTTTGCGGTCTCATCAATTTGCTTATAAATATCTTCTAGCAATCCACGTTTTTCAAAAATGCTGTCTACCATATTTAAACCTTGAATAAATAAGGGTTACTTAATCCTTTTGGTCTGGTATAAGCTTTATATTGGTTTCAAACACTGATGGTATCACTCTAACTCACCGATTTCCGTTGGAAATTCACTCAAAATGAGATTTTCTGGTTTAGTTAGATAAGAGATTGGATAGAAGATGGTTTTAAATACATCGAGTCGAAAAAAAGAAAAGAATTTATAAACCTTAGATGGGTTAAATTACTTAAGGTTTTTAAATAGGTGGTGCAATTGAGAAGTACGAAGATTTATGAGAGAGGAGTGGAGATCATACCCAAAGCAGCACAGACAGGGTTGAGAAGTGAAACTCACTATCCCGAACCTTTTGTTCCAGAAACAGCATACGGATGCAAAATAAAGGATGTGGATGGCAAAATTTACACCGATTACCATCTAGCATTTGGTCCAATCATTCTTGGTCATAACAATCCTGAAGTAAATGAGGCTGTAAAAGAACAGATCGATAATGGTGTGCTTTTTGGGGCTGGACTGTGCGAACTGGAAGTTGAAGTTGCCGAGAAATTGATAGATCTAATCCCCTCTGCAGAAATGGTCAATTTTGTTAACTCTGGCACAGAAGCGACCTATCATGCGATAAGGCTCTCACGAGCCTATACAGGTAGAGAGAAAATAGTAAAGTTCGAGGGCTGCTATCATGGCTGGCATGACTATGTCGCTTTCAATGTAAACCCTCCCTCTGATAAAATGGGTGAAATCTACCCACATTCAAAGGGAATTTTAAAGGCTGCATGCGATTCAACTCTAATCTTACCATTCAATGACAGCGATGCATTTAAAGAATTGATGGCGGAGCATCATGATGAGGTAGCTGGGGTGATACTTGAACCCATTCCTCACAGTGTAGGGGCGATTATACCTAAAAAGGAGTTCTTAAAGACGTTGAGAAATGAAACAAAGACTTATGGAAGCCTGTTGATTTTTGATGAGATAATCACAGCTTTCAGACACAACATTCATGGAGTTCAGGGGGAATTTGGTGTTATTCCCGATATAACAACCATCGGAAAGTCAATGGGAAATGGTTACCCAATTGCGGCGATCGTTGGCAGGAAAAAAGTAATGTCGATGATTCACAATAGCGTTCTTGTATCAGGAACCTACAGCGGTCATCCTGCAGGTCTTGCGGCAACGAAAAAAACGATTGAGATTCTTGAAAGGGATAATGTTGTGGATTACATCGCAAGGCTTGGAGAAGAGTACAGAAAGGCTTTAAGGGAGTTGGTGGAAGATAAAAACATTACAGCAAGGGTGGTAGGTTATAAATCAATATTCGCAATTCAATTCGCTGAAGGGGAGGTCGTAGACTATTCATCGATTGCTGGGATAGATAAAGAGAAGTTTAAGCTGTTTGCCGCGAAGATGAGAGGAAAAGGGATATTTTTCACACCAAACCCGATGAAAAGATGTCATCTCTGTCTTAGCCACACTGAGAAGGAATTGAATGAGTTTTTAGAAGCTGTGGCGGAATCTTTGGATGAGCTGAAGTAAACCTCCTAATTTCAATAATTTATTGATATTTCGTTAGATCATCCCAAAATTTTTTAATTGTAGCATCGTTAAATGCCTAATGAAATCTACAATTGATAATCCGGTTCTTTACAATATACTCAAAGTTTTGGCGAATTCCGATATGCCATTGGGGGCAAAAACGATCGCTGAAAAACTTGAAGAAAAGGCGATTACTGTAAAAAAAGATACCATACAATATTATCTTAGGGTTTTGGATAATGCGGGGTTAACGAAAAAGGTTGGACTGGCAGGGAGGGTTATATCAGATAAAGGGATTGAAGAGTTAAGGAAAGGGATGTTAAAAGAGAGGATTGGCTCTTTTATTGAAAGGCGTGAGGAATACGCTTATCAGGCTAATTTAGACATTCACACAAGAAGTGGCTTGGTAAGTTTGAATTTAGGGATTATTGATGAATCGAACCTTGATAAATCCCTAAAATTGGTGAAAGAGTGTATAGATGTTGGTTTAGCTATCAGCCCGTTGGTGAAAATATATCATAAAACGACAAATAAGATAAAAGTTCCAGAAGATAAAGTGGTAATTGGGTTGGTAAGCACATCTGTTATTGATGCTGCCTTTATAAATTCTAAAATAAACACTTTCCCAACGTTTGCAGGAACTCTGCAATATATGGGTTATGAACCGGTTAGATTCACGAACGTTATTTCGTACATTGGCTCCTCACTCGATCCGATTGACCTTTTTATAAGGAGTGGTTTATGTGAAGTAAAAAATGTTGTAAAAAGAGGATATGGTGTAATTCCAGCAGATGTTCGTGAAATACCTGCTGTGGCTAGAAAAAAGGCTGTTGAAGTTGTTGAAAAGTTGAATACTGCTAGAATCGGTGGTATCCTTTGTATAGGTGAGGCTAACGAGGATGTTATGGGTGTACCTGTAAATAATTACAGGGTTGGTGTGGTGGTTATTGCAGGCTCAACTGCACTGGCTCATCTAAAAGAAAGTGGAATTGAGGTTGAAATAAAAATTCTTGCAGGATTTGAGAGATATGAAAATTTGGAAAGCATAGACAAATATCTATAAACTATAAAACCATTTAGATCTTACAGATCACTATAGAGCCATACATACGAAGTTTTAAAAGCAGTTTCGGCGATTTTAGTCAGATTCTCAACAATTAATAAATCTTATATACCAGTAAAGTTTAAAGGTTCTTAAAATGGTGGTGGTTGAATGAAAGCAAAGTTAAAGTATTTAGTGGCAATTTTCGTAATTGCAGCACTGGTGTTTGCTGGCTGTGCACAGCAAGAGGCTCCAAAGGCGACACCGGCCCCAACACCGACTGGCGCAAAAATACCGAAAACTGAGGACGGCAAATACATTATTACAATCTACACCGGCTCTGGACCTGGCAGTGTTTACTTCGCCGTAGGATCGATGTTTGCAAAGGTTCTGAACAAGAAGAGTGACATTATCGCTGCAAAGGGTGTTACCAGCGGTGCAAGTGTTTCAAATTCAAAAGCGATTGGAAAAGCCGAAGCTCTGGCTGCAATCATTCAGAATGATGTTACATGGTATGCTTGGGAAGGAAAATTCCAGTTTGAGGGTAAGCCGATCAAAGAGTTGAGGGGAATCGGAACCCTGTATCCAGAACCGATTCAGATCGTTGTTAGAGCTGATAGTGACATCAAAACACTTCAAGACCTTAAAGGAAAGAAGGTTGTAGTAGGAGCAGCAGGGAGTGGATGTGCTGCGACAGCTGAGAGGGTTCTGAAAGCTGCGGGAGTTTGGGATGATATCGAGCCAATTTACCAGACATTCAGCGAAGCAGCTCAAAGTCTTGTGTTAGGGCAGGTTGATGCAGAGTTTACAGTTATCGCTTTCCCTGCTCCGGCAATAGACCAGATTGCCGTAAAAGTGCCTGTACGCCTCATCCCGGTTCCTGATGATGTTGTAAAGAAGTTGCATGATGAAGGATTCCCATTCTACGTCAAGGTTACAATCCCCAAGGGAACATACAATGGGATGGACGAAGATGTCCAAACGATAGCTGTTAAAGCAACATTGGCTGTCCATAAGGATGTACCAGACGAAGTTGTTTATGAAATGACTAAGATACTCTACGAGAACATCGATGAACTGGCAAAAGCTCATCAGGTTGCCAAACAGATAGACATGAATCATGCTTTCGAAGGGCTAATGATACCGCTCCATCCGGGAGCAATTAAATACTATGAAGAGAAGGGGATAAGCGTACCAAGCAACCTCAAGCCTTGAGGTGTAACTTTTTGAAAAAATACATCTTTTTTCTATTTTTTGTTTTTCTGTTTGTTTTCTTTCCCATAAACGCATTAAAAATCGAGTTTAATGAAAAAACCATATGTTATTCCCCAATTGTTTCAAGTTTGACGCTAACAGTTAATTACAAACATAGTGTTTCTCTCACAAGAGTAGTGGACATATATCAAGTTAATGAATCTGGAATAACGGCCATTCAGGAGAAGTGGCAGCAGTTTGAAGCTGGACAGCCACTCGAAGCTAATGTTGATAACGGTTTTTTTGTTAAAAACATGAATATGTATCTCGGCAAAAACTGGGAGTACTGGTTTATTCCACTCAACAATGTTACAATCGGGTTGAATGGTAAGGCGGTACTTTCTGGATTAAAAGACGAAGGTAAAGTTCGTTTTGAAGTCTTAAAAATACCCACCATAATTGCATTGTCGAGGAGGTGTTAGAAGTGGAGGAGTTTGAAGGGAACGAAGAAAATACCTCTGAAAAGAAAGAGATCGTGTTGGAGAGGAAAAGAACTCTAAGTCCAAAATTTCTGACAATCGTTAAAGTGGCGGCCGTTTTGATAGGTGTGTATGAAATTCTATTCATCTTCAATTTTACCTACTCAATTTATGATCTTTTCTCCAGAATGGGTTTGAAAATCTTATTTCTACGCCTAGATTTTCAAGATAAACAGGGAGAGGCGTTTATTCTTGCAATGATACTTATGATTGCCTTTCTACTTTATCCTGCGGTGAAGAGAGAAAAACACCTCAGAAAAATACCATTTTACGATTATATTCTTATCATTTTAGGATTGGCAAGTATGTTTTACATGTTCTGGAGGTTTCCTTCCTATACAGTTTATTACAATGTAACCACCCATGATGTTCTCTTTGGATTAATCGCAATAGCGCTGGTGCTTGAAGCCACCCGAAGAACAGTTGGATGGATCCTCCCAGTCATCGTCTTGGTTTTCTTGGCTTATGGTATAAGGGATACGCAGTTTAACTGGAGTAGATTTGTACAGTATCTCTATCTCGATCAAGGTATATTTGGGATTCCATTTTACGTGATGACTATCTATGTTTTTGCTTTCATCTACTTTGGAGCATTTCTGCTGAAAATCGGGGTTAGCGATTACATAACAAAATTCATGATCGCTCTCTTTGGTCCTAGACAGGGAGGTCCGGCTAAAGCTGCTGTGGTCTCAAGCGGTATGATGGGGACTGTCAGCGGAAGTTCTGTTGCAAATGTCCTCACTACAGGAACATTTACAATTCCATTGATGAAAAAAGCCGGTTATCCGAAAGAGATAGCTGGAGCTGTTGAACCCGTTGCATCAACAGGTGGACAGCTAATGCCCCCGATCATGGGTGCGGCAGCATTCATCATGGCTCAATTTCTTGGGGTTCCATACAACAAGCTGATTATAGCAGCAGTCATACCGGCGTTGATTTACTACGTGGGTGTGTATCTTTTCATAGATTTAGAAACAAGGCGTTTGGGATTGAAGGGAATCTCGAGAACTGCCTTTGAGCCCATCAGCTATTTCGTAAGAAAAGTGTACATTCTTTTACCAATAGTTGTTATTACGGTTGCACTTGTCTGGGGACTTGCACCACACATAGTTGCGATTTCCTCTCTCGGAATAGCGATATGGGTTGCGTGGATATCTAGGGAAGAAATTCCTGGAAATGAGCAGTTTTATGTCGGCGTTGCAGTTGTAACAACTCTTCTCATGTTTACAGGAAGAGAGATCGCGATGCCGGTTACTACGACTCTCATAATAATGGCTATGGCTCTGATTGCGCTTGCAGCAACGTCTAAACTTGTGAACTTCAATGAGAAGCTCTACATAAGTCTATTGTTCATACTTTTTATAGCTCTTGCAAAGTCACTGGGCATTAGAAAAGAAGCAATTCTCCTGATGACTGGTGTTTTTGGGATACTCTTTTCGCTTATCGTTGGTTATACTTCGAAGGGAGAAGCTGGGAGGACTATGTACAAGGCAACCTACGAATCGATGATCGATGCAGGCATCACTTCCACGAGTGTTATGCTTGCTGCAGCAAGTGCAGGTTTAATCCAGGGCGTTCTAACAATGACTGGGCTTGTAACTAGTTTGGGATACAAGCTCATAGACCTAACAGGAGGCTTCCTCCTTTTGCTTTTGATTATGGCGATGATCTTTAGCCTCATACTCGGTATGGGTGTTCCAACAACAGCAAACTACGTTATAACATCTCTGGTTGCAGCTCCGGCTGTGTATACAGCTGTGTCTGGGACTGGGATGTATGATTTGCTTGTTCCTGGGACTGGGGCAGCGATAGCCCTTCTTGCAGCCCACTTCTTCGTCTTTTATTTCGGGATACTCGCCGATCTAACACCTCCGGTAGCGTTAGCTGCCTATGCGGGCTCGGCTTTAGCCGGAGGAGATTTCTGGAAAACAGCTAGAAACTCGGTTAAGTATGCTCTTGCCGGTTATGTAGGGCCATATATCTATTTCACACATCCAGAAATGTTCCTTATAACCGTGCAAGCATGGGATGTGATGATGGTCCTGAAGGTGCTGTACTATTTCCTCGGTGCTATAGTTGTGATGTATCTCCTTGCGATAGCAATAACTGGCTACTACAGGAAGCCTCTTAGAAATGAGCTGAAACTTATAGTAGGAGGAATTGGATTGGCTGGGGCAACACTGAACGTAATTCCAATAGCCCTAGGGGTCGGTATCTTGGCTATATTGAAGTTTCTAGCAAGAAAGCAACCTAAAAAACTTGAGGTATCAGATGGATAAAACCGAGATTCGATTGGAATTGACAATTAAGATTACAGAAAAGGTATTGAGAGAACAAAAAGGAAACGATTATATTCATGCTACTCTGAAGAAACCATGGTGATTGATATGGTTAAAGTAGGCGTAGTTAAAATGGGTGCCATTGGCACGGCTCTTCTGGTGGAGTATCTTCTCGATGAGAGGGCTGACAGAGGAGACATAACAGTTAGGGTGGTAACGAGTGGAGCAAAAATGCAGCCGGAAGAGGCTGAAGTAGCAGAGAAGATGAAGGAGTTTGATCCAGATCTCGTTATCGTTGTATCTCCGAATGCTGCACTTCCTGGCCCAAAGGCTGCAAGGGAGGCGTTTGAAGGAAAGCCAGTTATAATTATCAGCGATGCTCCGGCAAAGAAGGCGAAGGATGAGTTCAAGGAGAAAGGATTCGGTTACATCCTCATAAATGCAGACTCCATGATAGGGGCAAGGAGAGAATTCCTTGACCCAACCGAGATGGCCCTCTTCAATGCAGATGTCGTAAAGGTTCTCGCAGCTACCGGAGCGTTTAGACTTGTTCAGGAAGCGATTGATGGTGTCATCGATGCTCTCAAAGAGGGCAAAACTCCTGAGCTCCCGCAAGTCGTTGTTACTGCAGAGAGGGCTGTTGCAGCAGGAAACTTCAAGAATCCCTATGCAAAGGCAAAGGCCATGGCAGCATACTACATAGCAGAGAAGGTAGCAGACATCGATGTAAAGGGCTGCTTCATCGAGAAGGATCCCGAGAAGTACATACCACTCGTTGCTTCAGCACATGAGATGATGAGAGTCGCTGCAATCGAAGCTGATAGGGCTAGGGAGATTGAGAAAGGAGGAGATAGCGTTTACAGAACACCCCATTCTAAGGATGGAGCAATCTTGAAGAAGTTCTCCCTGATGGAAAAGCCTCAGTAATCTGTTAAACTCAATTAATTAAGCAATCTACTTTTTTCCCATTTTTGTTGGATTGTAGCATCAGGGGCTTTTTGAAGCAACAACCTTTTTGACATCAATCTTTCCAAGTTTTGAAATTCCATCTATATAAGCGGTTTCCGCCTCTAAACTCTCTATTTCAACATTCTTTCGAATCACTACTGTTTTTCCTCTTACGTATCTACCTTTGCAACCGTTTTGAATTGAAATCTCCTCTCCAACTATTGAGTTGAACTCGGTTTTCGCTCCAACGATTGCTTTCCTGCAAATCACTTTCCCTTTAATGTAGGAAGCCTTTCCAACCAAGATCTCCTCGCATTCAACATCTCCCCAGAGGCACGCATCAATCCCCACTATCACCTTCCCTTTAAAACTGATCCTCTTATCTATCACAGAATTTTTCCTAATTAAAAGGACATTCCTGTTACGATCAAAGATTAATGGTTTATTTATCTTTATTTTCTTGGTTTTGATCATGGTATCAGCTTTTTAACTTTTTTACTCCCGCTCTGACACTCACAGCTACTCCCCTGTCGAAGTTCAGCATCTCAATACTGCCTAATATGGCTTTTCCTGTAGCGAGTAATCTGTCATCTTCATTCACAACCAAAACCTCATCCTCTGCTCTTATGTTTTCATCTACCTTCATCACATGTTTTGCAAACACGTTTTTTCCCTCGGCTATGAAGTCTGAGACCTCATTCATCACAACAACTCTCAGTTTCGGAAATTCGAAAGTCTCATGGAGCCTCTTTGCCCCCTCAATACTCAAACTCAGCCAACCTGAGGCAGGTTTTATCGTTGCGATTCTTAAGCCTTGATCGGTAATCTGTCTGACTCTCCCGGTTTTAGGTGAGATTATGAGCTTGATGGAATCGGGGAAGAGAATCCTTCCTACCCCTTCGCCGAACTGATAATCTGCAATGTATCTTATTTGTCTTAAGTTCTCTTTTCGGGACATGAACCGTTTTGTTTCAGGTTTTCTCCCCATCTTTTCACCTTACTTTTTTACTTGGTTTTTAGCTACTTACCAAACCTTCTCTCCCTCTTTTGATACCCTCTGAGACATCTTAGAAAATCAATGTATCGTAAAGCGCACCATTTTATATCAAGGAAATAGAGTTCACTGTATATACTTTGCCATATCAGAAAATCCGGTATTTCTTCTCCAGCTCTTATTATAAGATCTGGTGTACTTTTCATTCTGAGATGTTTCTCTATCTCATTTTCTCCTATCTCATCAGGCGACATCTTCCCATTCACCACAAATTTTGCAATCTCTTTCACCGCATCTGTAATTTCTGCCTTTCCACCATATCCTAAGATAAAATTGAGCTTTAAATTCCCATTTCCCGACTCAATAGTTCTTTCTTTTGTTATTATTTTCAAACTGTGACCTTTAAGGGAAGAGCAGAGTTCTGAGATAAGCTGGTTTATATTTTCTTTCTCATAAATGTGCATACAAATTGTTAATTCTTTGATCTTAAATTTCTTGCACCACTTTATGAGTCGATAAAAGCTTGAGGTATTTTCAACAAAATCATGTTGGTCAGTAACAACCATTATGTGCTCAGGAACATTCCCACTTCTTACCTCGTTTTCCAATCTCTTCTCATAGATTTTTCTGATGAATTTGAACAATTCAGGCATCGGTAATTTTTTAAGATAGAAATTACTTAACCTTTGCCAATGGGCTACCAGTTTAAGAGATTTGAGGGGATATTTTACCCCACTGGAATACTCGTTCTGATAGCAATGCTTCCCTCCTTTCTCTTACCTTTTGTTGAAAGTTGGATTGTTTTGGGTATTTTCGCCCCGATTCTCATGCTTTATACGATTTATGAAGGAGAAAAAATTAAAATAGGAGTTAGCAGGCTTAACAGTCCGAGTTCTTATTTTAACTCTTATATTCTATCGGTTGTTTTGATTCTTTCCACTTTTATTGGTGTACCTGATTATGTGGCTGGAGTCGCAATTTTCATGCTCTTGGGACACGAATTCAGGAGAAAGTCCATCTTCAATATCGGAATTTTCACCCTTCTCGCTCTAATTTATCTTAGTTTCTTCTTCATAGTAAGGAATATGTCCATAAATGAGGAATTTCTTTTCTTTCTCTCCTTAGTGGGAGGTATAACAGCAGCTTTGGTTGAAAGCATAGAGGTTGAGAGCGATAAAAGAACCACTTTGCTCCTCGCAACGTCAACTGTTTTGCTGATTTTTAACATCTACGGTCTCTATGCTCCCCTTAATCAGCTTGTTTATGCTTTTGTTTTTTCCTTTATTTTGGGCTTGGCAGCAATGAGAACGGGAGTGGCTGATGAAAGCGGTCTTATGAGTGCAACTCTTGTTGGAACTCTTATAATTGTCTTTACGGACATTCGATTTTTCCTGATTCTTGCGTCCTTTTATATAATAGGTTCCTTCGCAACAAGATTCCGGTATTCACTAAAGCTTGATCTAGGAATTGAAGAACCTGCTGGGGGGGCTAGGGGGTATGTAAATGTTTTCTCAAATAGCCTTCCTGCCTTGTTCTTTGCTTTAAACTATCATGTCATCGGTTCGGATATCTTCCTCGTCTCGTTTGTAGCGAGCATCGCAACAGCCTTGGGAGATACTATGGCAAGTGAGATAGGCAAAACCTCGGGGAGGGTTTATCTAATCACAAACTTTAATCCTGTAAGCCCCGGGGAGAGCGGTGGGGTGTCTGTTCTCGGTGAGTTATCAGCTCTTGCCGGTTCAGTTATTGTGACTATGATTGCCTTCTTTCTTTCAGTTCTTCCTGCAACCTACGTGCCTGTAGCGATCATAGCTGGATTCATTGGCGTACATGTTGACAGCTTTCTCGGTGCAACACTTGAAAGAATGGGTTACCTCACGAACTTTGGGGTAAATTTCCTCGCAACCCTCAGCACCATTGTTGTCTGCTATTTTCTTCTACTCTAAGCTATCCTATTTTCTTCTAACGTTTCTCAATAGATATGCTGTAGAAATAATGAGAACTATGGCTAGATAGGCCTCAAAGGCTGGGATGTATTTCTCTATCTCCGGAAGTTTTGGCACCTCTGGTTTGATTTTTGAGATATCTGGCATAGTAGGGGGTGTGGATTTTGGAGTGGGTGTAATCTCATGGGGGTAATTTAATTCAACTTTTACAATTCTCGATTCAGGAAAGGCCCTTGAAAGGGAGAGCATGAGTTTTGCCAGCCTCTCTGAGAGCTTATAATAGGAAAGTTTCAAAACCGGATTTTCTGCGGTGTCAGCATATTCTAAATATGCTACTGGTAATACAGGAGTTACGACTTTCTCAACCTCTCCGATTGCTATTCTGGCTGAGTTGTTGGCGGAGATAACCTTTGACTTTATAGAATTTTCATCGACATTTATAAGTTCAATTGAAAGACTTGCTTTGGTTATTCCATCAATTGCTGAAATGGCCGAGCCTGCATAGAACCCCTCCTCGAGCTGTCTTCTTGAGATATCTATGCTGTTCTGGGCATCATCTATCAATCCTGGGTATCCTCCGATCTGGGATGCATAAACAACCATTGATTCTGCTTGACTGAGATAAAATTGGGCTCTTCGTTGCAGATCCTCAGACTTGATCGGTATATCCTCTTTTATAGTTTCAAGTAAAGACAACCATACTCTTGCACTCTCTATTCTCTCCTTTGAGAATGCTAAATATCTTAAAGACTCCTCAAAATCATCAGATGTTCTCGCCCGGTAGAGGTAGTTTTCTGCGAGAGTTATTCTCTCCTGGGCTGCACCAAAAAGCTGGAGGGATTCAATTCCAAGATCTTTATAGGAGGAAAGAAATTCTTTAGTGGAATTTATCTCATTTGCGATTCTTCCAAATTCAGCTTCTAGATCGTCATCATCTTTAATCGTATGGGTGTAGTAAAGGTATCTCAGTTCGATTTTTGCCGTAAAATACTGGCTTGTTGCTGTATAGTAATATCCTCTCTTGTAGCTCTCATCTCCTTTTGATATGAATTCATCTGCCTTTTCAAGTTTAGCTCCTGTAGCTTTTACTGTTGAATAAAGGTCGGATGTGTCTCTTTTCATCCTTTCGGCGAGCTGAATAAGCAGATTTGAATACTTTGAAAGATTTGTTTTTTGCTGTGATTTGACGATTGTATAATTTGTATAGTAGAGTAAAGCATCCTCTATCTTTTCGACCTCGATAACTTTAACTCCTAACTCCTTTCCATATTCGTAAAGATCGACAGGTTTGCTTTTTTTACTTATGAAAATGAACGGCCCTTTTTTCTCCTCAACAGTTTCTTCTACGGTAACAACCCTCTGACCTTTTGGTATCAGGAATATCTTTGCCCCATACTCGGCTGCAGCTTTCAACTTGTAAGGAATACCCCCAACCGGTCCAACAAACCCGTCTGGGTAAATCATTCCTGTCATATATACATCTTCTCTAATGCTAAGATTTTTGAGGGCTGAGATTGTTGCAACTGTCATGACTCCACCAGCGGAAGGCCCTCCTACAATTGGAGAATCCGCTTCTATCGTGAAAAAGAAGTCGTATTTCATAAAGTCTAAACCTAAAACGTCACATGCTGTTAGAGCGGCGAGTTGAGCACTTCCCTGCATGTCTATTTGGGTATATGGGATTGTAGACACGAAAACCCTGCCATCTCCGGGAGTAACGATTACGGAAATATTTATAACCGCCCCTTCTGGTGGTTCGGTACTTTTCACCGCTACGGCTTTAATTCTTGCTTCGTTAGCATTCAAGAACTGAGCTTTACTTTGCAGAAGAATCTGGTTTGGTAAGATTGCGATAGACGATGTGATAAGAGAAAAAATGAGCATGCAGATCAGAATCCCTCTTTTATTAAAGAGTTGCATAACTTTTGCTTCCTGAAAAGTAAAATAACTCTTTCGGTGAGTTAATTGGATTGTTTAATTGTAACCATCCAAAAATGAGCGTAGGGATGCGATTGAGAAAATATAAATCTGAAAAAGGAGGATAAACTGAGAGGAGGTAAAATGAAAACAAGGATCGATAATGTGATATTCGACATGGATGGGACACTTACCCAACTCAATCTACCATTTGATAAGATTCGAGAGGCTTTAAATATCAAAGAGAGGTACATTTTAGAATCAATCCTTAAACTGAGGGGCAAAGAAAGACAAAAGAAATTTGAAATTTTAAAAAAATTTGAAATTGAAGCTGCGAAAAAATCTAGGCTAAATTCTGGAGCCCTTGAAGTAATAGAATTTTTGGAAAAAGAGGGAATAAAAAAGGGAATTGTCACCAGAAATTGCTCGGAGAGTGTCCAGATATTCTTGGAGAGGTTTGGTATTGAGTTCGACTACGTTGTTAGCAGAGAATCTGCTCCCCCCAAGCCATCTCCCCTTGCGATGATAAGGGCCATCATTGATGCAAAAAGCACACCAGATGGGAGCATTTCGGTTGGTGATTTCAAATTCGACCTACTCTCAGGGAGGCTTGCCGGTACGAGAACTGTCCTCTTAATAACGGAAAGAAACAAAGAAATGATCCGTGAGTTTATTGAATTAGCTGATCATGCTATTACAGATCTTAGAGATTTGATAAAAATTTTAAAATTTTAAAATTTTAGTTTGGTTAAGGGTCTGAGCTCTAAATTGAAATTCCGAAAAAGGTCAGAAGAAAGTTGTGGAAGGCAACAAACACATAAAAAATTGTACTCCAGATCACTGCGAGGAATATTGAACTTATAACGACGGTTTTTACCTTTTCTTTGTTGCTCATCTGATTGTAATCTTTCAATTGGATGCTTTTTCCGTATTTGAACAGAAAAAGGAAGGGGATCAGTGGTATAAAGATCTTGTAAATAGCCATTATGATCGGAGATTGGAGGTAAAGAAACTTGATAATCATATTGAGTTCCTCATAAAGTCCAGATCTGAGAGATACAAGTGTTGTAAAGAGATTTACGAGGTTTAAAATGGTCAGTATGATGAGAACAAAGAGGATATTTTTTCTGGTTATGAGATTTCGGGCCATAAATGCGTACATCAATTTCAACTTCTCTTTTTATTTAATAAATTTTTCATTATAATAGAATTTAATAATTATATTAACAAAATGGATGATTATTATGATACCAAATGATTATAATTTTCTTAAAACTGGATGTTAGAGTGAAGATGATATGGCTGGATTTAACGTATCCTAATAATAGAAAAATTAGAAGGAAAGACTTTATATTACTAAAATGCTGAGCTGGAATAGTTTTTAGCATAACATACAGTTGGTTAGGAGAGGTGGATCTCTACAATCTACAAACTCAATTTTTTAGCAAGATACATCCGAATTGGGCATCTACAGAAATATGAATATCCATAGAAGACAGAAAACGGGCATTTTTCCCCTTCTTTCTCCAAACATTCAAGAAATGTATCTGTGTTTTTTGCTTTACAAAGGTCTTTAAATCCTGTTTTATAGCATCTAAAATCCTTTGGGCAATCTAATTCCTTTATTATTTCTTCAATTTCACGCCTCACATCATCCATTTTTAAAAACTTTCTTATCTTTTCAGATCCAAGCCACCCCTTATCGAGCCTTTTGATAACCTCCTCTATCCTAGTTACTTCCTTTAAAAGAATCTCTCTGGCCTCCTCATCCTCGACCTTTAGCTCAGCAATTCCAGAGATAATGCTAAGGTTATTCCTTATCTGATCAACAAGAATAGCATAGTTCTCAATGTTCTCTTCTATCTGTCTATATGCTCTTATCTTTGCCTTTTCAGATTCATTCGCCCTCAAAGCGAATGCAAGATCATTTGCAAGGGTTTGAAGTAGCTGCCCCTCTCCTACTGGTACTTTTCTTTGTGAATGGATGATGATGAAGCCGATAACAGAATCCTCCACAATCATCGGAAATATCATGCAGTAAAGGTCTTTATGAGAGGAATGATAGGGACAGATATTCTTTCTCATCTCAGGTGTGAGCTTTACCATCCTGGCCTTTCTTTCAGCAAACCAGATACATCTCGGGTCTTTCAGTTTTTCTGGATGCAAACCAGAGCCACCACAATAGCTTACAAGTTCCACATCCTTTTCTTTTTTTAGTCCAATCCAAACAGAATAATAGTCTCTTAGAGAAAATAAAAGCTTGCATGCTTTGTCAAGCAAAACCTTTGGATCTTTTTCATAGACCATGAGCTTGTTTATTCCGTTTATAACTTTAAGGAGCCTGTTTATCCTTATTGTTCCTGTTATTTCCCTCTCAATAACCACACAGTAGCTTCCCTCGTTTAACTTAATTGGAAGAAGAGTGGTAAAGAATTCTCTATCGTCTCTCATATTCTTAAAGCTCACTTTTTTGTTTTCTCTCATAACTTTCTTTAGGTACTCCATTTCTCTTTCAGCAATTTCTTCCGGAAGAACATCGTACAGATTTTTACCAGTTGGGTTTATTCCAAGGTTTTTGACCATAGCAGGATTGGCTTCAATGAAAACTCCACTCTTATCGAGAATTGCCACTGGATTTGGTAAATTCTCAAATATTTTTCTGAATATCTTCCCACTTTCTTTGAGTTTTTTCTCCCAATTAGAGGATTTTTGTGTATCGTAACGCGATATCATGTTTTTACCTCTAATCTGTGCCTTTCTTAACTTTTATTTAAAATATTTAATTTAAAATTTAGATATTTGAGCGTTATTTTCATATTTTCGACTATTAAACTATATACAAAAAGTGTAATATTTGGTGAAGGTCTTGATTTATCTTCAAATTCAAACAAATGAATTTGGTTGTGCATAGCAGATATTAATATGTAATAGAGAATTAAAAGTTTTTCGGAAATATATGATGATTGTATATGAATATATTACCTATTATAGATCATGGAATTAAACACTGATAATTCTCTAATTTTGAAAAAGCTCAAAAAATTATCAAAACTGATTAAGATCAGTCAAACAGCTCACTGAAATCGTTTAAAATATAGTCCGGCTTTGTATTGAACTTCTCAACCATGCGGTTAAGGTTTTGTCTGGTCGTAACACCGGAGAGAACGAGCAGGGTAGTAGCTCCTATGTTTTTACCTGCTAGCACATCAACATCGATTTGATCTCCAACAACAACCACTTCTTCAGCTTTTAGCTGGAGATACTCTAAAGCCTGCTGCATTATGACCCTCTCTGGCTTTCCGCATATACAATCGGGCATTCTGTCGGTCATCCAGTAAAGTGCTCCTATAATCATTCCCGTTCCTGGCACAGGACCATCTTCGGATGGGAAAATTTTGTCAGGATTCGTTGCTATGTAGATCTTGTCTCGATCAAGACACATTCTCAAGGCTTTGGTGAGGATTTCGAAGCTGATCTGCCTGTTCGATCCAACGACTAGGATGTCCGCATCTCTGTAATCGACTATCTCATGACCTGCAAGCTTTAGTTCTTCAGCAAGTCCTGCTTCTCCAGTTGTAAAAACCTTGGATTTGCCATAGTTTTGTCTGATATAGGTAGCGGTGACGTAGGTTGTGAGAAACATCTGTTCTTCGCTAATATCTACTCCAAATTCTTTGAATCTCTGCATGTATATTCTTCGACTTCTTGTTGAATTGTTTGAGACGAAAACAACCCTTTTCCCCATAGAAATCAGTTTATTCACGGCCTCAACAGCTTGTGGTATCGGTTTGTCTCCTCTTCCGATAACCCCATCAACATCAAGTATAAAGCCTTTTTTTTCCAATAAGGGATGCATGTCAGCTTTAGTTTATCAAACAATAAAAATGTTTAGGAAGAATAGACCAAAATGTGGAGTTACTTAAAATTAACGATTCTAAACAAATCTAAATAAATTTAAATACTGAATAAAATAAAAATAAATTAAGTCCTATAACTCTTAGGCATCCCGAGTATATGCTCTCCTACATACGCCAAGGCCATCTGCTGCGTAACCGGAGCGAGCCTTATGAGGTTGACCTCCCTCCACCACCTTTCAACATCGTACTCTTTGGCATATCCGTAACCGCCAAAACACTGCATCGCCCAGTAAACTGCCTTAACACCAGCTTCAACGGCAACTAGCTTCGCCATGTTGGCATAGGTTCCAACATCTCTATAGCTTGCTTGGTTATCGAAGAGCGTTGAGGCTTTGAAATTCATCAAGCGCGCAGTCTCGAGAGTCGCGTATGCCTCAGCCAATGGGAACTGTAAACCTTGATAGCTCCCAACAGGCTCACCAGCGAAGACCTTTCTCTGCTTCGTGTATTCTACAGCTTTGCTAATAGCAAGCTTTCCTATTCCTACCGCTGCTGCTGTGAAACTCATTCGTTCGGGATTCAAAGTATCAAGTAGCGAATACCAACCTTCATCTAAGGGTGGCATGAGGGCGTTCTCTGGCAGTCTAAGATTGCTAATACTCACTTCACAAGTTTTTGAGTAATTTATACCATGTTTTGGGATGGGATTAACTTTTACCGCTGGATTTGGTAAATCGGCTAAGAAAAGGCTTATGCCATGGGTTTTCTTCGGAGCCTTCTCCTTGGGTGTGGTTCTGGCTATGATAAGCATTCCTTTAGCCCTATCTGCTCCACTTATGAAGATCTTGTTTCCGTTGATTACCCACTCATCACCATCCTTGACGGCCGTAGTTCTCGTATTCAGCGTGTTCGTTCCAGCATCAGGCTCGGTTAAAGCCATGCAGAATTCAAGCTCCCCTTTCGCTATTCCGGGCAGATATTTCTCTTTCTGCTCCTCTGTTCCATGTCTAACGATACTCATCCCGCCGAATACTTCTGTCAAAACGAGATACCATACTCCAGCCATACCGCATCCATTTGCTGCGAGTTCTTCCATCGCTATCAACAGCTCAGTCATTCCCATTCCTGCTCCACCATATTCTTCAGGGATGACGATTCCAGTAAATCCGGCTTTGCTCAATGCCTTCCAGAACTCCTCGCCGAACTCCCCGTTTTCTTCTTTCTCTCTCCAATACTCTGGAGGGAAATCTTTTGCTATATCCCTTGCAGAATCGGCGATCATTTTCTGCTCTTCGGTAAACTCAAAATCCATAATAATTCACCTCTTCAAGAATTTAACCGGTACTAACTTCCTAATAAAAATTAGGAAGGCTTAAAGTAAAGTATATCAGTTATCTTACCTTCCCGTTCTGCTTTATCCTTTAATACGGGCTTGACTTTCATGCCTATCTGAACTTCCTCTGGCTCAACTTCCCTGAGCAGGTGGATCATGCAGCCGTCCGTACCATCTATGTCAATAATTGCATAGATCTCAGGTTTTTCCAAGGGCTTCTCGTTTTTATCCAGCTTTGCGACTGTAAATGCCCTAACACACCCCTCTCCACTTACTTCAACGTATTCGGTCTCGCTAAAATCGAATTCGCAGTACATCCTTGGAGGGAAGAATACCTTCCCACACTTCTTGCATTTAGCGGCGATGAATTTATCCTCATCTTTCAGAGCTTTAAAAAACCTGTCTCCTGCTTCTCCACTTGTATAGATCCAGTAAAGCTCGATTTTCCCTCCCCAGTGCCTTAATTCGGCAGGATCTATTATCTTCTCATTAAACATGATATCACCCCTCTATCGGTTTCCAGTATTTGATGTCCGTTACTGAGCCCTCTCTCTCTTCCTCCGGTTTCCAGACTGCTTTAACTTTCATGCCGATATAAACCTTTTCCGGCTCAACCTCTCCGAGCACGTGCATGAACGCCATGTTTTTGGAAGCTCCATCCACGGCAATTACTGCCACGATAACAGGTTTTTCCAATGGTTTTGCATCCGGGTCGATGTATGAGATCGAGAACGTCTGCACGGTTCCTGTGTCCTTGACATAAACCCAGTCGTCGATTGGCTTGTAGCATAGCTCGCAGAACATCCTTGGTGGGAACAGTATTCTTCTGCACTTGTTGCATTTCGTTGCTATGAGCTTTCCTTTTTTAAGCTCGTTCAAGAATCTGCTGATCGCCTGTCCTGCAGTCCATGCATACCTGATGTCTGGATGGTCTTCCACGTATGTAACTTTCTTCTCGGCGATATCCGAATCCTTAAGCGGTGTTCCCGGTGCTTCGGGCGGGCACGAAATATCTTTCTTACCAACTGACATCTCAATCACCTCTTGTTAGACATCACCATAACGGTTCCAACCTGCATCAGATCTCCCCATGCCTGACAAACGCCTGTGGTGACTTCTTTTGCCACCTGTCTCTTTCCTGCTCTGTATGCAAGCTGCCAGTAGAGCTCACCGGCTTTCACACCCATCGTGGCTGCAATTGGATTTCCTACACCAAGCAAACCTCCTGAAGGGCTGCATGGGAGATCTCCATCCCTTGCGGTGACTCCTTCTCTCGTCAGAATCGGAGCTTCACCCTTCTTTGCCAATCCCAATCCTTCCATGTGGTGCAATTCTTTATAGTCGAATGGATCGTAGGGTTCGGCAACATCGATCTCTTTTCTCGGATCAGTTATGTGTGCCATCCTATAGGCCATTTTGGCAGCTTCTGCAACGTACCTCGGGAAGTAAAGATCCCTGTTCGTCCACATCGTAGTATCGAGTGCCCAACCTACTCCTGTAACCCATACTGGGTTATCTGTGACTTGTCTTGCAATGTGGGGTGCGACCATTATCAGCGCTGCTGCTCCATCGGATGGTGGAGAGACATCAAGCCTTCTAACCGGCAGGGCCATAGGTTCGCTGTTGAGGACATCCTCTACTGTAATCTTCTCAGCAAGTTGGGCACATGGGTGGTCGAGGGCATTTGCCTTGTTTTTGACGGAAACGAGAGCTATATCCTCATGCTTTATGTTGTGGACGTGCATGTATCTGTTCATTTCAAGAGCGAAAATCCAGATGAGATTTGGAGCCAATGGGCGGTCAAGGATTGGGTCCCATATATACTTGAAAGCTGACTGAGGGTGAGGCATACATGATGACATCTTTTCCTCGCAAACAACCAAGCATACGTCTGCAAGCCCGCTTGCAACATGCCAGTAGCCTGCAATAGGAGCGAAAACTCCGGTACCACCTCCAACGAAAACCCTCATGTATGGTCTATCGCTTCCACCAGAACCATCAAGCAGGTATTCTCCCTTCATATGTAAACCATCGAAGGCATCTGGTGCGGAACCCATTACAACCATCTCAATGTCACTCAAATCCATATCTGCCTCTTCCAGCGCCTGCTTTATAGCGAGGAAAGAGAGTTCTTTTCCTGTTTCGTTAAGTCTTCTCTTAAAGGTTGTCATTCCTGCCCCTACAATCGCCACATCCTGTTTTTTATGGAATTTTAAACCGCTTACCCTTTCAACCTCCATTGTAATCACCTCACACTCCAAACACAGCAACAGCTCCGCTTGCTGTTGGTATGTATCTCCATGCTTGAGCTACGCCTGTTTCAGCTTCAACCTGTCTTCTTCCTGCCAATCCACGAAGTTGAAGGACAACCTCAAGGGCCTTTTGTCCACCAGTAGCTTCCAGAAGGTTTCCGATTCCAAGACTACCGCCAGAAAGATTTACTGGTAGTTCACCATCCTTGGCGAAATATCCTTCACGCATTAAGGTTCCGGTCTCGAACCTCTTTGAAAGCTGTAGGGCTTCAAGATGCTGGAACTCCTTAAAGGCAAATCTGTCATCAACTTCAGCTATATCGACCTCCTTTGCAGGGTTCGTTATTCCAGCCAGCTTGTAAGCCATTTTAGCCGCTTTATATGCATAGACTGCGTTAAAGCTCATCGTATCATAGTTGCTTGTCTCGCTCCACCATCCAACTCCTTTAACCCAAATTGGTGTGTCTGTTAGGTCTTTCGCAACATCCTCGTTTGCAAGAACGAAAACAATTGCACCGTCAGCTCTTGGGGCGATTTCTATTTTTCTCATTGGATCGAACACCATTGGGCTGTTGAGGACATCCTCTACAGTTACTTTCGATCCATATGGGGCGGAGGAGTTTTTCAGAGCGTTGTTCTTGTTTTTGACAACAACTTCGGCAATCTGTTCTTCTGTTATGCAGCATTCGTTAATGTACTGTGACATCTCAAGGGCAGCGAAATAATACGGATGGGCACTTCCAATCTCTCTCAGCCAGATTGGGTCCATTGCAAACTTAATTGTCTCTCCAAACGTCAGTATATCGCTTGCCTTGCTATGCGCTTCCACAACTGCTATGTCCGCAAGTTCACTTTTTATTTGCATGTAAGCTGTGGCGATTCCGAAGAGGAAATCTGCGCATACCGTGCATGTGGGTTTTAAAACCCCTCCGAGCTGATCTGGAACGAACTCGTCAAAGATAGCGAACCCCTCCCAGATATCTTCTGCACAGGTTACGATGCTGTCAACATCTTTTCTTGGGTTTATTCCGGCATCATCGTATGCTCTCGCAGCCGCTTCCAGAGTTATCTCTTTCCAGTTTAGATCTGGTGTGTTTGCATTGAAACCAGAATAGCCAACTCCAACAACTGCAACTCTCATTTAACCACCTCTATTTTATAAACCTCGAAAGGTAGCTTTCCAAAAGTAATGTTTTCCATTAAACCACCTCAAGCACGATTACATTTTCTAAATTAAACACTATTTAAAATTTCCTTTTTTAATCGTTGCCTTGATCATTCTTTAAAAATGAAATAGGAAAGTAATGAAAAATAATTGACTGTATATACTTCAGAATAAAAATATTTAGTATTTTTATAAAATTAAAGCTCAATTTTGAACTTCGCACCCTTGCTGATTATCAGCCCGTAAGGGTCGATCTCTTCTCTGAGAGTTTTGAGTTCTTGTGGTGTTGGAGGGTCAAGTTCTACAACGTTCTCTGCAACAAGAGGCTCGATACCCATATCATCTAGCACCTCATCAACCGTCAGTCCCTTTAGCACTCCTATCAACTTTAGCTCTTTGGTCCCCTCATCAAAGCCGAACATGCCCTTAGAGGTTATCACTCTAAAGGGCCCCGATTCGGCGGGAAGCCCAACTTCCTCTCTCGACTTTCCATCCAGTTTGTGGCCGGGAGAGGTTATGAAGTCACATCTCTCTACGAACCTCCTCTTCTCATGAGCCATGACAATAATGGTTTTCCAGCAGTAGCTTGCAACCTCGTTTCCTCCACCGCTTCCCGGGAATCTTACCTTCGGTTTGCTGTAATCGTCACCGATCATCGTCGAGTTTATGTTACCGTACCTGTCGATTTGTGCAGCTCCGAGCATCCCGTAATCAATGTATCCAACCTGAGCATAGCTAAAAGCGAGATTCATACTGCACCATTGCAAACTTCGATATGTGTTTGATGGCCCACCCATCGTACCTCGCAGGAATGGGGTTCTGCTTTGTGGCCCTATTGCTCCGAACTCGAACACCTGGACTATGTTGGGTGTATAAAGTTTCTCAGCAAGGATCGCAACCACCTGTGGAATTCCCCATCCAACAAAAATAGTCTTGTTATCTTCAAGCAGTCTTGCGGCATTACAGATCATGAATTCGGTTTCGGTAAACTCGATTTCCATATTATCACCTCAATTCCTTACCACTTCAATTCAGCCTATTACCTCTACCTATACCCCTCAAGGATCTGGGAGTTCTGGATCAGTTCCCTGAGCCTCTTGACTCCAACCTTCTTTTCAAGAAATTCATCGTGGCTGTCAACACCGTATATGTATTCCTCAAGATACTTCTGCATCTCCTCTTCCGTTTTGATTGAAGTCAGCTTCAGATAGTGTTCCGAATCCATCTCGTAGTATCCCTGCGTCCCGCCAGGATACGCTCCGAATGGAGCATGCACAACAGCATCAACACAGTAATACGGCACAGTAGTCCAGTTGGGATGCTCTCTGAACTCAATTGTTTCAACAATTCTCTCGGCTGAGATTATCACCCTCTTTGATGCCATAGCCGTTTCCAAAGTTGCAACGGTTGGGCCGTAAACTCTTGCATTTCCGTAAATATCTGCCTCTTGCACATGAATTACTGAAACATCTGGATTTAAAGCCGGGAATAGAGCTACGGGTATCTTGCTGAAAGGATCCCTAACAACGATCCCACCTGAATATTTCATGGTATCCGTGCCAAGGAGATCTCTTGCCGGCATAAATGGAATTCCCATCGCTCCTGCCACGAGTCTGTACGTTACGCTTCCGTTGCTATAGTCGTAAACCTTCACAGCCCCTTCTTGCACTTTCCTGGCTATGTAAGGTCCGAATCCCAGAAATCCAACATCAATCTTGTCAACACACCCGGCTCCGGCAAGTAAAACCGATTCGAGCAAGGTGAATTTTGCCAGTATCCAGAGATTTTTCTTCCTTTGCCTAATAATCTCTCTTATCAGACTTTGTGGTCCCCTGGTAAGGGATGAGAAATCGTAGGCGAGGTAGTCTCCATCTTTCACGTACTTTTTAACTGCTTCCTTTTCATCCATAAGCTTGTCTTCCAATCCTCGGTTCTTTTTGTCCCTGACAAATTTGCGGAATTCATCGGGATGGACAAAATGAATGTCTGCCTCTCCCCTCTGGATTATTTCGATACATTCCTCCACTCGATCACCTCCTATGCTAATTATATCTCAGCTTTCATTTCACCCCAAAACTAAACATCAAATTAAACATTTGTCCTATAATTAAACAATCTGTTATCGGATCATTAGGTCTATCTAAATCTATCCATTCAAACCTCAAATTTTATCCCAGCTCCAATCGGCATGAATTTCGACGGGTCTCTTCTGATGATCTCCCCAGCTATTAATGGTCCGGAGCAGTGGGTTGGGGCTAAGACCCTTACTCTCATCAGTTCTTCCACGGTTTTTTGAACTCTTTCAGGAGGCGAGAAGATTAAATGAAAGCCTCCGGCAACAAAGTAAGGTTCCTCTCCTACAAGCTCTACACCTCTTTTGACCGTGTTCACAACACCGGAATGCGCACATCCAGTAATTACAGCAAGTCCCTTTTTGGTTTTGAGGTATATTGCCATATCATCGTTCATTTCATCATGGATGAACTTTCCGTCTTCAAGTCTGAAGGTCTCTGGTGTCTTCTCGAATTCAGTTACCCGGGGTATCTCACCGCTAACAGCTATGCCATTTGCAATTTTGAATGGATCTCTTATCATGTAAATTCTAGCTTTTTCTCGCACTATGCTCTCTGGGAAAGGTAAAGAACCGTCGATGAGATTTCCTCTCACCCAAAGGAAACTTGGCTCAAAGAGATTGGGATGAGCCAAAACTGGAGCGTTCGTTTTTTCGAGAACCTTAAGCAACCCTCCAGTGTGGTCGAAATGTCTGTGGCTGAGGACAATGTAATCTATCTCTCCCCAGTCTAAACCGTGCTGTTCCCAGTTATGTTCGATAGCAAACCCAGAACCGGTATCTAAAAGTATTCCTATCTCCTCATCTCCATAAGTCTTTATGAATGCAGAAAATCCATATTCGGCAATAAAATTGCCTGGCCTCGGTACTTGGTTATCGGAGAGTATGTAAACTTTTGCCTTTTTTAACTCTCCAAAATCCCCATCAAACATGGATCACGTTAGAGAGGAAAAAAGATAAAGCTTTCGATGTTAAATTAACTAAAATGATAGTCTACGAGAAATCTCTATTCAACAAAATTCATGTTTTCAAAAACCGTTTTCATGCTGGAAAATTTCTTTCTGATTTTATCCAATCGAATTTAAACCTTGAAAATTCTTCAGTACTTGCCATTCCGGCTGGAGGAATTCCTGTTGGCTATGAGATGGCTAAAAATCTTAGATTAAAGCTTAAACTTATTCTGGTCTCTAAAATCCTTTTTCCATGGACAACCGAAGCTGGATTTGGGGCAGTTAGCATGCATGGGGTGGTAAAACTCAATGAGGATGCAGTTGATTACTTCGGGTTGAAAGACGAGGTGATAAAAAGACAGATCGAGGAATGCAGAACGAAAATAGAGAGGAGGAAAGAATTGATTAAAAAGATTAGTGGCGAATTTTTCAATTACGAGGAGAAGAATGCGATTCTTGTTGATGACGGGCTTGCTTCCGGTTTTACAATGCTGGTTGCCATTGAAAGCGCAAAAAAATTCTTCAAAAAAGTGTTTGTCGTAGTGCCAACGGCCTCGCTTAAAGCTGCCGAACTCATACAAGTGAAATGTGATGGTGTTTTCTGTGCAAACCTTAGAGATTTCTACCCCTATGCAGTAGCAGATGCATATAAGGAGTGGCATGATGTGGGTGATGAGGAGATGCTTGAACTGTTAAAGGAATACTTAAGGTGGGAAGATACTGAATGATTAACTGAATGATAACTGAATGATTAATAATCTAAAAAAAATAATAAATAACTGCATCAAAAAGTATGAAGGGGCAATGGGATCGAAATCGGTAGCTTTAGAAGAGCTAAATGTCAAAATTACTGACAAGAAGAGGGAAGTCTATCTTATCAGGAATTATAATCATTCTGAAGATCGAGAGAAATTAATTCAAATGTATGAAACTTTCAGCCCCGAACTCAGATGTCTCGGCCTCCCTCCTACGACGAGAACTGGAATTGAACACTGGATTGATTACCTTGCAGAGAATGGGATTGCGTTTGTCGCTGAGAAAGATGGAAGGATTATTGGACATGCTGTGCTTGTGCCGACGGAGGATGGAAAAGAAGTTGATGTTACAATTTTCGTCCACCAAGATTTCCAGAACAGAGGCATAGGACAGCAGTTGATGAAAGTAGTTATCGACTATAGCAAAAAGAAGGGTTATAAGGGCATGATGCTTGTGACTGAGAGGACGAATAAGAGGGCTATTCACGTTTACAAGAAACTGGGGTTTGAGGTGGTAGATCCTTATTTTGAGTATGATATGTATCTTGATCTGAGGAAAGTGGAGATCTGAGTTTAAAAAAGATACTCATTACAACTCATTCTATCCTTTTTTTAGTGTAGGCTCGAATTATATCTCCTTTGGTGAAAAATCCGATGAGTTTGCTACTGTCTGAGGGATCGACAACTGGAAAGTGGGATATGTCTTTATCACCGGCTTTGAGTATCACATCTTCAAGCGTCTCGTCAGGGTATGCTGTGATAACGTCTGTGGTCATAATGTCAAGGACATAGAATCCCCTTGTATCTTCTATGTTTTCAAAATCGGAATGGGTAACCATTCCAACGAGTTTACCATTTCTCACAACCGGAAAGCCCATATGTCCTGTTTTGGACATCTTTTTTGAAAGTTCAGAAACCGGTGTATCTTCTGTTACCGTGTCAACATCTCTTTTCATGATATCTCTTACCCTTATCGTTCTCATCACGTTGACATCCATCTCTTGTTCGATTATGATTCCCCTTCTTCTCAGTTTTAGTGTATAGATGGTGTCCTCCGAAAAAATTTTGAAAAATGTACAGCTTATCACACATGCAAACATAAGTGGGAGGATTATCGCATAATCCCCTGTCATTTCAAAAACGATTATTATTGAGGTTAAAGTCGCTCTGCTCGCCCCTGCGAAAACAGCAGCCATCCCTACAATTGCATATGCGATATAATTTGCTGTCATGGTTGGAAATAACGTTTGGAGGATCATTCCATATGCTGCACCAAGCATTGAGCCTATGAAAAGGGATGGAGCAAAGATCCCACCTGAACCTCCGGAGCCCAAAGTTATTGATGTGACCAATATCTTGAGAAATATCAACGCCAAAACCACATCAAAGACGAGTTCACCTCTGAAAAGCATCTCAATCGATTCGTAACCAACCCCAAATGTATGGGTTTTCCCTGTAGTTAGAAAAACTGTAAGGCCTATTATACCGACAACGAATCCGCCTATCGATGGTTTGACGAATTCAGGAATTTTAATAGCTTCAAAGAAATCCTCAATACGGTATAGAGCCTTTGTGTAGGTTAAAGCAACTATTCCAGCCAGCAAACCAAGAAATAGGTAAAAAATAATCTCATGAGGGGTTTTTAGACTGTATGGAGGAACCTCAAAAATAAAGGCCGTTTTTACGCCAAGAAATCCAAGAAGAATCCTGGAGATAATCGTAGCGAAAACTGATGATATAACTATCGGGGTCAATGACCGTATTTTGATCTCTCTGATTATGAGTTCGAGGGAGAAAAGTACACCAGCGATAGGTGTGTTAAACGTTCCTGCGATCCCTCCTGCTGCACCACATGCCACAAGGATTTTTGTTTGATACGGTGTTAGTCTCAGGATCTGGGCTATTGTTGAACCTGTCGCTGAACCCATCTGGACGATGGGTCCCTCTCTTCCTGCCGAACCTCCTGAACCTATACATATCGAGGAAGCTAGGGCCTTTATCGCCACAACTCTCGGTCTTATTCTGCCACCCTGCAATGCGATGGCTCTCATAACCTCCGGTACACCATGACCTTTAGCTTCAGGGGCGAAATAATAGGTAAGAAGTCCTACAAAAATCCCACCGAGTGCTGGTAAAAGGACAAGATAGTACGGGTAAATGGAGCTCATAGTAGAGCTCAAACCCTCAAAAAAAAGATCATGCATACCAAAAATAAGGTATCTAAATCCAATTGCAATAAAACCACAGGTTACTCCCGTTATAATGGCAAGTAAATTGAATATCACTACATCCGACATTGATTCCATTTGGAGGTCCCTTTTTACCACAGTTTCCATTGTATCAATCCTTGATGGTTTTAAAACAAAGGGCTGGAGTTCTTGAATTCTTCGGTATTTTAGCCCTTAGTAATTTTAGTTACCACAGGGGAAATCCTTTTCTTTTAAGTATCGAGAAGATGGAATTAAAAATTTATCGATTTTTCTGATACTTTATACCTCATTGATCACACATATACGTGCAAAAAAGCATATGGGTAAATTGACTCTGAGCCTAGTCTGCGTCTCTTTTACAAATCTTCTAGAACTTTTGCGAGTTCTTTACAGCTTTTTAGAACCCTTGATTCAGGAAGGAGGGATATTATACTTTTGTAGATCTCCATTGCTTCATCTCCTACAAAATTTCTATTTTCAAACTCCCCCTCTTCAACAACAAAGAGCTTTCCAAGTTTTGCTGCGTGTAACGCAGCTTCAAGGTTTCTTAAATTTCCTCTCCCTACAATGAGGTTTGAGAGTATGGTGGCATCACTTCTTTCGATAAAATTTACATTTTTCCTAAAGGATTCATCACTGATTTCTGAAAAGGGCCTTTCATCTACAACCTCTCCAAGTTCACTTGCTGTGAACCAGTCGGAATCAAGGGCGTTTATCACGCCTGCAGAAACCCTATATCCACGAATCCAAAGATCTCTAATTATTTCCGACCCGGTTCCACCACCACAAATTACGTGAATCCACTTTTTCCTGTCGGCATCTCTTCTAGGAGATGGAATAACGAGTATATTACCACCAATTTTTCTAACCTCAACTTCAGCACCGTACACTTCCCTTATATTTCCTGATGTAATCGTCTCTTCTGGTTTTCCGGCTGCGAATATTTCACCTTTCTTCACGAGAAGGAGCTTATCACAATAGGCTGATGCTAGATTGATATCATGGATGGCGATTAAAGCTGAACATCCATCCTGAACTTTTCTTCTTATCAAACTCATTATCTCAAGCTGGGATGAAATATCGAGGTGGGATGTAGGTTCATCAAGCAGAAGAACTTCGGTATTCTGGGCAAATACTCTTGCGAGCAAAACTTTTTGCTTTTCTCCACCACTGAGCTCTGAAAATCTTCTGTTCTCAAAGTTTGAAAGGCCGACAAGGTTGAGAGCCCCCCTTACAATTTTTAAGTCCTCTTCGGTGAAAGAAAATCCTTGGATGTAGGGGGTCCTTCCCAGCATGACGACCTCTTTTACTTTCAATCCCGTATCAAAGCTCTCTTGAGGCAGGTAACCTAATTTTTTTGCCACCTCTTTTATGCTAAAGTCTGGTATCGCTCTACCATCAAAATAAACTACCCCTCCTGAAGGCCTCAACACCCCGTATATGGTTCTGAGAAGAGTTGACTTCCCACTTCCGTTTGGACCTAGCAGTCCAACAACCTCTCCTCTTTTAACCCCAAAGCTGATGTTTTTCAGGATTTCCGAGCTTCCAAGGACAACTTTCAAGCCTTTAATTTCAAGCAGCAATTTTACTCCTCCTCAACAGGTATAGGAAGAATGGGGCACCAAGTAATGCTGTAATTATCCCTACAGGAACCTCTCCTGTAGTTATGGTTCTGGATAATAAATCCACGAAAGGCATGAAAGCGGCCCCTGCTAAAAGCGAGGTGGGGAGAAGAATTTTGTTGTTCTCTCCTGCTATGATTCTCATCGCATGTGGAGTGATCAATCCAACAAATCCAATCACACCACTAACCGAGACGGCTGCTGATGTTAGAAGAGCTGTTGCTGCAATCACCCTCTTCTTGAAGGTCTCCACGTCTATCCCCACACTCATCGCATGCTCTTCACCCATCAGAATTGCATTCAAGTTCCAAGAAGATAGAATCAGATAGATCGATGAGAGAAGAACAGGAAAGAATATAATTTCAACCTTTAACCAGTTAGCAGTCCAGAATCCACCCATAATCCAGAAAACAACCTGATACATGTCCTGGGCTGAGATGTATATCAGTAAAGATGTGATTCCGGAAAGAAAGGCTGCCATCGCCACTCCTGCTAGGAGAAGAGTGTAAACGGGTATCCCAGCTTCGGTTTTTCCTATTCTGTAGACGATCCATGAGGTGATTATCGCAAATCCGAATGCTGAGACCATTATGTTGATAGTTGAGGCTATTCCAAGCAGAATTACGAAAGCAGCTCCAACGCTTGCACCACTCGAAACACCCAAAATATAGGGGTCTGCGAGGGGGTTCCTGAAAAGTGCTTGGAGGGAACATCCTGCGGCAGCCAACCCAGCTCCAACGATCATCGATAGCAAAGTTCTTGGTAGTCTGTAGTCGATGATTATTCTAGAGACAATTGGGGTGGGTGAGAGAAGATCACCAAATCCTATTCCTGAAGAACCAATTCCAATTCCGGCTATTAATGCCAGCAGATCCGCTGCGATGAGTATTGTGAATAGCTGGATTGAAGTAAATTTCACAGCATTCACCTTAGTAAAATTTTCTTTATTTTTCGTAAAGAGAATTGGAAAGGTGTTATAAATATTTACTTTTTTGTAATCTTTACTTTTCGTCTACCTCTACGTTTACTTCTACCTTCTGTTGGATGCAACAGAGGATTTTGAGAAGTATGAACATCTAATCCTTGCTAATCTTTAAGAATCCGTCTTCGACAGCTACTGGTTTTAAGTTCTGTAAGCCTATTTTCACAGATATACGGCTCTCTTTCAATTTATCGTAGGGGATAGATAATTTCCAACCAAGATGACATTTCCGTCAACTGATTTCAACTAACTCTGTAACTTCTGTGGTCTCACTCTCACTTTTTGCTAGTTAGAGAAGTTTTGCAACCTTCCATGTTAACAATCACATTCTAACCTATCCCCCACACCTCAATATTCTTATTCTTTCATGGATGATCTCATGCAAAGATTCTGAGCAGTAAATCTCTACGATCGTCCTTGGAATCCCCAGAAATCGAGTTTTATGGGGTTTGAAGATCAGTTTCAACCTTTCGCCATCTTTTAAGGCTTTAATTTCAACTACCTCACCGATCTCCGCCTTTCTTCCTATTTCGAAATTTAGTCTAAAAAGAATTCTCTCAAACGCTGACACCACCTCATCAAGTGACATCCCCATATCGTGGATGAATTTAGCCACTTAGAAGAATTATACCTTGGAGTATTAAGGATTTTGGATACAGATACAGGAACCATCGATATGCCCAACAATTCATTTGAAGTAGGTTAAAGAAAGGTCTAACCAATCATACTGAATGAATACTCTTCTATACTGGAATCTCCTCAATTTAGCGTTTGTATGGCTTTTTAGGTTGAAGTGTTAGATGTGTTCGGTTTTTAAAGGTGACAGAATCACATGGAGTAAAGTTGAGACCCAGGAAGATGAGAAAATGGGAAAAACTTTAGAATACTCATGTGTTTCATCAAAAAATTGAAGTTATGTTTTCTTAATCCCAAAAATAGACTGCTGATCTATCATAACTGGATTTTATAAGTACAGTATGAATTCGATAGCACCTTTAAAGGTGCGAAGAGATAGTTTGGTCATGAACAAGCCTTTGAGTATAAACTTCGAGACATAGACTAGAGAGATGATTTATTGTCCATATTTTTATATAAAGAGATTTTGAAGCATCCATAACAAAGAAGTTTATGGGAAGCTAAAAGAAGTATTGGAATTTGGATGGTTCGATACCTCTATTAAATTATCCTGTAGTCTCATCACAAACAAGCAGAAAGATTGGATTTTAACAAATTTTAGGCTGCCATCTTGTTCAATCTTTATCCCAAAATGTTAAGTGAGATACCTCGCTTTATACCAAATATCTAAAATTCAGAATTAAAATTATGAATATAATAATATAAATGAAGAAATTCAATATTAAAAAATTATAACCAACTCAGCATTTTTTGGGATTCCGTTTCTCTTCAGTAATCTCTTTGTTAAGCGTCTCTAATGGATGACTACCTCACTTCTCGAATGCTTTCATGTTTACTTTCGTGATGTATGCTAATACGCTTTTACTCGCTTTCACCCATCATTCTTTCTACACTCTCAAAAAACACCCTCCAGAATGGATCCTCCTGTGGTATCTCCAATGGAATTACGCTACCATCCATTCTCTTCATAATTCTTTTCGTTGGGTCGTCTGTAACTCTGCCTATAACAGATGCGTTTATTCCATTCTCATTCAGTTTTTCGATTATCTTCTCTGAGCTCTCTGGATTTGATGTGATGAGCAAAGAGCCTTCTGCTATCGCCTTTACAGGATCTATCTCGAAGGCGTCACACACGATTTTCACCTCATCCGGGAATATAAACAAAGACTCATCTATCTCCATTCCGACACCACTCGCATTTGCTATTTCAAAAAGCCCACCCATAACGCCACCCTCCGTTGCATCATGCATCGCTGTAACTCCACCCACCTCCATTGCAATTAAGGCATCCTTCACGACTGTCATCTCCTTACAGAGAGATTTCGCTCTCTCCACAACCTTCTTCGAGTACCTCTCGAGGAGTTCTTCCTCTCTCAGGACAGCAAGTATGCCTGCTGTCTCTATTGCGGGCCCTTTCGTGAGTATCACATCATCTCCTGGTTTCGCACCGGCTGGTGTTACATAGGAGTTCCTATCTGCAACAGCAAACACAGTTATGCCACCTATTGTGGGTGCGACAAATCCGGGATAGTAGCCCGTATGTCCTCCTAATATTGCTATATCTAGCTCCTCAGCGGTTCTGTGAATTGAGTCGATGATTGTCTTAAGATCTTCATCAGGTGTACCGGGGGGCAACAGGAGCGTGTATGTCATGTACTCTGGCTTAACCCCCATCACGGCAACATCACTTGCGCCTATATGGACGGTATACCATCCAAACATCTCAAGCGGTTGGCCTGGGATAGAAAATATCGGGTCTTCAGCAACTATTAAAACCCTATCGTTACCAATATCAATCACTCCAGCATCAATTCCCGTAAATGGAGGAACTATAACCGACTCCTTTCTCTTACCGAGCCTTTTTAATATAAAGGTTTTAAAAATATCGAGATCGATCTTACCTGTTTTTGGCGGTGGATTTAAGACTTTAGAATATGCCTTTGCTATCTCACATATCTGCTTTGCAACCTCTATCGGATCGTTTCCAACAAGCACGGCAACGTCCTCTTTGCCAACACCGCCTGTCTCATAGAAAACTTTCGGTATCCTGCCACCTGCGTTTTTTACTGCCTCCTCAACCTTCCACGGCATCGAAGCTCCTTCTGCTTCCCTTACATCTTCTGGCTCTTTGCTTCTGTCAACATAGCTGAAAATCCATCCTTTGTTTTCACAGTAGTTTTTTAACCACCTTATGAAATCAGGATAAGCTGCAAAGTTTATACCAGCTCTCACAGAAGGATCTCTCCTGTTAAGTTCGATGACCAACCTCGCCATATGACTTGATGCACCGAATTTTAGTCTGCCTGCTGCTTGTGGTGCAGCGTTTACAGTTGTTATTCGTCCATCTATTCCCAGAACTTCTTCGCTTGTTTGTGCCCCTGCTTTTGCATATACAAGATTTGTTCTTACCTCAGGTATCAATAATCCAAATTCTTTACACTCTTCGATATGCTGAAGAGCTATAACCATTTTACCAAACATCTCTACATCGTTTTGCCCCATTTTTCACACCTCCCAGTCATCTAAATAGGCCCAAACAACTCCACGGTGCTGCAAGGCATCTACCAAGATCGTTTAACTGTTGGTATACAGTCTGTTATCGCTCACTCAAACCTCTTATAGGTTTTTCGTATACTGTTTTTGTATACCCAAAACCGTATACTAAAAACATTGGTTGAAACTTATCAAAGTATTAAAACACCATCCACAAATTTCATCATAGCGAGCGTAGGATTCTACCTTCTGCCAATTAGTAAACCTAAGGAACCTACATCAGTAAACATAAGGGACCAACCTCTTGCTTTTTTTCATATATCCCAAGTATTCACTTCCAAACTTTTTGATAAGCATCCTCTCCTCGATTCTTATTCTGTAAAAGATACATGGAATTAGTAATAACGTTAGGAGAAAGCCGCATAAACTAGAGAAAATCAGAGGAATTCCCGTGCTATATAGAATCATGGCCAAGTAGCATGGATGTCTAATATGTTTGTAAATGCCATGCTTTATTAGTTTGTGATTTGGCAGAACTTTTAGTGTGCATGTATAGTACTTTCCAAGAGTTCTCTTAGCTGTCATCCGTATAGAGATACCTATCAAAAATAGGCCCAATCCAACACCATTCAATAAACCCAAACGATAAACCATCTCTTGAATCTTCACAAAATCCCACAATGTGACAAATAAGACAGAAAAAAGACAAGTGATGCTGGAATAATGAAATACCAATCAACACTTATCTTTTTAATCATATCACCTCCAAATCTTTCTTTTCTCTAACAGGAAGTAGAATTTCACTTATGTTTTACAAATAAAAGAAAGTTGTCGAAGGCAATTTGAGCAAATGAGGTCAAAATCTCCTCCGTTATACCCATGTCGCACCTCTTACCTCTTTCCTGCAATCAAGGAAAAGAACTTTATCAGCTTTATGGGATTCGATTCTCTAAAACCCAATATCTTGAATCCAGCAGCTTTCAAGTATTCTATGAACTCTTCCACAGAAAACATACTTTCGTAAGGATGATCCAGCAGCTTTCTCCAAACCTTTCCGATTCCCTTATCAAACGAATCAATTGACAGCTCTTCAAGAACAATCAGGCCATCTTTCTTCAATACACGCCATATTTCATCTATACTGTCTCTCCAATCGGGAATGTGATGAATTACACCAAAATCAAATACAGCATCAAAATAATTATCTGAAAATCTTAACTTTGAAGCGTCCATTACCTCAAATGTAATTGTAGGGTCTATGTTCCTTCTTTTGGCGATGCTGATCATCCGTTCGTCGAGGTCGATTGCATAAATCTTTTTGGGAGAAAAGTATTTTTTGATCAACTTTGTGCCATTCCCGTTCCCGCAGCCGATTTCAAGTACGGTATCGAAGCTCTTCAGAACAGACACATTCCTGTACATGTTCAGCAGTATCTTAAGTTCGTAGTACTCCTGTATTCTTGCCCTCACAGGATTGTTTATGAGTATGAACTCAACTCTATTCAGCTTCATTGCTCGCCCCTCTGTGACTCTTCTTAGGGAATCCAAAATATCTCGGAGAGCTCTCTTTATATCTCAGATATTCATCCCCAAAAATGCGCTCTAAATAGGGTTCTTCAAGTTTGATTGTGTACAGGTGGATGACAATGGCGAACACTGCTGTAAGCATTAAAGCAAATCCCGAGCGTCCAGCGAGGGATATGCCTAAAAGTATCAAGAACCATCCAACGAACTGCGGATTTCTACTATAGCGGTATATACTGGTGGTCACAAGCTTTGAAGTGTCTTCTCCGCAGCTCCTGCGAATAGATAGTTCCCTCATCCCAACAGCCACTATAATAAACCCGGCTCCAATCATGAGCAGACCGCCTAACAGCGTTCCCGTTTTGTTTAAAGGCAATAACCAGACTCCATAGAACGATGATATAATTATAGGGAGATGGTGAAACGCCCACATGACTAACCAGACATTCAGGAGTTTCTTAGAGAATAATCCAGCCTTATCATAGACCCTCTTAATCTCTGAAAACACATACATACTCAGTAACACCCAGATGGCAAGGGATACTCCTAAGAGCATATAAAGCCAGTTCATTTTTTACCACCTTTCTTTGGCATCCCAAAGTACCTCGGAGTGTTCTCTTTATATCTCAGATATTCATCCCCAAAAATGCGCTCTAAATAGGGTTCTTCAAGCTTAATGTTATACAAGTGAATTCCAATGATGAGCGCTATTGTGAGCAGAAGTGCGAGCCCCGAGCGTCCTGCAATTGATATTCCCAAGAGCGTTAAAAACCATCCGGCATACTGCGGATTTCTGCTGTACCTGTAGATCCCTGAGGTGATGAGCTTCGAGGAGTCCATCCCCAATATCCTCTTGAACGATCGGAACTCAAGCATGCCGAGAAGTATTATGAGAGGTCCAATAACGCCCATAGCTACAGCTGAAACGCGGGTAGGCCAGGTCTCCTCCTTTTCATAGGCTCTTTTTATCCCGAACCATGAGTAAAGGGACAGAAAAAGAAATAAAAGGACGCCGAGTGCGTAGAGCACCACATCACCTCAAAATTCTCATCGAATTGAGGACCGCAATAAGAGTGACGCCAACATCGGCAAAAACAGCCTCCCACATTGTAGCCATCCCAAGGGATCCGAGAGTTATGAAAAATCCCTTTACAGCTAAAGCAAAACCAATGTTCTGCCAGACTATGCGTTGGGTGCGCTGTGAGAGCCTGATGGATCTTGGCACTTTTGATGGTTTGTCGTCCATTATGACGATATCAGCCACCTCTATCGCCGCCTCACTCCCAAGCCCCCCCATTGCTATACCAACATCCGCTCTGGCGATGACAGGAGCATCGTTTATGCCATCCCCGGCAAAGGCCACGTTATCTTTTTCCCTCACACTAAGCCTCTCTATGACTTTCACCTTGTCTTCAGGAAGCAGTTCGGCGTAATATTCATCTACACCTAACTGGGAGGCTACTCTTTCTGCAATTTCTTTGCTATCTCCGGTTACCATTACCACCTTGCATCGAAGCCTCTTAAGCTCCTCTACAGCCATTTTTGCATCATCTTTGAGTTGATCTGCAACTATTATGTAACCAGCATAGATCTCGTTGACCGCTACATGAACAACCGTTCCCTCAACATCGCATGCATTGTGCTCGATGCCCATTTCATGCATGAGGGCATCGTTACCAGCGATTATCGTGTAGTCGTCAATTTCTGCCCTAACACCTCTTCCAGCGAGTTCCTTGTAACTTTTCACCGAGCCACTTACCTCTCCATATGCGTCGATTATTGATCTAGCGATGGGGTGATTTGAGTGTGCCTCAGCAAGAGCGGCGAACTTTAAAACCTCTTTACTGCTAAATCCGTTCTTTGCTACAACTTCTGAAACTTTGAAACTACCTTGTGTAAGCGTTCCGGTTTTATCAAAGGCGACAATTTTTGTAGATTTTAGTGCATCGATAAAATTCGCTCCCTTAATCAATATTCCCTCTCTTGCCGCTTTCCCAATGGAGGCAAAGTAGCTGAGCGGGATGGACAATACAAGCGCACAAGGACATGCAATAACAAGCAAAACGAGAGCTCGATAGAGCCATGGAGAGAACGCCTCACCAAATATTACCGGTGGTAGAACTGCTATTCCCGCCGCCATGGCTATGACTGCAGGTGTGTAGTAGCGGGCAAAACGGGTTATGAACTTCTCCGCCTTTGCTTTCCTTCCTCCAGCCTCCTCCACCAGCTGGAGAATTCTTGACACGGTTGAATCGCTGAATGGCTTTGTAACTCTCATTGTAAGCAAATCACTCATGTTCACCATACCAGAGAGAATCTCATCTCCCTCAGCAACGATTCTTGGCTTTGACTCGCCGGTTAGAGCAGAGGTATCAACCACCGACGAGCCCTCCACTATAATACCATCCAATGGTATTTTTTCTCCAGGCTTTACAACAATAAGGCTTCCAACCTTCACTTTTTCCGGTTCTACTTTCACGATTCTTCCATCAACTTTCAGGTTCGCAAAAGTGGGCTTTATTTCTAGCAGGGCTTTTATTGACTTACGGGATTTACCTACTGCAAGATCTTGAAAGAGCTCTCCAATCCTAAAGAAGAGCATAACACCAACAGCTTCAGGCATCTCATGGATTGCGATGGCACCAATGGTGGCTATGCTCAGAAGGAAGTTCTCATCAAATACACTACCTCTTGCAAGATTTCTGATGGCTTTCCATATGATCTTGGAGCCGGCTATTAAATAAGCGGAGAGGAACACAGCATATTCAGCTGGAAAGATTGAGTGGAGGGGTTGCTGCAGAATTATTCCTGTAACAAAAAGAATTGCAGAGATACCAATCGGAATTATCTCTTTTTTAAGGTCTTCTCCATCACCTCTTGCATCTTCGCTGGTATCAAGCTCCAGAACCTCCACTTCTGGTTCTACTTTTTTGATGGTTTTAATAACATCTTCGATGTTTTTTGCATCAACAACAAGCTCAGAGGTGGAAAAGTTTACTGCAGCAAACTTTACATCCTCTTGTTTTTTCAACTCTTTCTCTATTTTAATTGCACAGTTTGCACAGTCAAGATTCTTCAGCTTGTATTTCTTCATCTCCTTAAACCT
>MTMO01000011.1 GCA_002011235.1 Archaeoglobus sp. JdFR-27 | reverse complement strand
ATTGCCCCAGATTCAATAACAACTCTACCAATAATCTTCGAATTCTCTACGATTCCTTCGTTCTTTGGTTGGATATCATCCAAAACCAGTCTGTTTGCTTCGAATATATCCTCTGGCTTGCCAGTATCNTTCCACCACCCCTTTACTATGGAGGCCTCAACGCTATAACCATTCTCGATCAACCATTGAATTGCATCCGTTATTTCAAGCTCATCTCTCCACGATGGTTTAATACTCTTGCATGCTTCCATGATTATGGGCTTGAAGAAGTATATACCAACTAAAGCGTAATTTGATGGCGGAACTTTTGGCTTCTCGATCAGCCTTTTTACCCTACCGCTCTCATCAAGCTCAGCAACCCCGAACTGCTGGGGATTCTCGACCTCTGTTAACAGGATGAGAGAATCAGATTTGAGATTTCTGAATTTTTCTGCATGTTCGACAATTCCATCTTTAAGTATATTATCCCCAAGATACATGACGAATTCCTCGTCTAAGAAATCTTCAGCGACAAGAATCGCATGTGCCAGACCCTTGGGATCTCCCTGATATATGAATTCTATTTTAGCATCCCAATCAACTGAATTAACCGTTTCCATAACCTGTTCCTTGTTCGGGCCCACTATTATTCCTATTTCTTCAACTCCCACCTCTATTACGTCCTCGATTGCGTAGAACAGCACGGGCTTGTTTGCTACAGGTATAAGCTGCTTCTGTTGAGAGTAAGTTAATGGGCGCAATCTTGTACCGTGACCACCAGACAGGATGAGGGCTTTCATGATATTACCTTATAATTTGCCTTTTAATTTAATTTCAGATCTTTTATGCTCTGTCTTATTTTTTCCTTTATGTGTATTTGTCTCGTTTTGGATATACGTTTTACTATATATTCTCTAAGAATTTTTGCAACGTCCAAATTTTCGTCTATCACGTTTTGTTGTTCATAGGGGTCCTTTTTTGTATCATATAGTTCGTCATTAATTTGCGATGATTCATAATAGGTATATTTCCATTTTCCAATTCTCAAAGAAACTACTCTTTTTTCGTCAGGTTTTATTTGGATTGTACCTCTCTCCTTATTATACAATGAAGCTTCACTAATTATAAATTCCGTCACTATGGAATTATTACGAGAATCGATGATAGCTTGTAAGGGATTTCCTTCCAGTATTTTAGGCTTTTCAAAATTAAACAAGTCTAGGATTGTGGGTACCAGATCAATCATAGAAACTGGAGAGTTAATTATTTTTGATTTATATCCTGGTATGAATAGTATCAAAGGGACTTTTAGTAATTCATCATACATATGTGTAATAAAATTATTGCCAGTATGTCCGATGGCCCCATGTTCTAAAAATTCTTCACCATGGTCTGAAGTAATTATTATTGCCGTTTCATCAAAAATGTTTTTACCCTCCAAAAAGTTTATTAAATCTCCTATTTTATCATCTAAATATCTAATTTCTGTATCATATAACGCTACTAATTTTTCTAAATCATATTTATTAATATTTATATTATTATAAAAAATTCTCTTAAGTAATAACTGGTTAATACGTTCTAGTTCTGTAGAGGATATCTTATCATTGTTTAAAATATAATAGAGCTCTTTAGGGGGATTGTATGGATAATGTATGTCCATATAATGTATCCAAAGGAAAAAAGGTTCATTATAATGATTATTTAACCACCTAAATACGTGCTTATTAACATCCTCTGCCTTTAAGTAAGGAAAATCTTTAATCTTTATTAGTGGTAATCTGATAGGTGGTAGATGTTTAAATAACTCTACAAATATAGAAAAGATACGCATTTTTTTAAGAAAATGCTTTATAATATTTTCTTTAAGTATAGGATCAAGAAAGAAATCAAATCCTTCACGATATCCGTACTTAGCAGATAAGATGGGTATGTTAGGATACCCAGCCGTTTTGAAACCATTTTCATTAAATATTATAGGTAGACTTTCTAACCCCTTTATTGAGTTATACCCCCCAAAGGAAAAAGGGTAAAGCCCAGTAAAGATAGATTTAAACGATGCTTTAGTATATGGTGCCGTAGATATCGCATTAGTGAAAACAATACTTTTTTTACAGAGCTTATCAATATTTGGAGAGGTATGCTTTCTATATCCAGAGAAACTTAAATGATCTGGTCTTAGCGAATCAATTGTTATTAAAATAAGATTTTTCAATTTTTCACCTCCAATCTTTGAAGTTGAAGGGAAGCGCTATTTTCTCAAAATATGTACCCTCACTTTCTGATTCAAAGGCATATATTATTAGTGTCCCATTGCTTAGTTTTGTCATGTTTTTTAGTATTGTAACATCATCTCTTATGGTATCTCTACTTTTTAGATGATATTCCTTGTGTGTTATGATATCACCATCCAAAATTCCTGATACAAGTATCTGAGCGATGTCATAGGTTAATATTCTAACAAACTTAAGCGATTGCGGACCACCTACAATATCCCCCCCAAAAATAATAATTTTTCCATGACTATAGGGGATAATGGCGATGCTTACAGCGCCACTATCGTTATCTACATATCCTACAGGAACACCATTGAGAGTTTGTATAGCAGATATGGATACGCCTCTATATACATAATTATAAGAAAGTTTTAAGATTTTAGCATATTGTGTTGGAATTGTAGCCTCTTTAAATCTTTTGTTTAGTACTATAACATTATCATTAAAGAAATATTTTTGCCCTTCTTGTCCTGGGTGCCATGGATCTCTAAAGTCTAATGGTTCAGAAATATTTCTAGCAGAATAGTAGCCGAATTGACTTGTCATCCATATCAGTATCCCTCCACGTTCAATCCAATGTTTAATAAGATTTTTCTCTCTTGTATATACTGTGTCTGGAAAGGCACCAGTTGGAATTACAATTATTGACTTGTTAGCAGATTTGACATCTAACACAATATGTTGAAGTTCAGTAGCATTAACTACTTTTATCTTATTAGATGGATGGTTTCTTACTATTAGCTCAGTAACTAAATGGTTTATAATACCATTTACTGCTTTTTTGTCTACAATAGCCATTTGATATTCGGAGTCATAATAAATATAAACGATTCTGCCATCGTCTGGTTTTTCTTGTGAGGTTAAGAAAATTACGGATATGCTTGTTGGATAGGTTCCTCCAGAAATTTTATAATTTATTGTTAACCTTGAAGAGTTAATTTTATAATCTTCAATTTTAAATTTAGGAGAAGGTTCAAAATATGGTTGATAAATAACAATTTCTGAAATTATGACCAAGAGAACTAAACCCATCGAAATCCTTAAAATTGATTCCTCATTCATCTACATCTTCCCCCATCTCTTAGCTATAAGCATCTTTAGTTTCATTATGTTTCCTAAATGGAGACATAAAATCATAGCAGTTATTCCCATAAATGAGGAGATAAGTTTGAGATCGTCTCTTAAAAATTTATTCAGAAATCCATGAGTATACCAAAAACTCTCTACTACATTGTAGATGGTTTGCGCATCAATTAAGTTTGTGTACACTACAAGGGGTAAGAAGAATACCCAGTGGCTTTGCAGTGAGAAATAATAAATAATTCCTGAAAAAGAAATTATGGTCGGAATGTGCTTAAATTGCTGATTGTATATCATTGCATAAAGTATCATGAATGGCATGATCCATATCAAATACCTTGGCCCGACAAGCGGGCTTGTTAGGTATACAATTATCAAAGTTAGTATTGATCCATAAACTAAAGATCGTAATGGTTGTTTATTCATTAAAAATGTCATAAAAATCCCTAAAATACTCAATAAAAAAAATGAAGTTATGGTTGAGTATTTCAATATCATCGAGCTATTATTGTATGCCCATTTAGTGACCCAGCTATACTCCGGTATCCATCTTATGAACCATGGTGAAAATCCTCCAACTATTATTCCTGTAGTTTGTCTACCTAAAAATGTGGCTCGTATAAAATTATTAAATGTACCTGATGTGACAAGAGGAAGTATAATGATACAAAATGATAAAATTGCGCCCAAAGAAAATAAAGAGAAATTTTTGATAATTTTCTTTAATTTAAATATAATATTTTCTGTATTGTGGATTGTTAAGAATACAAATCCAATAAATATGAATATAAAATATAAAGGAAATATTTTTGTAAGAACACCAAGCATCCACATAGCCCCTCCCCAAAAATAATTCTTCTTATAAATAAGAATTACTGCTAACAAAATGAACGATGTGGCTATAGTGTCAAAAGTCCCGTGAACTGCACTAACAACGATAACCAGAGGGTTGAAAAACCACATGATAAAAGCCGATTTTGCTTTTGTTATACTATTTGTTATTTCGTAAACAAATCTGTAAAGAATATACCCCACTAAAAAATCAAATATAAACAAAGGAGTTTTAAAAATAAAATTAAATGTAGGAGATGTTATTGTCGTGCTTATCATGCCCGTCATTAGAGACAGAGGATGCAGCTCAGGAACTTCTACGGCAAAATTTCTTGGATCAAAAACCAACCCTCCAATTTTAACAAAGAATCCTAAAATATATCCCCAGACTGGTGGATACGCAAAGTACATAAAATCATAAACACCAGCACCGTGAAGTATAGACATCCCTGTTCTATACCATATTTCAACATCGGGAGACCAAGAAGTATACAGCCCAATAGCGTATCTCAAAAGTATTCCTAAAACTGCCCAGTAAAATAAGGAATGCTGACTGATACTTTTGAGTTTAGATTTAGTAATAATTATCGATTCTAATCTCATAAACTCACCCTTTCTGGGCACTTATTAGTATCGACATAGAAATATATTTTAGGGGGGTCTTTGAAAATATCCATTCAATGAAGTTTCGAATTGCATTCACCCGGTTTCCCTCATTGGGCTTAAGAAAAGGTCTGCTTCAAGTAAAGGGGGGATATAAGTGCAAGAATCAATGCAAAAACCGATCTCCTCTAAGAGTTTAATTAAACCTTTTGTGGTGTAAATCCTGGCCCGTTCATATTTTTTTCTAACTTTATGGGGGAGCCACAAAAAACGGTATCGGAGGTTCTATGATTTTGTTTCCAATCTTTATGCTATGCGTTTCAAAAGGAAAATACTTGTTCGGTACTCTCTTTAGCCTCTTTAATAAAGTCATGTTCAATATCCAAACCCAAAGCAAAGGTTGCCCCCTTTGATAAAAGGCTTGTATAGGCACCATAACCACACCCTGAATCTAGAATATAACCTGGTTATTTTTCTATACTTGTTTTATTTTTTCAACTCTTTTTCTTACTCCATAATCTTCTACTGAAAGCCCTGTAGGAATCCCTTTTTCAATAATATTCACCACCCAGACAGTATTTTATTGAGTCCATTCTTGCTTTTAGTACCTCTCTCATGAATCTTATGGATCTAGGAACTCTAAACAACTCATAAATTGCATTTATATTGAATAACAATAAAACATCTAAAAAAAGAAATAATTTATTATGTCTATAATTTTTATAGCAATACATCACTCTATTTCTGTGAATGTAATAAGTTATATGTCTTGATGGTCTTTTTGATTTTTTTGGAATATTGTGCCAGACAATGGCTTTTGGGGTATACCATATTTTATATCCAGCTCTTCTAATCCTTGCACATAGATCTGTTTCCTCGTAGTACATAAAATAATCCTCATCCAGCAAACCAACCTTCTCCAAAACTTCTTTTCTTATAAGCATTGCACAGCCTGAAACATAATCACATTCTCCCTCCTTATTGTTTAAGCTCCAGTTCCAGCAGAAACCCCCGTATAATACTTTACCTCCTCCAAAATATAAATCATTAGAGTTGTAATAATAGATCTTCCCGCCAGCAGCACCGATATTTTCATTCTTATCCATCACGCTAATTAGCTCTTTGAGCCAGTCCGTATCAGCAATGGCATCTTGGTTAAATAGAGCGATATATTCTCCTTTTGCAGCTCTTATACCAACGTTATTCCCGCCAGCAAAGCCTAAGTTCGCTTTATTCCTGATGACTCTAAAATTACGAAATTTCTTTTCGTATTCCTTAGCAATAAAATAACTATTATCGGATGAGTTATTATCAACATAGATTATTTCATAATCATCTTTTGGGAACTTTTGGCTAATCAAGGAATCAAAGGTGTCTCCGAGATATTTTTCTCCATTATAGCCTAATACAATTATAGAAACTTTCATATAATCACCTTAGCTCCTTAGTTGTCCTTGCCATTTCCCAAATAACATAGTTTTTTTTCTTAATGTAATAATCATACCATCCAAGAGTTCTACCAACTAGTTCCAAGGCTACAGCACCACAAGTAAACAAAATTTCCCTATAATTTGAATTTAAGTTTTTTAATATTAAATTAAAAATTTTAAAGGCATCCATGGTGGATACACCATAACCTAAACTTCTTTTTAAATGTAAGTGTCCAGCATATATTCGCCTTCTCTGTTTTAGGAAGTCGGAGACACTTTCAGGTGCTTTATTATAACATATGGCTTTTGGCACATACAGTATCTTGTATCCCTCTTTTCTTATCATCGCTTCTATCCAAGCCTCATCAACTGCTGTATTTTTAGGTATTCCATTAATTATATTTCTAAAAGCTACAAGTTCTCCGAGTTTTGGGTTCTCCAAGGAAATTTTATGGTGTAAATCCCATAATAAATGACCAACGAATCCTATGAAAGTTGATTTATCATTCACAGGAATTGGACGTCCTCCAGTCATTCCAACACTTTCATCGTAAAAAGGTAAGCATAATTTTTCAATCGTATCTTTAAGCGGGATAGTGTCTGCACTCTCTAAAACGCAAATCTCGTTACTGGTGTTTTTTATAAACTCGTTCACAGCTGAAGCTTTCCCTTCTCGTTTTGGCTGAGCTATAAGCTGTATTCTCTGATCTTTCTCTGAAAATTCTTTTACAATTTCATTTGTTTTGTCGGTTGACCCAGACGAAACTACTATCATTTCCTTAATCTTTATTTTCTCTGTTCTTTGGTTTATTAAGGCTTCTAAAAGCTTTCCAATATTTTTTTCTTCATTGTATGCACATATTCCTATGGAAACAGAAATCCTCATCTCATCCTACACCCGCAAAAACTTGGCTTTATAAAGGTGAACCAGTAATCTCATGTACTCCCAGTATTCTGAAGCGTTTAGCTTACTTTCTCCCGCCATGCGTTTGGTAAAAACATACGGAACTTCTGCAACTTTTTCATATTTGCCTTTGACGAGTATCTCAAGCAACAATTTATACCCTTTCGGATTTAAATGAGCCCCGTCTATCACACTCCTCCTTAAAAAGAAATATCCACTCATCGGATCTTTCACTCTTGTGAGCGGTTTTGCCAGCATTATTGCTCCTTTGGAAACCAGTCTCCTGTAAAAACTCCAGTCTTCCACACCACCACCTTCAACGTATCTGCTGGCAATAGCAATGTCATAACCATCCATAATTTTATCGACGAGAGTTCTTATTAGCTGGGGGGGATGCTGCAAATCCGCATCTATAACCCCTAAAACATCTCCATTCGCATTCTTAAACCCGTAGAGTATCGCTGAAGCCAGTCCCAGTTTCCCATCCCTCACAAGAACCCTAACCGGATACTCCTCAGCCAGCTTTTCGGCAACTTTAGCAGTACCATCTGGACTACTGTCATCCACCACCACTATCTCATAATCATAACCTTTCAAAATAGAATCTAGTAAAGGTATAAGCCTTTTTATGTTTTCAGATTCATTATATGTCGGGATTATTATACTTACTTTCTTGAACTTCATTTTAGCCTCCTTTTTTATTTATTAGCTCTACTATATACGACAACATTTTTTAAATTTTTATCAACTTCTAAACTTTTTTCTTGACCCTAATATTATATTAGTCAACAAAGTTTTACAAGAAATCTACTCCTCAGTTATATAAATTTCATTTAAAGTTTTAACCCATCATCTCCAAATACTTTATCCCATTACCATTTTTCAATCTTAAAACAAAAATAAGCTTTAACTTTTCCATGAGGTTGTTAAGAATGGTCTACACACGGTCAACAACCATATAGAAAACATTTTTTAATAATTTTATGACATTTGATCATTATATCGATGGAAAAGCAACTATCCTTTTAAGACGATTTGAATCGACTCTGCTTTAAATCAAATCACCACCTGTTATTTCTAAAAACAGTTATATACATCACTACTTTTACATCACCGTGGAGGGGGAAATAGCAAAGTACAGTTATATTATGATTGTTGCGTTTATAGTATCAAGCCTTTTTAACTATCTCTACCAAGTCGTGATGGGGATTCTACTGCCAAAGCACGAATTCGGTATACTTGGTGTTGCCCTCTCGATATTTTTCATAGCCTTAGTTCTGACCCAGAATACGTTCTCTTGGAGTGGAACGAGGAGAATGGTATCATCACCACCAAAGGAGATGTCAAAAATCCTTAGAACTACAATTGCAGGGAATTTCACTCTCGCCTTTATTGCTTCTTTGATAATATTATACTATTCCTATAAATCCAAAACATACTTTGTACCAAACATGCTCGTATTAACGGCATTGCTCCTTTCAGCATTTGTGAATTCGTATAGCTCCCTTCTTAGAGCTATGAAAAAGTTTAACCAAGTTGCTGGTGCAATCATTCTATTATCTCTTCTAAGGCTATCCTCCGCTGTTGTTTTGGTTATGCTCGGCTTAGGGGCTATTGGAGGAATTGCGGGTTTACTAGTTTCTTTCGTTGTTGTCTTTGGATATTTAGTTTATTGTACAAACAAGATAAAACTGCCACCGTCAAAGGGTTTTGTTAAAGATATGGTTCCCGAAACATTCTTTGTTTCTATAGTGTTTCTTGGAATAGCATTCATAATAAATTCCAGTATAGTTTTTATGAGGTGGTTTAGTGGTAGCGATATCCTAGCAGGAGATTACAATGCCGCACTTACGATTGCAAGAGGACCATTTTGGATTACGATAGCTCTCGTATCAGTACTTTTCCCATATGTTTCTTCACACTCAAATAGTAGGAGAGATGAATACGCATTCCAATCGGTAAAATACATTATACTCTTTATATTTCCGATCTGTGTGTCTATGGCAGTAGACCCAGAAACGTGGCTCAACTTATTCTTCAGCAAAAAATATATGGGTGGAGCTGAAGTTTTGAGATTACTTTCTATTGGTATGGCTTTTATTTGCCTAACATTTATAATTTCTTCAAATTTGGTAGCATTTGAAAAGTTAAAAATTCCTGCCATCAGCTTATTTATCTCTTCTATTTCGCTTGTTGTTGTCGTCTACTTCTTTAATGAAAATCCAATGTTCATTTCTGCTTTATCGGTGGCGATTTCATCTGCCATTGCAACCATTACGCTTAGCGTATATTATGTAAGAAAATTCTATTTTAAAGGGTCAATAGAGCACATTCTAAAACTTTGCCTTGCTTATTCAATTTTCTCAGTAGTATTTCTCCTTATTCATGTCGATGGCAGGTTACTATCTTTTATTGAGATAACCACTTCGTTTGTAATCTATTTCTTACTTCTATCCATCTTACGCCTCTTTGATGATGGAGATGTGGATATAATCTTCCTGCCCCTCCCACCTCGATTCGTTGAGATTATAAGGAAGATTGTAGTGTGGCTTAACAATGTTGGAAGTCATCTGCGAGTTATATAACTCTACAGCTCATGACTGTACTGAACGAAATGGTCTATTGGGTTATGCGTTGGATATTTTTATTTTTATTGATACTTATAATCCATTTACTTTAAAATTTAAAACTGTTTATCTATTATCTGTATCTTTATCACATTGACAATCTCAAGGAATTAGCTAAAATTAGCTAATCCTACCTTATTGGTGTCTTCTCAATCAAGCAATTTGGCAAAAGTATCATCATTGGTTTTTTAGTAGAGTTTTTAGTCAAAGATAGCGTTAGCTGACTCTGGCCAACCCCCCTCATTGCAAGAGCTCAGTCTCTGCTGGCCAGATTAACAAATATGTTCTATCGCATCTCTCGGAACCCTAATATATCTCTGCACGATTGAAAATAAAATTTCCTTTTGCTTTGATAAAGTTATCCACAATGTATTTTCAGAACAATCTATTCCACTTAACCCTTTTGCAATCAACCTTATCTGAACTTCAAACACCTTATGTCTTCTCTTTTCAAGACTTCTTGGTTTTGATAAAGAAGCTACAAAATAACTGGCTCTGGCTCTCTTCCACTTATTAGAGAATATATTCCTTACTGTCTCATTCTTTACCGTCTCACATCTATTGTAGTAAGGGTGAAACTTGACGATTTGAGTTTGCATTTCAATCTGATCTTTATTATTTGCCTTATGCACGCATGACATGAGATGCCAGTTTATTCAGGACTTTTAAAATCTTTTGGTGTGTGTCTTTTGGTGTGTGGTGCGTGGCAACTAAGATCTCTAAGTTTGAAGAGATCCCTTATGGTAGAATTAATGGAAGATTGTGGATTAAGCGATATCAGCAAAAGTTAGCAGTTTCTGTGGGAGAGATAGTAGGTGTCTGCAGGATGTTCAGGGTTAAGATAAGTATTTTGTCTTAATTTCGTCTCAATTGACGGTTTGTTAGAATGAATATTGTGAAATTATGAAATATAGATATATAGGAGGTATATAAGAGATATGCAATAAAAAGACTCCATATGGAGTCAGATTGAGCAAATTAGAGCCCACCTGTCTATATTATATGAGGGAGCTTTTGCTAATAGTTAGTTATGATGGAGATAGTTCGATGAAGAGAGGTGGTTTAAAGTGGTTTAAAAGACAATTTAAAAGACCATTTAAGAGACTACGATCTTTCTGGATTTCTCTACTACAGTCTCTACCAATAATTTACAGTAATACAGTAATAATGCAGCTTCTAATAAATACCAAAAATGTTATATATACAATAAATACAAAAGTTGGTTAACTAAAACAGCTAGAAGAAGCTAACTTCAGAGTGTGAGGTGTGATTATGAGAAAAAGTATTACAAGCATAGCTATAACAATAGTGATTATAGGAATGTTGCTATTGAGCCAGCCAGCAATAAGTCTTCTTTTATCCGTGCAAACAGATAAAACACAGTATTTGCTAGGAGAAACCGTAACGTTCACGAACACGATAAAGATCGAATCAAATGAATTGGTTCCGATTGTTGGCGTAAGATTAGAAGTATTTAAAGATGGAAATCCTTATCCGATAGAGATTGTGAATCTGCCAGTGCAGCAGGGCATGTATGTTAAAAATGGCGAAAACAACTATCTGCAACAACTTAACGTAACTGTCACACACAAAAATGTTGTCTATAAAAATGGCGCCTTACAAGCAGTGTATCCCCCTCCAGGTGGTTACGGTTACTATAACTGGGGATACGGATATGGATATGGGTATTCAAATGGTGGCGGGTCAGCTTATGTCAACTATACAGTTAAATGGAAAATACCTGCCGATTTAAAGTATACCGGAAATTACTCAGTTAGGTTTATTCTATTGGCTGGAGACCCATATAATCCAGATAAGCTGGCTTCACCACAAAAGGATTTCAGCATTGGGGCACTGAGCCAGATAAACATCACAATTGATACGCCGGCACCAGATACCTATACAAACAAGAGCACAATCTGGGTTAACGGTACCGTTAGTGACCCAAGCCTAACTCAGATATCTCGATTCTTGCAAACAACTGAAACTACATTGCTAAGTGATGATGTCGAAAACATAACTAAAAGCCTGGATACATGGAAAAATACGACTGAAGATATGACCAATCCATTTGAACCAATGCCAGCACCCTTCTATGCGGGCCCATCATTATGGCATATTACAACAGAAGATTATAACAGTGCCAGCCATGCATGGTGGTATGGTAAGAAAGATGGTGGTATGAAGAACTACAACACGCCAGGTCAGCCTAATGCTGGTATTTTGAAAACTAAGAACAACGTTACCATTGGAGCTGGGACCAAGCTCACCTTCTGGACATGGTGGGACACCGAGATGGGACCAGACTATGACCACAAGCTAGTTGTGGTGTTTACGAATAACAAGATAGAGATTGTGGCAATAATCTTAGATCCACCACCATCTGGGCCTGGACCAGGTGCGGATGTTGAGTACTTCAAGAACGTGCTTAAGTCAACATACGAATATCCGGGCTCGAATTACGTTGTACGTGATGACCTACAAGCAATATTCGTACCACAATTTATGTGGCAGAAGGTTGAGGTAGATCTGAGTGCCTATGAGGGTGAGTCGGTTAAACTCGGCTTCCTATTCAACACAAAGGACGAATGGGGTAATGACTTCCAGGGTTGGTTCATTGATGATATTAAAATTGTGGGTGCTGGCCAGATTGAACAGCCAATTCCAGTCGTGAATGGGGTATTCAATACAACGGTTGAGCTTGCTGAAGGACTCAACAAGATTACCCTTAAAGCTCAGAATGCCTATTCACCGCCAGCTTACGCAAGTGTAAATGTCACTCTCGATACAACTCCACCGGAAATAGGCTTTATCGGTGTACCTCCATACACCAACCAAAGCGTCCTGAACGTTTCATGGTACGTTATGGATGCTGGTCTTGAGAAGGCTGAGGTCTACCTAACGGTTGCAGGTGGTACATCCAAGTTAATACAGAAGAAGACAGAAAGTGGTGACTATTACACATTGAAGACGATACAGGAAGGGACAAATCTGCTTGAGATAAGAGCCTATGACAAAGCTGGTAACAGCAACTCCACCCAAATGAACGTTACACTTGATACAACTCCGCCAACCATACAAGTTCTACCAGTAGTGTATCCGACTGGAGTAGTCTCCGCAAGACCGGGAGATGAAGCAGTAATAAGGGTTATAGCCAATGATAGTGGAGTAGGCTTGGAGGGAGTGTACTTAATAACACCAAGTGGACCTGAAGAGGCAGGGCCAATGATGATACGAATGAATGAGACAGAGGTGTTCTACAAGCTCATATGGGAGATTGGAAATGCCACTCACTTTACACCAATTACGATACCGACAGATGTACCAATTGTAACTGGTAATTACACATTCAACATAACCGCGATTGATAAAGCTGGAAATAGAAATATAACGAGTGTAAATGTTTACATAACCTCCACCCTCTCTGCGTTCACAATCAACTTAATGCCTGGATGGAACCTGATATCATTACCACTCATACCAGACAATGAAAGCGCGGATGCCTTAACCCAGGGTGTTAGTGGAATTGATGCGATATGGTACTACAATGCGGGACATGGAAACTGGTCTGTATATCATCCGCAGTCATCAGGAGTACCATTCAACCTTACAAAGCTTGAGACGGGTAAAGGATACTGGGTACTTATGAACTCATCAGCCTATGAAACCGTACAAATACCGGGTGCACCGATTCCACCTGTTGCAGTACCGATTAAGCTGAAGTACACGGGTGTATACTTGAAACCAGGTCAACTACCACCAACATACTCCGTATACAAGGGGTGGAACCTCATAGGATTCCATTCCGAAGTCAATATGACAGTGAAGGAGTACCTCTCAGGCCTAACATATCCGCAGAGAACATGGACTTCACTGATAGGCTATAACAACTATGTTGACTTTAGACACAACAAAGTTGCAGAGGGTGTTTTCGAGAGATTGAAACCAGACGATTACATGAAACCTGGAAATGGTTACTGGCTCTACGTTAAGGAGAGTGGAGAGATAACACCATAACCCCATAGATTTACTTTTATTTTATTTTTAGAAAAGGTGTAAAAATGAGGCAAGAAATCAGGGCATCAATAGTTGTTGGGCTCCTTATTCTACTGATTCAGGTAGCCTTAGCGGTTCCTCAACCTCCTCATCAGTTCTTTGGAAGTGTAACCATAGGTGAAACTCCCGCTCCTGATGGCACAGTGGTGACAGCAAAAATAGGTGGAGTCGTTTATGCAACCACAACAACTGTAAACGGAATGTACGGTCACACTCCTCTCTTCTTTGTACCCTCCGACGATCCTGATACTGCACAAAAGGATGGGGGTGTAAGTGGAGATGTAGTTCAATTTTATGTTAATGGATCATGGGCTGGAAGTCACGTTTTCGAATCAGGCAAATATACGCAACTCAATCTTTCTCCACTCAATAATACTCCTCCCATCGCCGACTTTACTTACTCTCCATCATCTCCAAAAGTTGGCGATACCGTAACCTTTACAGACCAAAGTTATGATCCTGACTCGGATGGATCGATTGTAGCGTGGGAATGGAGATTTGGTGATGGTACAACCTCTAACTTACAGAATCCAACCCATATTTACTCTTCTCCAGGCAATTACACCGTTATATTGATTGTTACAGATAACCTTGGAGGTAAAGATTCAACATCAAAGGTAATCAAAATTTCGGCCAAAATACTAGGTAACGCAACCGTTCTGGGTAATGCAACCGTCTCAGGAAATGCCACGGTTAAAGATAATGCTGTAGTCACTGGTAATGCGGTCGTGATGGACAATGCGATAGTGGGAGGAACAGCAAATGTAACTGATAATGCATTGGTTGCAAATAATGCAATGGTTGTGGATTCCGTTGTTAAGGACTACGCTCAGATTAAAGACAATGCTGTTGTAGTGAATTCCGTTGTAAAAGGTAAGGCAAAAGTTATGGGTACATCAAACGTGACGGGAAGTACTATAGAGGATGCAACGGTTGTTAATGTGGTAGCCAAAAACTCCGTTATTATAGGTAACATCACTCTTGAGAATGTTGTTATTGAAAATGCAAAAGTATTAGAAGATCCAGAAACTGGGTTACCGAAGATAACAGAGGGGAAGGTGATAATAGAGGGTATTGAGTTCAAAGAGGTTTACGAGCCCATACTTGTAAAAGATCTGGTGAAGGCAAAAGTTTCAGATGTTCAGGTGGTTCCGAATGTACCGGTAGAAACCGGAAAGAGCAATGTTACAAAAGTGAATTCATACATCAACATAACTGCAAAGCAATCTGGAACGATAAATGTGGCAAAAACGGGGTTAAATCCGGATGGTGTAGCGTTTACAGCAATTTCAGGCTGGGAAGGTACACCTATCAGCGATTACATTTATGTAAGTACAGATATATCTCCTGAGAACATAACATGGGTGGAGATAAGGGTTTACTATCCACAAGGTGTTGAGGGGAACGACACAGACTACATATCCCGATTTAATGAGACAACTAAAATCTGGGAACCTCAAACAACAACCTACGCGCCAGCGCACGTCAACGAGAATGGTAGAAAATACGACGCAGAGCTAGGTTTGTGGTATCTCTATATCATAACAAATAGATTGAGCACTTTCGTGGGCGTCTCTGTTCCCGCTCCCACACCAACTCCAACACCAACTCCAACACTCACTCCTATACCTGTTGGTGGTGGAGGAGGTGGACCGCCTCTTTTCACGGCTCCATTTTATTATGCCTTTGCAATCTCAAAATATCTGCCAAAGCCAGAGTGGTATGATCTTTCCATCCCGGTAAACTACACGAGACTAACAAACCTGGTATCATTCAGCTTAAAATTCAGCGAGAGTGTCTATGCAGATGTGAGATTCTCGAAAGCCATAAAACTACCGGAGGGCGTTCTAACACCCCCAGTCGATCTCTATCAGCTCAACGAAATTGTTATAGTTAAATTTGGAACGAGAGAGAAAGTCTATCCGCAGGAAGCTTATATCAAGTTCAGGGTGGAGAAAAATTGGATCGAAAGTAGAGGATATAGTTTCGGCGATATATCGATGTTTAGATGGAACAACGAATCAAAGGTATGGGAGGAGCTTGAGACACAGTATTTAGAGAGCGATTCCAACTTTGCCTACTACAAAGCACACACATATAACTTCAGTTTGTTTGCGATTGGAGTGAAAGTAAAGCAACCTCCAACAGTTACACCTACACCTACCTTAACACCTACTCCGATACCACCAGCTGTTACACCAACCCCAACACCGACTGTGAGTCCTACACCAACTCCAACTCTAACACCCACTCCAGCCCCAGTACTATGGCCATTCCCAGGAGCAATCTTCGTGCTAGTTGCAGTAGTAGTGATTGCAATATTGGCAGCCATTGCACTTAAGAGGAAGAGAGGTTAATCTTTAGAGATGATTAATCCCAGAGATGGGCTAAAATGCTAAAATCTTGAAAGGCAATCATGAAAGGTTGGTCTTATTAATCTTAGAAATTTTAAATTTTTTGCCAATAGACTCAAAGCCAAGGCTTAAGGAGCACATCTTAACATACTTTTTTATTGATCTTGCCAGATCTTGCCAGCTAAGATGGGTTTCTAATATGGTTCAAAAATTAAACTAAATGATACTGATTAGATTTGTTTTGAATCTTTATTTGTTTGGATCGTTAGGTATTGCTATGAAAATTCGATTAGAAGACAAATGCCCAAATGACAAAACTTGGTAAGACATTCTACAATTTCCTGGAGTCCTAAATTAGCTACTAAATACGCAAATCTGGAATATTTTCAGAAAAACTTATATAAAAGCAAAATCACAAAAATTGTGAACTTAGATAAAAATTTAAGAGTAAAAATGATTAAAATGTATGCTGGATCGTGGATTAGACACATAAAACTGGTGTTGACCAAGGAGACTAAGGAGACTAAGGACAAATCCTTGGTATTTTTTCTTTTAGCATTCTCACTCCTCTTAACTTTCTGTCAGGTTGGATTGCTTTTAAACGATGAATGGATATCGGCAAATCAGCTTGTGAACCTAAAAAATGGCTCTTTAACAGTTGACGTAATCAAATATGGTGGGGATCATGGGATACGCACAATAAATGGGAAACCTGTGGGTGCATACACTCATGCACTACCATTCTTTGCCCTGCCGATTTATTTTGTATTGTCTGCGATAGATCACCTTGTCAATGTAAGACTTCTCTTGAACGTTTTATGGTTTGTATTGCTCATCTTCTTGATACATCGGAGCTTCAGAAGTAAAAAAGAAAGGTTTTTGCTGGTAACTCCAATTCTCATTTTCTTTTTAATAAACATTTACCATTTCAAACCGTTAGATTTCGCTCGCTGGGGTGAGATACTCTCAATTAATCTCTTAAATATCACAGCCAATTCGATCATCATAGCTGTTGTTTACAAACTCTTCAGGCAAATTTATGATGAAAAAATTGGAATTTTCGCGGCAGTTGTATGCTTGTTTGGCACACCATTTTCGATCTGGGCATTAACGGGTAAGGATCATACTCTCTCACTCTTATTTTTAATTTTAGGTATATATCTCTTTTACAGCTATGTTACGGGTTATGTTGCGAATTCAGACCAGAAGAGGAAGTATCTCGCTTTTTCGATGTTTGGTTTGGCACTTTGGGTGAGACCTGAGGCATCGATACCACTTTTTATCTCTCTGATTCTTACAGAAATCCTATATGTCAGTAGAAATAAAAGTATTCAGGCTCAAATACTGAATTTAATAAAAATTTCTGTTGTTATTGTTATATCTCTAACGCCCTATTTCGTCAATAACTATTTGCTGTTTGAGAATATCTTCTTTCCACCGATGGTAGCTTCTGAGGATGTGATTGTGGTTGGAAAGGTTAACGAATCTGCTCCAGTTGCACATCAAATTCAGGAAAAGACTGTTTTAATTGCAAAAAGCTCAACCAAAATTTTTGATGTTTTCAAACACCAGGTTGGATCATGGCTGACAATTCCAAAGAATTTCGTTGCACTTTTTGTTCATAACGACAATGGCACACTGATGACTATCTTCGAGGCCACACCCATTTTAATATTTTCAGCATTCATGATTTACAGGTTTATCATGTTTGTAAAGTACAAGAACCTCTCAAAGATCATTAAAAGAGAAAATTACCTCAATTTTCTGTTTGTTACATATCTGATCTCCCACCTCATAATATATTCTAAGCAAGCAGATCCCACCGCTTTGTGGATCGGTCAGTGGGATCCAAGATACTTCCTTCCAATATACGTTCCGCTCCTATATTTCTCCATCTCGTTTTTGAATAGATATGAGGTCTTTGAAAAAACAAAAGAAATTTTTGAAGTGTTTATAAGCTGTTCAATTTTACTCACACCCTCAATAATTTACGGATTCATTGTTTTTGGACATAGAGACTTTAACAATCTGTATGCGTTGTTCAAGATTTTAGCTTGGATTGCAATTTTATTTTTGCTTGCCTCGTTTGTTTACATGATTAAAAGTAAAAGTGAAAAATCGAGAAGAATATTTGCCTACGCAATTGGATTCTCCCTATTTTCAACATTTTTCTGGATCTTCAACATTGGATTCATTTACGGAAAAGCACCTTGTGCAGGGTTTATTCTTCCAGCGATGAACAATGTTCACTGGTATATTGCATGGAATACTGGAAGCAGATTTTTTATGGAGAAAGGTCCACCCATTACATGGGTATTTATTTAAAATAAAAAATAAAATTAATTTTTACCTCACACCTCTAAGCTCTAAGATTTTTAGACCCACGTGTCTAATATGACCTGTTCTGTACCATCATTGAATGTCGCTTTAACAACGACGTGGTTCTGTCCTTTATTAGCTACATTACTTGTTAATGTTACTGAACTGCCAACGGTTGTACTAAGTGATGTACCACTAGTGATTGCAGTTCCACCTGCGGTAGTGGCATACACTGTTAGGCTAGATACATCATCCTGATCAGGTCCTCCATGATAGGTCACAATAATTGTTTTGGTTCCACCCTTGGCAATAAAGCTTGCAGTGGCGGTAACGTCCTTTGTCGTCTCCAACGAGCCGGTGTATCCATAGACAAAACTTGCAATCACGGCTGCAAGCACTATTGTTATTGCAACCATCAGTATTGTTGCAATCACTGGACTGACAGCCTTCTCATCCTTTCTCCATTTCCTCATATTTCACCCCCTTTTTAATTTTTTTACTTTTCAGGATACCACCACCATCCATCCTTTCGTGGTTTTTCCGGTTCTTCTGTCTCCAGCCTCTTTTTCACCCCCACGAAAGGACAGGTGAGGTAGTGGTCAATGGCCTCATTCAGTGCATCCTTGGTCGTCTTCTTTCCGGATAGCCGCTTGAGTTCCTCAAGCTTCCACTCGAGCACGGGTGCCTGAGCGAACACGACCTTGTTTCTCTCTTCCATCCTTACCTCACCTTGTAGCATTATTTAGAAACCTCATAGTATATAAATCTTATGGTGAGCATAACGTGTTGATGATGGTGATGAGGAAAAGTTATTTATTTCACATTCTCCTCATGGTTACTATGATACAAGAATCCGTTCCAGAGGAGATAACCAGATTCTTCAGCGATGACCAAGGAAAGACCCTGCTCGTAAAGGGACCCCCTGGATCAGGAAAAACGGCATTCGCCCTAACACTTCTGACGAAAATGAGAGGGAGTGGAATCTATCTCTCTACAAGGGTCGATCCCGATACCCTATACCACCACGTACCGTGGATACAGGAAGGGTTGTCTCCGGAGAATATAGTGGATGCGACTCTCTCAGAAAGACCGGCGAAAACGATAGGAATAAAACCGCTCAAGTATACGGATGTCCCTGAGTTTTTAAAAGCTGTGTATATGAGAACAGAGAATATACCGAATCCGATCGTTGTTATCGATTCTTGGGATGCTGTAGCATCCTATACCGGTTTTTATGATCCAAAGGAAAGACAAAAGCTCGAACACAATATATGTGACTTTGCAAGAAGAACGAATATAAAGATAATTTTCATTGTTGAGTACCTCGAGCAGCAACCCCTCGACTATTTGGTTGATGGTGTGATCTCCACCACAAACGAAAATGTTGAGAATAGACGCATAAGAAAAATGTACATCCAGAAGCTTAGAGGATATCCGATATCTCAGTCCACATATCTTTTCACGCTTTTGAATGGAATTTTCAGAGCCTTCTCCCCCTATAAAAAGCCAAGGATAGTCAATCCATCTCCACCGCCTCCAATCCCTGACATATCGAGAAGCAGAATATCATCGGGAGTAAAGCAACTTGATGAGCTGATCGGAGGATACGGGAGCTTTAACCTGTTTGAAGGGGATCATCTACCGTTTGAAATTCTGATGCAGAATTTGATAGTAAACTCTGCAAACTCTGGCAGACCGGTAATTTTCATCTCTATGAAATACAAACAACCTGACTTCATAAAGGAGGCTATGCCCTTCGTCAGAAATCCGGACTATATAATTCTCGTCAATGACATAGATGCTCTCAAGACAAAGGTTGGCGATTCAAAGGACTCCATACCCGTGGCTATATTCTATTTGGAAGAGATTTTCGAGAGAGGAAAGTTCGACAAGGTTCTCTCCGAGGTATGTGAAAGTTGCTTTACATTCGGGTTTTCAGGAGAAGGCAAGGATATATGTAAAGAAATGGAACCTGCAGCATCTGTCTACTTGAGAACCAAGGTCATATATGGTGTTCCCTGCATTTATGGAGTAAATCCATGGACGAACATAAGGGCTATGAGTATTAGAGCAAATGGTGATTATCCAGAGGTATCACTTACAGAAGTTCTGTGATCTGAGATTGCATGGGGTTCTCCGATGTGGGTGTTGTATGCAAAGAGTGGAATTCAGAGATCAAGGTGATAGGGTATATAAGTTAAATATAAATATAACCAATTATGATAGATTGCTATGGAAAAAATAAGGGTGATCATAGCTACAAACTCCGTGTTTATGTATGCCATGGTGAGAAGGCTGCTGAAGGAGGAGAATGTAGAAGTGCTGAAGTATGTTAAGTCAGGTTACGCTGCGTTGAAGTACTATCTGGAATTTAAACCAGACCTGATGTTGGTCGGTATGGAACTTGAGGATATAGATGGAATAGAGGCGATAAAAACGATAATTGAACAAGATCCGGATGCAAAGATAGTAATGCTCTCGGAAAAGAAAGACATAGATACTGTGGTAAAGGCGATAAAGGCCGGGGCAAAGCAATTTATTGCCTTCCCGATATCAAGGTCAGAGTTAATGGCGAAACTACAAGAGGTTTTAGCTGAGTAGTTGAGTAGATGGGTAATTGAGAAGTTGGGTAAGTTAGGTAATTGAAGTTTTTAACATTGTATTGGTTGGCTGAAAAATGATGTTTGGACTCTTTAGGAGGGGAAAAAAGAAGGAAAAAAAAGTTGAAAAAAAGGATGAAGAATTGTCTGAGAACGAAGTCGTAGAAACCCTAGAAACCATTGAAGCCATTGAAACCATCGAAGCAAACGTGATCGAAAGCTATTCTATTGAAGAGCCTTTTGTTCGTGTGAGGATTCTGGATTCACCATCCAGGTATGAAGTTTTGGAGCCGATATTGACAGAGGGTGAGAGCGAACTGTTAAAAGAGCTGAAAACGAGGCTTTATGAAACAATAGATGTTAGAATTGAAGAGGTAGAAAATCCTGAGGGATTCCTGAAGGAGAAGATACACAAGATTTTGAGAGATTTCTCTATAGAGGTGGAAGAGTCCCAGCTGGAGAAGATACTTTATTATGTATATAGGGATTTTATCAGGTATAATAAACTCGACGCTTTTTTAAAAGACCCGATGATCGAGGACATCTCGGTTGATGGACCTCACATACCGGTATACGTTTACCACAGGAGATACGGTTCAATACCTACAAATGTCTCATTCGATGAAGAAGAACTTGATTCCTTGATATATAAACTTGCACAAAGGGCTGGCAAGCACATCTCCTTAGCAAGACCGCTTCTCGACGCATCTCTCCCGAGCGGTGACAGACTGCAGCTAAGCTTGGGGAGTGAGGTGACATCCAAAGGCTCAACGATAACTATCCGAAGGTTTAGGCCGATACCCTTTTCTCCAATTGATCTGATAAACTATGGAACATTCTCAGTTGAGATGATGGCTTACATGTGGATGGCTGTGGAGAATGGAAACAACATAATAATTGCCGGTGGAACCGCAACCGGGAAAACTTCTACACTCAACGCAGTTGCGATGTTCATCCCTCCTGAAAGTAAGATTGTTAGCATAGAGGATACGAGAGAAATCAATTTACTGCATGAAAACTGGATTCCAGCTATGACAAAGGAGACCGAGGAGGGTGGAAAGCAGATAGATATGTACGAGTTGCTGAGAGCTGCTTTAAGACAGAGGCCCGAGTACATTATAGTGGGTGAAGTGAGGGGGAGAGAAGCCTACACACTTTTCCAAGCTATGGCCACTGGCCATGTCACTTTTTCAACCCTCCATGCAGATTCGGTTGATGCTGTTGTTAGGAGGTTAACGAAACCACCGATTGAAGTGCCGTTACTGCTGCTGGATAACATCGACATCATATGTATTTTGAGGTCAGTAAAAGTAGGTTTAGAGAGGGCGAGGAGATGCATACGTATTACAGAAGTGCTGGATGTCGACTTTGAGACCGAATCTCTAAAGACGAATGAACTTTTCACTTGGAGGCCAGACAAATTTGAATTCAGCGGAGAATCAAAGGTATTTACTGAAATAATGGACAGGCTGAACATGAATGAGGTTGAGCTATCAGAGGAGTTCGACAGAAGGATAAGAGTACTCGAGTGGATGAAGAAAAATAAGATGGATAAATTCAAGGATATGGCAAAAATTGTTTTTGAGTATGCAAGGGACCCTGAGAAGGTTATGAAAATGGTAGAGAATGGGACGGTGGAAAATGGTATCGGAGAGAGCATTTAGGCTCTTTGGAAAATACTATGCGAAGAAAAGACACAAATACGAGTCCCTGAGAAATGATTTAATAAGGGCCAACATGTACATTCCACTTGAGAAGTGGCTTTCTTTGGCACTTTTCTCATCCATCATTGTCCCGATCATCTCAGTTCTTGCGTTTCTTTTGGTTAAGATAATCCTCATCATTAAAATAGACTGGATCGGATTTCTTGGGCGTTTATCTGATCTGAGAAAAGTCAACTTACGCAACGTCGATGTTAACACCCTTTGGAAAAACATCCTTGGATATGCGGAAGTTATCAAGAATTACTCTTTCGCTGCATACAACACGGTTACGATGAACTTCTCCCTGACACGCTGGGAAATCTTGATAATCGTTTTGATAGCCGTACTTACACCATTTTTAACCTACAATATATTCCTCAAACTCCCCAAACTAAGGGCTTGGGAGAGGAGAAGAAAAATAGATGGCATCTTACCCCATGCAATCGGTTACATCTCCTCAATGGCTGCTGTGGGTGTTATTCCGTACGAGATTTTTAAGAGACTCTCCATGGCTGAGGACATGTATGGGGAGGTCAGCTTCGAGGCTAGAAAGATCGTCAGAGATGTCGAGTTGCTTGGTTATGACTTCCTTAGCGCTTTGAGAAACCTAACGGTAACAACCCCCTCTGATAGTTTAAGAGCTTTTATCCAAGGGGCAGTTACGACAACCCTTTCAGGAGGAGAAATGGGTGATTACTTCGTTAACAAAACTAGAGACTATTTACAGCAGAACAGAAAGAAATTTGAGGACTTTTTGACAACTCTGGGTATGATCACCGAGGTCTATATTGTCGGTCTGGTTGCAGCACCCCTCTTTATAATCGTGCTTTATACAGCCATGTTGATGCTTAAAGGAGCAAGTCCGACAGTCCTCTTTTTCGTTGTTTATGGTGTTATACCTCTTGGTTCAATTCTTTTCATAGTTCTGGTAGATGCAATTACACCGGAGGGGTCGAAATGAGCGATGAGTTGCTGATAGCTATAGAGAAGTACAGGAAAAAACCTTTGGTGGTAAAGTTTCTTAGAAATCCACTCGAGGTAATCAGGGAGAGGCCAATCTTTTTACTCCTGTTTTCAGGACTATTTGCCTTTGGCTTTGCCTATGTGGCGGTTGTTTATCTTAACATAGAGATATACAATGTGGCTCTTCTATCCTTTGTTATAGCTTCCGCACCTCCTGGGCTTTTTGATTATTATGAAAAAAAGAAAATAAAAAAGGTAGAAGCTCATTTACCTGATTTGTTAACAGATCTAGCCCTATCAAGAAAAGCGGGAATGAGCATAAATGCTGCTGTAGAGATCGCGGCAAAGGGAGATTACGGTGAGCTTACAGAGGGAGTGAGATGGATAGAAAGGATGATGTCGTGGGGACTATCCTTTGAGGATGCCATGAAGAGATTTGCAGACAAATATCCAACACCCCTTATAAAAAGGACAGTTTCGATAATTGTAGAGGCCTCGAGGGCTGGAGGAGAGGTGAGTAACATACTGGAAGTGGTTGCTGAGAATGCTAGAGAGACAAAAGATCTAGAAAAGAAAAGAACTTCTGAAGCTTTTCCCTACGTCATGATTTGTTACATTTCATTCTTCGTTTTTGTTGGAGTTATTATGATACTCGTTTCAGAGTACATTCCCTTGCTTGAAGAAACTGCAGCTAAATCTGAGGGAATTCCAGGTGTGGTTGGAGTGAGTGTGACCAAGGAGATGGTGGAAACCTACAAGATGGTTTTCTACCATGTGCTGGTGATGCAAGGAATTTTTAACGGTCTGGTAGCAGGCAAGGTTGGAGAGGGTTATTTGGTTGCAGGATTTAAGCATGCACTCGTATTTGTTGGAGTAGCAACATTGGTGTATATGGTATTTATACATTAGTGGTTTATATTATGATGTTTGTTCATGAAGTGTGCGTGAGAATGAGGTTGATACTATGAATAAAAGGAGTGAAAGGTGTATAACACCCAGTGAAAGGGGCATAACACCTGTAATTGGATTTATAATGATATTCATGATACTAACAATGGCCTATACAATTGTTCAGTCTTATGTTGTCCCTATGTGGAATAAAGAGGCTGAGATAAATCATTTAGATGTTGTTTACAATGATATGGAAAAGCTCAAGGTCAGCATCAGTACGGCAGCCTCAAAAAAAGTGCCCGTCTCTGTAGATATCCATCTGGGAGTTAGATATCCGGACAGGGTATTATTCTCAAATCTGGGTGAAGGTGTATCTGGATCGATATCTTTTGACGATGTTAACATCACCATCAACTACACCTTAGACACATCATCGATGCCCACCTACACGAGGCACCTCACATCCAGCAGGATAACTTATGAACTTTACGGCTCAATTAACAGCCCGAAATACGTTTACGAGCATGGGATAATAATAACGGACTGGGGGTCATCCACTCAACCAACCCCTACACTCACTCCAACACCAATCCCTACTTCCTATGATGTATATTTGGCTGCTTTTAGAGAAGAAAATGTGGATGACTTGTTTGTTACTGTAGGGAGTTACTACTTACCTCAAAAAGAATTTTTAGGCAAAAATTTGGAAAATGGTTTAAACAACAAAAAATGTGAAAATGTTAATTCAATCAAAAATGTTAATTCAATCAAAAATGAGCAAAATCTGCCCTTCGATCTTGTTAACTTTAGATCGGGATTGGATACGTTAAACCCAATTAAAAAAATTATGTTAAAAGCAGCAGCATCAAATATAGCGATAACTAAAGATACGCAATCCCTAATAATCGGTGATAACATCTACATACTTCTCGTATCCGCTACATCATCCTCCAGATCGTCTATGGATGTCGAGTCTCTTAGCATCTATCCCTACTCTGATGAGGAGGTACGCTCTCATATAAAGTATGTCAACATCACACTCGAAACCAACTATCCAGAGGTCTGGCAAAGCCTGCTGAATGGTTCGAACACTACACATACGAAAGTTTACGTTAAAGGCAATAGGATAGTGATAAACAGTAGTGCTATAAGATCGATCGCGTTTCCGAGTGGTGAGACAAGCGGGGACATAACCGCTGGGATGATAAAATTCAGCACATCGATCTTACCGCCGATATCATCGATTCCGCCGGGTTACACGAACATAGATTCCTCACAGCCAAACTGGCCATCAATCACAAACATCTGTATCCAGGGTATCAACAAGACTGCAAGTTCAATAACTGCGTTAGTGAAAAATGTGACCGCTCCTTATGATATCCATGCAGATCTGAGCGATCTTGCAGAAGATCCGTTGGAATATGATGTCCAGCCTGACTGGTCGTATCCTGATAGCATGACTGCAGATAACTGGAGTCTTCCAAACATAAATATTGTGAGATGGGATGTTAGTCATCCTGAATACGAGGTTCATGATGGAGCTGTGGTTACATTCTGGGTTGTTAATACTGGAAATAGTATGCAACAGTATATAACAAAAATCTTCATCCGAAAGTCCGACACTCAATGGGAGGGTGAGTGTGTTACTCCTGCCCCGACTCTCGGAGCATCGCTTTATGCATTAAGAGGAGACAACTCCAAAGACTTCTGGAGATACAACATCTCATCCAACTCCTGGACATCGCTAGCAGACACACCAAAAAAGGTTGAAGCTGGGGGATCCCTAGTCTATGCTAATGGCTATATCTATGCATTAAGAGGAGACAACTCCAAAGACTTCTGGAGATACAACATCTCATCCAACTCCTGGACATCGCTAGCAGACACACCAAAGAAAGTGGGAGATGGAGGCTCTCTCGTGTATGCTAATGGCTATATCTATGCATTAAGAGGAGACAACTCCAAAGACTTCTGGAGATACAACATCTCATCCAACTCCTGGACATCGCTAGCAGACACTCCAGAAAAAGTGGATAAGGGCGAGGAACTTCTGGCTTACGATGGCGGAAACTATATCTACGCATTAAGAGGAGACAACTCCAAAGACTTCTGGAGATACAACATCTCATCCAACTCCTGGACATCGCTAGCAGACACTCCAGAAAAAGTGGATGAGGGCTCGCTAATCTATGCTAATGGTTATATCTACGCATTAAGAGGAGATCATGCTAAGGACTTCTGGAGATACAACATCTCATCCAACTCCTGGACATCGCTAGCAGACACTCCAGAAAAAGTGGATGAGGGTAGCCTTGCATACGATGGCGGAAACTACATCTACGCATTAAGAGGAGATCATGCTAAGGACTTCTGGAGATACGACATCTCATCCAACTCCTGGACATCGCTAGCAGACACACCAAATAATGTGCATGAGGGTAGCTCTCTCATCTACGTTGGGGAATAAGAGTTCACTGTCGGAAATGAAGTCGTGAAGGAAATTAGCATACACGAGAAATAGTAATTTGACGCAAAGTGCTGTAGGGTGCTGGGTGAATTGTATGTCGTTAGAACCCTACCTAATTTTATTGCTAACCGTATTCTTTATTCTAATAGCAATCGAACTCCTCATCCTATACCTACGCCATTCTGCTGGTTTTACACTTTTTGAAGTTATTCTGCTTTTACTTCTTCCATTATTCCTCTACATCTCGACGATACCATATTGGATAACCACAAAGCAGTACGGCATTTTGGGTCTTGTAACTGCGCCAAGACTCTTTGACGTTCCCTTATTTCAAGTAGGTAATTCAATCGTGGGGATAAATATAATAGGCTTTTTTGTTCCAGTTATTGTATCATCTAAGATACTCTTGCAAAAAAGAGTTCCGATTAGGGAATCCGTTGTTCTGATTGGAATAATCTCCTTTATCACGTATCTTTATACCTCTTTTCAGCCAGGAGTAGGGATAGTGATTTATTTTTTCGCAATACCACCACTTCTCTCTGCGGGAGTATCTTTCATGTTCAGATTCATGAATCCTGCAGTCAATCCGGCTCTTTTATCCTATGTAGGTGCGACGGTTGGAGTCTTAATTGGTGCAGATGTTCTCAACATATATAAGGCAGTATGTTACCCCTGGGCCAATCAGGTTTTCATATCTATCGGGGGTGGTGGAGTCATAGATGCAATTTTTCTAGCTGGTTTTGTATCGATACTTGCCGATGTACTAATCAGAAGCCAGGTGGATGATATTATTGGTAGCTTCATTGATATTTTTCGGAAAGGGTAAAAGAGGGTTAAAAGAGTGGCTGGTAGAAACTCATTTTCTCAACTCTCTTTGATGTTGTATCCAAGCTCGAAAGATTCGAATCCGAGATCGTGCTCATTCCTGAGATGAGTTTCGAAAGTATGTACAGCTTAGATACGAACGAGGAATTGTTGAGCTTGAGTAATATGATGATGAAAATATAAACATATAATGATGAAAATATAAAGATATAAAAATGAGAAGAACAGCAAGAGTTAATAGACTTACGTGACTCTGAATTTGCATGGACATGTATGCTAAATATGCTAAAGAAACGAAAGTATCTACAGGTATTCCCGGTTTCGATGAAGTTCTCAAGGGTGGTCTTGAGAAGGGGTGGAGTTACCTGATAAAGGGCGAACCAGGAACCGGAAAGACAATTTTCGGCTTGCAGTTCTTGCTTGCAGGAGGCAAATCGGTTTATATTTCCTTTGATGAGGTATTTGATGAGGTGAAGCTTCAGGCTGATAGCTTCGGCTGGGATATCAACAGAATTCACTTTGTGGACAAGGTTAAGGAGATGGACATTCTTGAATGGGAACCTCTGTTCTACGAAAGCCAGTCGGAGATAGCAGAGCTTGTGAAATCGATAACAAAGCTTAAAGAACTGGAGAACGTTGAAAGAGTCTTCATAGATGGAATCGGAGTTTTGAAGGATGCAATAAAGAGCGAAGCTCTTTACAGAAGGATGTTCTCTTCCATAATCAACTTTCTTAACTCCATAGGAGCTACAACAGTAGTTTCCGCTGAGATGACAGATCCGGTCGGGAAGGACATAATAAGCTACTTATCGAGCGGAGAATTCATTCTTAAGCGGAAAAAGAGGAATGACGGAAAAGCACTCAGGAGTATAGAAGTTCTCAAATACAGAGGGGGCGATGTCCATCTTGGTGAACACTATTTTACTATAACTTCTAAAGGTATCATCGTCTACCCGATAATTCTTGTTTTCACACCAAAAAAGTACGAGAAGAGGCTGATTTCTACGGGAAATGCTGAGCTAGATAAGATGCTTGGGGGAATACTGAAAGGATCAAAGGTGTATATCGCCGGGAAAACAGGGGTTGGTAAAACGAGTTTATGCTTACAGATTTTGAAGGAGAACGATGAGAAAGGAAATACTGGAGTTCTGTACACCTTCGATGAATCTGGGGAAGCGATCCTTAGGAAATACAGAGAAGTGTTCGGCTACAAGCCAAAAAAGTTAGTTGTGAGGGAAGTAGAAGATGTAAGCTTGGGGGAATTCTACAACATGGTTATTGAGGATATCAAGCTTAAACCGGAAATCGAAATCGTAGCCATAGATCCCCTCAACGCAGTGGATGAGATGGCAATTTCAACGGCTGAATTTCTGTCAATGCTTTCCCTACTCAAAAAGCAGCTCGAAGGGCTTGGTATAACTTTTGTGGGGATTTACGAGATCACCCAGGCGGTCGATGAATTTCACTTCACTGGAGCTGGAATGAGCAGATTTGCTGACTATCTGATCCTTGGAAGGCATATGGAAGTAGGTGGAGAGTTTCTTAAGACGATTGCAGTTATTAAAAATAGGTTTGGCAATCACGAGAGAACAACTAGAATTCTCGACATGGAGAGTGGCAAGGGGCTAAAGATAGGGGAGCCACTGAAGGGATATACCAGAATGATGGGAGATATTCGTAGATGGAGTGAGCAATAGGAGAGAAGTAATGAGTCAATATCAGGGTTTAGCAAAGGATCTGTCTTTAGATCTTACAAGCTAAAGTCAATCCAGCATCACTCGAGGAATCTATTTAAGGAAAGGTTGACATGTGGCTTGCCATCTTTCTAACTTTCTTCAAATTGGAGATCTTAAGTGTTGTTGACAGCAATTGCTACTGAATCGCTAACCGAGTTCTTAGATAAGTTCTTAAACAAAATATAATTATTAGATGGTAGTAATAATAAATACAGAAAAAATACAGAAAAATTAATAATTGAGTAAAACATTCATCTGAGTGATGGACATGAAGAGGGTTGTGATCTCTGCAACCATTCTCGTATTGATCTCGGTTGTAGTTGTTGGAGCGTTTATACCGGCAGAAAAAGCAAATGAAAGGGCTAGAGTAGCTCCATATATAGTTTACTCCACTGATCCAGCATTGAAAGCCTCGCTAAAAGTAAGGCATAACTTTCCTGGAATTTTTACAGCCGATCTAACTCCTGAAGAGGTTGAAAAGCTTACTAAAATGGGCATCGCAGTTGAAAGAGTCAAGCTCTACCACATCCTAGCCCCTCCGAATGCAGAAGATAAATGTGGAGATGGTATCTGTCAGGGCTTTGAAAGCCCAGAAACCTGCCCGGCTGATTGTTCTCCAAGCGATGAGGAGGTAAGATGCCTGCCATCAGATCAGACTCCATGGGGTATTGAGAAGATATACAACGATTCTGCCATTACAGTCACAAGCGGAGGGGCTGGAGTGGATGTTGCGGTTCTGGATACTGGCATATATAAAGACCATCCCGACCTCGTGAACAGGGTTAAGCAGTGCGTTGATTTCACAGGTGGTGGGCCTTTCCAGACCAGAATAAAGGAGGGCAAGTGCGATGACAGCGTTGGCCACGGAACACATGTAGCTGGCATTATTGCCGCAGACGGAGGAGCTGATGGCTTGGGAATCTACGGAGTTGCTCCTGAAGCAAATCTGTTTGCTTATAAGGTGTGCACCGAAAGCGGATGCTGGGCTGACGACATAGCGGCAGCGATAAGGTATGCAACCGACAACGGAGCAGAAATAATTTCGATGAGCCTAGGTGGAGATAGCGAGAGCTCGCTGATCAGAGACGCTATTGATTACGCTGTAAGCAATGGAGTCCTTGTCGTTGCGGCAGCCGGCAATGATGGGCCTGAAAATGGAAGCATAGACTATCCTGCTGCCAATGTTAAAGTTGTTGCTGTCGGAGCGATCGATATTTATGAAAACGTCCCAGACTGGTCTTCCAGAGGAGTAAACGATGGGGATTATGTAATTGAAGAGAAGGAAGTTGAATTCGGAGCCCCAGGAGTTAGTATCGAATCAACCTACAACGATGGATGCTACTATGTGTTGGATGGCACGAGCATGGCAACACCGCACATAAGTGGCTTGGCAGCAAAGGTGTGGATGAATGCGGACTTGAATGGTGATGGCAACGTAAATGGCACTGAAGTAAGAGAATACCTCCATGATCTGGCAAGGGATATCTGGGATTTAGGAGATGATCCAGCCACCGGATTCGGATTGCCAACCGTAAAATGATTTCTTTATTTTTATTTTACTTTTTTACTTTAATTAACTAGTACTGTTTCGTAAATCGTCAAAATCAATTCAAAATCAATAATTACTTCAAAAGAGGAAGCTCTCCTGTAATTTTGTCGATTTTCCTTTCTTCATCAGGGCCTATTACCAAGGCCGTTATCGTGCCCGGTGGGATCTCCGTTAAGCCGGCGTCTCTCACAATTCCTGTGACCAATCCCTCTTTTTCTGCTTTCTCCTTCAAAAGCATCATCTCCTTTAGATCCTTAACCTTGAGAACTATCTTCTTCTGTCCACCCATCTTCCATGATTCTATCGTTTTCTTATCTGATCGTTCATAGCCAATAATGGAAGCGTGGGCGACTTGTACTGCAAGTTTTCCCTTTGAAAGTTTTAAATCATCCCTCACAACTATAACTTGTTTGTACTCCTTCATTTCTGCACCTTAAAGGTTTTTAGTTAGCTTTTTTAGTTTTAGTTTTTTAGTTCAGCAAAATTAAAAGCTTAATTTTGCTTTACACATTTTACTCTACAGATTAACAAACGGAAATTGGGACTAAATTTATTGTGGATTATGTTACTATAATTTACCTATAATTTATCTATAATGCCCTCCCCAAGCCCTTTTTGTTTTTCTGTATTTTTCAATCCTTTTTCTAGATCTTCTTCTTCATTTTCATTGCTCTTATCTAGAGATCCTTTTTCTAAAGTTCCTTCTATTTTCTCTTTGTCACGTTCAACCCCATCACTGATTTCTTCACCCTCGTATTCTCCGATTTCTTTAAGAATGACTGAAAATCTGTTTTTGCTCTCTTCCCCAAAACCGAAGATCTTGAGTTCTTCGATGTTAACTGGCTTTGACTTCTCATCAACCCATTTTTTTCCTACCTCAAGGGCATCCTTTTCATTGTAGGATGTTATGTAGATCTTTTCTCCTTCCACTTTCTCCATGTTCTTCATCGGTATGGCCGCGAATTCGGCACCCATCTTCACAATGAGCCTTTCCTCATAAATATCGATGGTCTCACCGATCTCTTTGTCTCCGAGGTAAACGAACTTGCAGATAAGGTCGAATTTATCCATCCTTTCCACCACTTTGAATTCAGATGATGTAAATATAAGTTTGTCGAAAAATTTTCGAAGCGTTATTTCCAGTTTTTTCCTATTCAAAACCCATAGTATTCCTTTTTTCTTTTAATCTCTCTACTCTTTGCTTTCTCTCTGCTTTCACTCTCTGGATTTATGCCTTTTTAGTCTTTTTATATTTTTTATCTTTCAACTCCCCTATCTCTCTATATCTTGCCAGCCTGAGTAAAGTTGATTAAATTGATTAAAGCATAAATTTATTATCCAATTCATCTGGAGATTTCCTGTTATGATGGGAAACAGGGCCAACTCAGAAAAAAAGGAAAACAAAATAGACAGAACAGACAGAATAGAAAATATTGAAAATACAGGAAACCCAGAAAACTTGGGAAACCAAGAAAACATGGCTAAAAATGGAATCAAAAATGGAATCAAAAATGGGACTAAAAATTTGAGTAAAAATTTGATTCTTATCCCTTTCAAATTAAAAAATCCAAAAACAAGATTATCAGGTATTTTAAATCTTGAAGAAAGGAAAAATCTTGCAATCCTGATGCTTTCTGACGTTTTGGAATCTATTAAAGGATGCGATTATGTTGAAGAAGTAGTGATTGCAGTTCCTGACGAAGAAACAGCCACTGTCTGCAAAGCAATCGATTTTAGGAATTCTGGAGTTGAAGTATTGGTAGATGAAAGGAACCTCAACGACCTCGTAAACCATAACATTGCTAAAGTGGTTGCCGGTAAAAAATCTCTTGCCGTAATCATGGCTGATCTCCCCCTTCTCAACCCTTCGTTGGTGAGCGAGTTCTTAAACTCAAAAGGCGACGTTGTGCTCTCGCCCGGTAGGAAAGGGGGCACAAACATGCTTTTAGTGAGAAACCAAGCTTTCAGAGTATCATATCATTATGGAAGTTTTACGAAACACATTGAGATTGCAAAATCAAAGAACCTTTCGATAGGAATCTTCGATTCGTTTTTCTCGAGCGTAGATGTAGACGATGAATCAGATGTTTTAGAGCTTCTTATTCATGGAAAAGGGAAGAGAAGTTGGGAGTATCTGAAATCACTAGGTTTTTCCATAAACTGTGAAGAGAAAGATCCCAGAATTGAGATTCAAAAATGATTCAAAAATTGAAATTTAAAAAGAAAAATGTTTTGAAGTAGTAAACCTATGGGATATGGTGAAAACGAAAGGAGGGGCTTAAATCATAGGTGGGTAAACACATATGATCATAAACATCAAAAATTTTTTGATTTCCCTTCGATTCCTCTTATCTAATCCGACCTAATCCAACATCCTAATTTTTCTAGATTCTTTTAGTCTTATCCCCCTCAAGTTTCTCCACAAGTTTCTCCTTTTCAAATCTGTCCAGTGAGGTTTGCTCGATTACACTGCTGAGAAATTCTATCGTTTCATCGTAAGCTCTCCTGTCAACTGGAAATGGAACGCCATCCTTCCCACCCAAAGCGAATGAGTACTTTGCTGGATCCTGTTTGTCGTATTCAGCGTTGTAAACGAGGTCCGCTATTAAAGCCAAAGCCCTAAGAGTGCCTTTTCCCATTCCTTCGAGCATTATTACTCCCTCAAAATTCTCTGGCTGTAATTCGTAGGCTTTTTCAATAGCATCCCAATTCAATCTCCTTGGAACTGAGTAGCTATCGGCAATTCTCCCATCTATCGTCATCTGGCCTTTAGGGATTTTTTTGACGGAAATGAACTCCAGATCTCTTTTTATGGAAGATGGAGAGCTCTTTAGGATATCCAAAATTACTTTCCTACTTTCCTTGCTTTTTTCAGAAACGAGATTGCATACCTCGTTCTCTCTCTTTTCAGCAACTATCCCGCTGTGAATTTTCTCTTCGATTTTGATGGGTTTGAACATTTCAGGCTTGAGATGGTACCTCCTTGCCATTCTTTCGTATGTATTCATTCCCTGCTGTATTACCGTCCAGTAACGGTCTGAGAAGATTATTGCATGGTGATAGATGTCGTATCCATCCTGGAGAGCGTTGTTATCCATTTTTGCTGCCAGCCGGCTATTGCTTTGGAGGGTCTCAATTTCATCCTCTCCCAACCCGAGTCCATCTGCGAGCATCTCTATTTGCTGAAGTGTCCCCAAAGCTTGCTTGCCCTTTCCACCAGCCACTTTTATCCCAATATCTCTGTTATCGTTCAAAACCGATTTTAGAACTCCTGTGAGAACGGTTGTGGTGCCAGAGGAGTTCCAGTCAAAGCCCAACACATTCGAAAAGGACTGGAAGAAAATTGGGTCTGAGATCCTTCTGAAAAACTCTCTCTCCCCGAATTCATCGACGATCAAGGATATAATTATTCTAGAAAGCTTTTTCATTCTATCAAGTAACCAGAACGGTGCTTTACCATAATGCAGCGGTAGTGTGATGGATGCGGTTGCAGCGGTTGCAGATGTGGTTGCGGATGTTATATTGTGAGCTCTCACAAAGAACTTTAGGTAAAAAGTTGTAAAATACTTTTGTGTGGGTTAAAAGTGAGGAAGGTGGAATAAAAATAGAAAATAGAGTATTGGGATTCTGTTGTAGAGTCGAACCCAATCAAGTGAGTTAATCGAGTTAAATAGGAGGGAGTATAAAATGAAAAACGAGGATGTTAAAGAAAATAAAAGCAGTAAACTCGAGATTGACGAAAATATCGAAGAAAGTATAATCGCTGAAATGAGAGAAATAATTGAAGATAGAATTCATGGATCAAGCTGGATTTTAGACAGAACTATAAAACTTTTAAAGAAAATCGATCCTGACTTGAGAGTTCGTGTTTGCGAGAAGATATCATCTTCACATACTGCAATGGCTGGACTGAAAGCTCTATGCAAGGTACTATCAAAAAATCCTAACTTTGATGTAGAAAAGGTAGTTTCAGAGGCAAATAAGAGAACATCCGAAAATCTACGCAATCTCGTGGCTGGGAAAATTGCTACAACGATCAGCAGAAGCCATATCGTTGAGAAAGGGTTGCTTGAAGTCAAAAAAGCCATCATCCTGGAATCGAGGCCAGGAGAAGAAGGGAAAGACGTTGCAAAATGGCTCGAGGAAAAAGGCGTTGAGGTTGAAGTGATTCCCGATGCATCCATGGGATATGCAGTCAAGGAAAGCGATTTTATCGTTTCAGGAGCAGACTCCATCTTTGAAGTTGGATTCATCAACAAAGTGGGCACACTTCCTCTATCTTTAACTTCAAAGCATTTTGGAAAACCGTTTATCGTTGCTTCCCCTTCTTACAAATTCTTGGAAAAATTTGGAGAATTTGCAACTAGAGTTCGAGCTATCGAGAATACCTTGTTTGAATTTGTGGACTTGAAATACGTTAGCGGTATTGTATGGGAGGGAGGAATAACCTATTTGGAGGATTTGGATAAAATAGCTGAAATCAAAACAGCCTCTGCTAAGTTGTTTGATAGGTTGGAGAGTTATTGATCTAAATAAAGGGCGATAGGTTTTCTATTTAGGTATTTAGGCATTTAGGTTTTAAACTTTTTAGATAAGAGATAGTCGTAATTTGGAAACTTACGGATCTAAGATCTTAAAATCTTATTTAAAACCAGAGAACTGAATAAAACAAAAACACAAGAAACACCATGGTTACCATTAAACAAAATCCAACACCACAAGCATTTTTACTTGCTAATCAAAATCTAACCTCTAATCAAAAACCTCCCTGATCTCACCCATTCCCTTGCTTTTCCCCTCTCTAAAAATGAACTTTTGGCCAGGAAAGATGAAATAGGGATTGTACTTGAATCTCAGCCTGACTTTACCCCTATCCCCAGCCATCATGTATTCTCTGTCCATATCTTCAAAAACCACAGTCTCAGATATTGTTTCAAGATGCAAAACTGGCTCGTATCCTCTTTTTATTCTGGTCGGATGGCTGAAGACATAGATATCCGCTACGAACTCATACACAGCCCTAGGGTCTTTCTTTGTAACTACCATCCCCCTTCTGAGCTTTTCAAATTCAATCCCTTTTATCGCAAGACCGACTATGTCTCCATCCGACGCCTTGTCTATCCTGTAATAATGCATCTCAATGCTTTGAACTTTAACTCTCTCAAACGATCCGCCATGGAATGGACCTATGAACACCTCTTCTCCCGCTCTGATCTCTCCCGCTTTCACGCTACCACTTATCACTGTTCCCACGCCTGATACTTTGTAAATCCTGTCGATATACATCAAGAAATCTCCTTTGGAGAAGCTCCTCTTCGGCAGCCTATAAAGGAGATTTTCGAGAATGTCGTAGCCTTCAAGCGTTATCGATGATGTTTTTATTATCGGCACAACGATATTTTTCTCAGCAACGAGATTGGCGACCTTTCTAGCATCTTTTTTATCCTTTAACAGATAGGGAATCCTTCCAACTCCCCTCAAAGTTGTCATTATCTGGTTTATGACATCGTTGACCCTTTCATCAGCTACCATGTCTATTTTCGTAATCGCTATTATCACGGGAAGCTCCATCGCAAGAAGGATTCCTAAGTGCTCTCTTGTCGTCCGCATAACTCCATCGTTTGCAGCCACAACAAGCAAACCATAATCGATTTTCTGGCCTAGTAAACCCCTAATCGTTGTCCTGAGCCAGGGCTCATGGCCAACTGTATCGATGAATGAGACGAGTTTATCGGAGTTCTCAACAAGATGCGCCTTCTCGTTTTTGTTAAGGGGGTTCTTCATTTTGATTGCTTTCCCATCCTTGAAACTGAGAATTGCGTAGCTCAGATCAGCACTTAGGCCGCGTTCAATCTCATGTTTCAAAACATCGAGGTAGATGCTAGTGGCACCATCACCGTTGTCGGGCTTTCCTGTGATCATACATCCCACGAGCGTTGATTTGCCATGGTCAACATGGCCTGCAGTTCCCACAAGCACGTGCTCCTTTGGTTTTGACTTAGTAATCTCAACAAGCCCCACATATCCGCCATTAACCTCAAATCTCTCAACGGAACTTATCTTTGCCTCTATCTCTCCAGAAATTTTTTCTAAAATCTCAAGGGTCTCGTTGAACTGAGCCTCATTGATCCCTTTGAGCTCCCCTGAATCCGCTATGCCTATCACGTAAATTGCCTTTCCTCTCCCCATCAGGATTCTGTGATTCATTTGACAGGCTAAGCTTTGCATTCTGTCAGAATGGAGATGATAATCAGTCAGGAACTCCTTAAATTCGATATTTTCCTTTTCTCCCTCTTTGACTATACTGAGAATTTTTTCCATTTGGAATTGGTCTGTCTCAAATTTATTTATATTTTAGCATCCGTGTTGGCGTAGTATCAGAACTATTAAAACTCACCATTCGTAGTATCAGAACTATTAAAACTCACCATTCGTAGTATCAGAACTATTAAAACTCACCATTCGTAGTATCAGAACTATTAAAACTCACATTATCAGGTTTCCCAAAAGGATGGATACCGCAAGCTGCAGGATTATCACGGCAAAGAAAAGATACATCGCCTTCTCTCCGATCTCCTGAAAGGCTCTCTCGATGTACTTGAAGAAGTTGTTTCCCATTACCTTTACTTCTACCTCCTTTTTTGAGTATCCGATTTCGTCCACCTCTCTGAATTCTGCTTTGATGTCCCTGATACCGTTCCTGATACAATCTCCGATAAAATCAAGTATTGCCTCTCTCTCCGCCCTATCGCTTCCAACCGGCATGTATCCAACTTTCGGCGAGATTGCCGTTTTTGCATGGTTATCCGTAGATGTTATTATCCCCTTATACCCATTCTCGAAGAAAAAGCTCTCCAGTTCATTCTTAAAACTGCAATCCACATTGTTTCCATCCAGCATAAGCAAAGCATGCCTTTCACCATCGTAATCGAGTAGGAGCATCGCTATATGTCCGCAAGTATTGGCCGTCTCAATTTTCCTTTTAAAGAAGAAATATCTCAGGTTTTTTATCCGTCTAAGTTCATGCTTGCTAGCCTTTTCTACGAGTTCTTTTATCTCCACCAAATCCTCAGAAGTTACCTCATAATTCGACTTATGACAGTTGTGACAGTCAACGATCATGCATTCACCCAGAATCTCTTCTGCAAGGCGGTAGACGTCCTCGGGAATATCATCGATGGCTTTTCTTCCAGAGATAAACAGAAGCTTAACTCCATCAAATGGAAAAATTTTCAGGGTAAATTTCTCTCCCTCAACTTCTATTGGTTTGTAAGGGGCAGTTTTATTCGAAAATTCATCTGGGAATTCACAGTTCAAAGCCTCAACAATCTTCTCAACATCTGCAGCCGAAGTAGGATTGCTGTCGTGTTTGGCTGGGGAGTGAAGGTAGATTGAATTCTCAATTGTATTCAAGATTTTACCAACGAGCATAGCTCCACCGATGTTCCTCAAAGGGCCTGGATGAAAGGATGTGCTGACAAGTCGGACATCTCCAACTTTTAAGCACCTAACCCACCCTTTTTTATTCAGAGAGGTCTTAAATAACTCTTTTTCAAAGTAGGAAGGTTCTGATGTAAGCCAGAATAAAAGAAATGATCTCAATATCTTTTTTATGTTTATCCCACCGTAATTCCTATCGATGTATTTTACAAAAAGAAATGCAAAAAATATGCCAACGATAATCGTAATAAAATAAGAAAGAAATCTGTGAGGAGCTTCGAATGAGAAAATAAAGTTGACTGGGTATATTGCTATAAGGATTGAAGCAGAAATGATTGCTGTTCTGATCTCTGACGATTCTGATGTGAAGAAAAGGATTAAAGTAAGGCCTGCCGCCATCGTAGCTGGAGCCATTATAATCAAGTTAAAATTGTTTATGATGTGGATGACAATGAAATCGAAAATCTCTACAAAAATAAGAATGAAAAGGGAAAGAAAGAAGATCCTCCGGCTGTTTAAAGCCATTTTTAAAGCAAATGCAGCGATAAAGATGCAGATTATCAGGCCAAGTCCTATGAATAAATACCTCTGAGCGAAAAATGACTTGCTAACAGTTCCATTAAGCAAAGATGCGAGAGCAATTGTTGCAAGCCCAATCGAAACGGTTATCCTTTTTCGAGGAATCGTGAAAAATTTGGAGTAGAATTTTTCGATCAGCTCTTGGTCGATCATCTGGTGAATTGTTTTGCATTCAAAAATTAAAGTTTTTGGGATCAAATTCAGAGAATCAAATTTAGGGTTATTAGAGATTCTCATGCTAAAAATGCTAGGAAAAACATTGAATATACGAAAATGTTTTATTCAATAAATATTCCAATATTTAAGGGTGGTTATAATGGATAAACTTACAGCAGCGCTGATAGGGATTGTTGTTGTAATTATCGCTATTATCGCAGGAATATGGTATTATTTCGGTTTCATCACGCTTTTAAGAATAGTTTTGGGCCTAGCATACCTTGGTTTGTTGATAATCTTTGTTGTGATGCTTGGTGTTCTTGTTTACGCGAAATCGTTGAAGTATGCTTTTCTGAGTCTGATAGGTGTACTGACGTCAGGATATGCCCTATATCAATGCTACGTATGGCAACAGCCGTTGCATGTGGGCTACATAACCGGTTTGTATATCCTTGCTTTTATAGGTGGGCTCTGGTGGATAATGGAGCCGGATTTAAGCTTTACAGAGCGTTTGAGGAGTGCAAGCTCTCTGGAGAAATCAGGTAACTACAGAGCTGCTGCGAGGAAGTACGAGAAGGCAGAAAATTACGTAAAGGCTGCTGAAAACTACATAAAAGCCGAGATGATGGAATCTGCTGCTTGGTGCTACGAGAAGGCTGAAGAATATGAAAAGGCCGCAGAGCTATATACTAAGCTTGCAGAGGAGAAAAAAGAGTCTTATTACTGGAAAGAAGCCTATGAGTTCTGGAAGAAAGCTGAAAAGAAAGATAAGGCTGCAGAATGCCTTGAGAAGTATGCAGAAGATGAACCATGGTACTGGGAGGACGTTGCAAAACTCTGGGAAGAAATAAACGAAGAAAAGGCAAAAGAGGCTTGGAATAAGGCTCTGGAGTATTACATCAAGGAGGCAGAGGAGGAAGGTGTTTTCTGGGAGGATGTTGCCAAGATTTACGAGAAACTTGGGAACAAGGAAGAGAGCAAAAAAGCCTGGAAGAAGTATCTCGAGTACTGTAAGAAGGAAGCAGAAGAAGATGAATCATGGTGGAAACATGTTGCTGAAGCTTATGAAAGCATAGGTGAAAAAGAGAAGGCTGAAGAAGCAATGAAAAGATATGAAAGCTACAGAGAAAGACTAAGGGCGAAGAATGAAAGTGAGAGTGAGGTTGAAAAGGCTAAAGAAGCTAAAGAAGAAACAGAAGGGGCAGGAGAAGAAAAAAGCAACTAAATTTTAAACCTAACCTCCTACATCAAATCAAAAAATTCAAGACTAATCGATTTTTATCACCTTTCTCTCCTTCTCTGCTTTCGGCAAGATCACTTCTAGAATGCCGTTGTTGTACTTGGCTTTAATTTTATCAACATCCACATCAACAGGAAGCGAGATCCTTCTATAGGTCTCTCCGAACCTCCTTTCCTGTCTTATGTAGTTCTTCTTCCTCTCTTCGACCTCTTCTTTCCTCGTTGCTCTTATCACGAGGGTCCCATCCTCGACGTAAACCTCTATTTCGTCTTTATTGAAACCCGGGAGATCTGCTATAACTCTGATCTCATCCTTCTCATCGATTACATCAACTGGCATCGATAGTGAATAGTATGGGACCTCGAACTCCTCGAACATTCTGCTCAACCTATCCTGCATCCTCTTTAACTCCTCAAACGGATCGAAAAACTTTCTCATACTCTCACCCCCTCTTTATTAACTTTCGTTAACTAACTAATAGTTAGTATTATTGATATTTAAAATTTTCTATTATCGCAATCTCCATTATTTAAGGGTATCTGGCAAACCAGGGAAGGTATAAATTGCTGGGTGACTTAACTAAAGCATGTTGATTGAAAAGATAATGACTCGAAATGTTGTCACTATAGATGAGAACGATACGCTGTTAGAAGCTGCAAAGACACTTAGAAAAAATAGGGTCAGTGGTGCTCCTGTTTTGAATGAAAGGGGTGAGCTTGTGGGGATTATAAGTGAGGCTGATCTGCTGAAGGTTCTTGAAGGTTTTTCCTGGTATTCAAAATTTCTGATGTTTCTGCACATCCTAGATGAGAATGAGGAGGCCCAAAAGGATTTTGAGATTGTAAACAGCACGAAAGTCGCTGATGTCATGTCCAAAAAACCGAGGACAGTTAAGGTGAACGATTCTGTTTACGATGCAGCATCGATCATGCATTCAAATGGATTCAACAGACTGCCCGTTGTTGATGAAAGGGAAAAACTCGTGGGAATTGTTGCCAGAGCAGATATTATTGCTTCGCTGTAGGGGGAATAGGAGGTATAAAATGGAAATAAGAGTTGGAAATGTTATGACTGCAGAAGTTATAGCATTTAATCCTGATGACAAGATCAGTCATGTAATCGAAATTTTTAGAAAGGAGGAAATTAGTGGTGCCCCAGTTGTTGAAAAAGGTCAAATTGTAGGAATTATAAGTCAGGCAGATATAATAAAGCTCGATACTCCCGTTGAACTGCCAGAAGTTGAGATAGATCCATTAAATCCCCTTGCGATCTTTGATTTATTCAGCTTCTGGAAAACCGTGAAGAAAATCCCGGAAGAGCTGAAGAGGCGTCACGAGCTATTGCTCAGTGGCTGTGTAAGGGATGTGATGTCAAAAAAGCCCGTAACAATATCGCCCGACGCATCGATTTCCGAAGCAGCAAAAATTATGCGTAAAAATGATTTCAACAGACTTCCTGTAGTAGACAGAGAGGGAAAGCTCATGGGTATAATTGCGAGACAGGACGTCATCGGTGTTCTCGCATCGAGAACTGAAAAAAGAACTGAATAAATAAGAGTTCTACGTAAACAAGAATGTCTTTAAGTTTCCCTCAAAAGTACCTCAAAGCTTTTTATATCAAAGATCGTTTAATGGATGGTGAGAGTAGGAGTACTGTATTCTGGAGGAAAAGATTCCAATTTAGCTTTGTACAAGGCTTCAAGTCATTTTAAGATATCATGCTTAATCAATATACAGCCTAAAAGTTCCGAAAGTGAGATTTTCCACTATCCGACTGCAAATATCGTGAATTTACAGGCAGAAGCCTTGGAGATTCCATTGGTAAAGGTTAGGACTGGAGATAGGGAAGAGGAACAGATAAAAGCTTTGTATAATGCTTTAAAAATTGCCAAAGAATATCATGGAATAGAAGGTGTGGTAACTGGAGCTGTTAGATCTGTCTACCAAGCAACCAGATTTCAGAGAGTTTGTGATAAACTAGATCTCTGGTGTTTCAATCCTTTATGGCTGATGGATGAGGAGAAGGTGATTGAGGATGCTTTGTCCTCAGGTTTTAAAGTAATAACAACAAGGTTGGCAGTCTATCCTTTCAATGCAAAGTATTTAGGTGAAAGTTTAGACGAGGAGTTTAGGGAATATTTAAGGAAAATCAGAGCTAATGTAGTTGGAGAGGGTGGAGAGTATGAAACTTTAGTTACATACATGCCTCTGTTTAAAAAAGAAATTAGAGTGGTAGATTACGAAAAGATTCTGGGTAAGAATGAGGGGGAGATTATAGTTAGGAGAGCTGTTTTGGGATGACAGTTATAATTTCAACATGTAGGTACAGGCTATCGGAAGAGGAATTTGTAAGGCCTCTAGCGGGAATAGTGGAAAAGTATGGCTATGAAGTTGAAATTAGGAATTATAAGGAACCTTTTACTGAGGAATCTTTTGCTCCAAGCGAAAACGTCATTATAAGCGGGACTGCTTTGAAAGATTTTGATTATTTGAATTATTTAAAAAATTTTGAGTGGATTAAAGATTTTGGTGGAAAGATCATAGGGATCTGTGCTGGTGCTCAAATAATATCATCGGTTTTTGGATGCAGGCTTGGGGAGAGAAAAATCATAGGAGCTTTTGATATAGAAGTTAAGAAAGAGACTAAAAAAGGAAAAAGGAGAGCCTATTTTTTGATCAGTAAACTTCCCGAATTGAACGATAACTTTGAAGTTTTAGGGAGGTTGGATGATGTTCCGGTTTATTTTAAAGTAAAAGGAAAAGAGATTTACGGCGTGCTTTTCCATCCCGAAGTTTTGAATCAAGAGCTGATAGTAGAATTTTTGGGGTTGTGATTGTCCTGATGGGGTAGTCTTTAATTTGGCTCTTAATCTCAGTCTCTTAATTTCAATCCACTCTCAATTTTCAACTCTTGTTTCAGTGCTTACCTGTAAGCTACTTGCACGATCATATTGTTAAAGTTTCAGTTCTGAATTTGTAGTCATTATCATGGCAATAATCGTTATATATATTTATTATAACTCAATTTTTAAATTATATGATGTCAGAATCAAACATTAATGAAATCGAACCTGGCGATCATCTCTGCATGCTTTACGATGACGAGAAGGACAAGCTTTATACAGCCATTCTTTTCATCGCAGATGGATTGAAAAAGGATGAACTCATCCTCATTCTGAACGAGGACGAGGAGGAAATCACCAAGATTCTTGGCCAGGTTCTTGATGTCAAAAGGTTTATCGAAAGAAGGCAGCTAATCTTTCTCTCTAAAGACGAATCCTATCTGAAGGATGGATTCTTCGATGCCGACAAGATGCTGGAAACACTTACAGAACTGGATGAGAAAGCTTTGATGGAGGGTTACAAAGGTCTGAGAATAGTCGGAAACGCCAACTGGGTTTTGACTTATCCCAAGGTGGAAAGCTTTTTTGAGTTCGAGGCCAAGCTTAACAAGTTTCTTCCTCTAATGAGAAGCATCTCTCTCTGTCTCTTTGATGAAAGGAAGTTCAGCCCAGATCTGCTGCTGAAAGTTCTCCAAGTACATCCAAAATTGATCTCGAGAAAAGAAGTTCGGAAAAATCTCAACTATCTCCCTCCTGACAAGTTTTTAAAGAAGCTGAAAGCAAGAAACGGGACCCTCCAAGAGATAGCCGATGGAAAGCTGAGAAGAGAGTTTGAAGAAATTGAGGAAAAATTCAAAATGTTGTTCGAATCCTCATTTGAGGCTGTGATGCTCTTTAAGGGAGATAAGCTCGTGTCTTGTAATCCTAAGGCGGCAGAGATCCTTGGCCTCAAAGGTTTTCGGCGTCTATTTAGCAAAAAGGTTCACGATCTTTTTGATAAGACACTCCTTGAAGACAGAATGAAAGCTGCAAGCAGAGGTGAACCCCAATTCTTTGAACTGAGCTTTGTCAGACCTGATGGAAAGAGGATCGAACTAGAGGTAAGTCTTACAAAGGTGTCTGATAAACTGATGATGATAGCGAGGGATATAACAGAAAGAAAGAAAATGGAGGAAAAACTGAAAGAGAGCGAGAAGAAGTACAGACAACTCTGGGAGAATGCTGGAGAC
>MTMO01000013.1 GCA_002011235.1 Archaeoglobus sp. JdFR-27 | reverse complement strand
TTCCTGAACGGAGCGAAGGAGGCGATGCTTACAGCCTTTGTCACGAGGAGCAGCAGCGGAACTTTGCCAGTTACAATGAAAGTGGCTGAAGAAGAGCTTGGTATCGATAGGGGAGTGTTCTCATTTACCCTACCTTTGGGAGCTACGATTAATATGGACGGCACTGCGATGTATCAGGCCATATGCGCAATCTTCATCGCGAATGCTGTTGGCATCCCCCTGACCTTTGGCCAGCAATTGCTAATAGTTCTTGTTGCCGTGATGGCGAGCATAGGGACGGCAGGAGTGCCAGGAGCAGGAGCTATAATGCTTGTGATGGTTCTTGAGGCTATTGGCCTGCCTTTGGAGGCTGGAAGTGCCGTGGCAATAGCATACGCGATGATCCTCGGCATAGATGCAATCTTGGATATGGGAAGGACGATGGTTAATGTGACGGGAGATTTGACGGGCTCAACCTTGATAAGCAAGCTTGAAGGCACTTTGAATACTTCTGTTGGGGTTTGGAAGAGGTGAGTATTTTATTTTTTATTTTTTTGATTAGAATATGAAGTTATACGACTTGTCTACACCCTTTGTTGCAATCAATTTGGATAAACTTAAATCCAACATCAGAAAATTTGGTGAAAGAGCAAGAGAAAATGGTAAGGTACTTTTTCCAATGGTTAAAACACACAAATCATCCAGAATAGCGCTAATGCAAAGAGAGGCTGGAGCAGAAGGCTTTACAACCGGAACCGTTGATGAGGCCATCACTCTCGTTAAAGCGGGAATTAAAGAGCCTATACTTATGGGATACCCTGTTTCAGATTCTGAGAACATTAGAAGGTTAATAGATCTAGTAAAAATGGGGGGAAGGTTAATTCTTAGATTTGACACATACAAAAATGCCAAATTTATAAACTCGATTCTCGAAAAAGAAGATTTAACAATGGGATATACAATAAAGGTTGATGTTGGAGGTAGGAGATTCGGTGTGAGACCCGATGACGTGGGAAAATTTGCTAAAAGGCTTGAAGAATTTAAAAATCTAGAATTTACAGGAATTGTGACACATCCAGCAAATGCCTATTATGCGAAAAATCCCGGAGAGGTTAGGATGGTTGCTACTGGAGCCTCGAAACAAATGAGGAGAGCAATTAAATCGTTGAAAGAACACAGAATCCAGCCCGAAATCGTTGGGATAGGTTCTACTCCAACCTTTAGATTTGATGTTGAAGAGAATATCTACACCCACCTTTTTCCCGGGAATTACGTTTATTTTGATAGGCAACAAGCATTAGTTTTCGGCTCTGCAAATCTGAATAACTGCGCTTTAACCGTCTGCACTTCTGTTCTATCCATTCACGAGCGTTCAGAAGGAAAAATTGGATTTATAAATGCAGGAAGTTTGTTCTTTGATAGGAGAAAGGTTGGGAACTCTTATGGAGGGGGCTTGGAAAAAAAGGTTGAGGTAATCGATTTGTCTCAGGAAGTATCTAAAATTAGGTTCGAAGATAATGTAAAGCTTGGAGAAAAGATAAATATAATCCCAAATCATTCCTGCATCGCAAATAATGCTGTAAATTATTTAGTTCTCCACAAAAATGGTTTTGTTAAGGATTTAATTGAGATTGATGGTAAAAGGAGGGAAAGTAAATGAGAGACACATTATTCGAATTGAAATGTAGTAAATGCAATAGAGAATTTAATTTAGTGGTAAAAAAGTGGAGGTGTGATTGTGGTTCAGTGTTAAATCTTAAAATCTCTGAGTATCCAGTGGTTGAAAACTTTTCCGATCTAATAGATAAAAACCAAAGAAATCTGTGGAGATACGAGAGTTTGCTACCATTCAAAAATGGTATAACGCTGGGGGAAGGATTAACACCTGTTGTCAAAAAAAAAGTTGAAAACAAAAACATCTTTTTCAAACTCGAATACTTCTCTCCTACTGGCTCATTTAAGGATAGGGGTGCTGCAATGGGTGTTTCAAGGGCTAAAGCAATCAGAGTCAAAACAATGGTGGAGGATTCATCAGGAAATGCAGGTTTGGCTTATTCAGCCTATGCATCTGCTGGAGGCATAAGAGCACGGATCTACATTCCTTTTGATGCTCCTATAGGAAAAAAAGCATTAATGAGAGCTTGTAATGCTGAGGTTGTTGAATGTAAAACGAGGGAGGAGGCATCGGAGCGAGCGGTCTCTGAACTTGGAGATGATGATATCTACGTTGGACACACTTGGGATCCTTTCTTTTTGGAGGGGATGAAAACAGAGATTTTTGAAATATTTGAGGAAAAAATTGTTGTTGATTCGGTGATAATACCTACATCAAGCGGAAGCCATCTCCTTGGGATTTACAGAGGATTTGAAGACCTTATCCAGATGGGATTTTTCGATGATTTTCCCGAATTTTACGTGGTGCAAGCAGGAGGCATTACCCCTATCTACAACAGAATCCACAGGAAATGGGATGGAGGAATAGGAGATCTTGCTGATGGCTTAAGGATAGTCAATCCACCAAGAATTGAACAAATTGTGGAGGTTATTGAAAAAACTAATGGCGATGTTTTAGTAGTGGATAATGAGGAAATTATTGCTGCAATGAAAGAATTGTACCGTATGGGACTTTTGGTTGAACCTACATCGGCAGCAGCATACGCGGGGCTTAAAAAAATAAAGGGTGTTAAAAGCCCTCTAATTCCACTAACAGGAACGGGAATCAAGACTGTTGACAAGATACAGAAGATTTTTTAAATTACAGGGACCTCCTTTCTTCTTATGAGCCGTCTAATCTCTTAACACTTTGACACTTTCAAAAAATTTCAATACAAAATCGAGTAAAATGGAAATCAAAATAAGAAAATACAAATTATACCATCACTAACCCAATCGCTTGGAAATCAAAGATACAAAAGTCTTTCCGCGAAAAAGATGTTGAACTAAAGATATTAGCAGCATTATTATATTTCTTCAGTCTTTCCTTAATTTCTGTGCTTTCTGGCTATTTATACTATCCAAATTTGTCTCCCTGCTTTGCACCTCAAAAAGATGCGCGAGCCGGGATTCGAACCCGGGTTAACGGCTCGGAAAGCCGTTGTCCTACCACTAGACTACTCGCGCTTTTATGTGGTGCTTGAGTTTCGGCTTACTTGAGGCCTATTCATTACAAACTTTTATTGGATTTATGAAATTTGTGGTTTACAGAGAGGAGTTTATATGGTGCTTAAAGTTATTCTCATTTTCATGAAACGATCTGAAGAAGAAACGTTCATTATTCCTGTATTCAGTTTTAAGTCCCAATCTCTGCCAATTCTTGCATTTCCACTCCTTTCCAGCTCCTTAAAATACTAATCCCTATATTGTCTCAGCTAAAACTCCAACTACATATCTGTTCCACTACTACCACCACTATAAGAACTACAATATGATGTTTTGCCCATATCCACATCTCGGACACTTATTTCCATCCAAGTCGATCTTTTCAATATAGAATCCGTTCCTTTCGATCAGTAGATAACCACACTTCGGGCAAAAAGTACTCTCATTCTTATGACCCCAAACATTGCCAACATAAACGTACTCGATGCCGCTCTCTTTTGCGATCTCGACTGCCTTTTCAATAGTTTTAACGGGGGTGACAGCTTTGTCAAGCATTTTATAGTCTGGATGAAATCTTGAAAAATGAACGGGAATCCTTTTATTTATTCCAGAAACCCAAGCTGTAAATTCCTTAATCTCTTCCTCGCTGTCATTCTCACCTGGGATGACCAGATATGTTAATTCAACAAAAACCCTCTTCTTAACAAGGTATTCAACACACTCCAGAACTTTTTCAAGTTTTGCCTTGCAGAATCTTTTGTAGAAATCAGCTGTAAAGCCTTTCACATCAACATTTGCAGCATCTAAAACTCCCTCAAACTGATCGATCGCTTCAGGAGTCATGTATCCATTTGTAACATAAACAACAAATAGACCTTTTTCTTTTACAAGTTTGCTTGAATCCAGAGCAAATTCATGCCAAATCGAAGGTTCATTATAAGTCCAGGCAATTCCATCTGCTTTTCTCTCTATTGCCAGTCTAAAAACATCTTCAGCTTTCATTTCCCTCAGGTAAGGATAAGTAAGATCTGAAAAAGCTATTTCGTGATTCTGGCAGTGAGGACATCGAAAATTGCAACTTACAGAACCAAAGGAGAGCACTTTTGTTCCTGGCTTATAGTTGTGCAGAGGCTTTTTCTCTATAGGATCAAGAGCTATTGCAGAAACCATTCCGTAGTTATAAACGCTAAGAATCCCATTTTCATTCTTCCTAACCCTACACCTCCCCCACTTCTCGGGTTTAATTCTGCATAAATGCATACAAGTCTTGCATTCCACCACAGAATTCTTTTTTGAATAAAGTCTCGACTCAACGATCATAGCTATCTTCTAATTTACCAAAACAAACTTTACCTTTTTTCCTCCAACTTTCCCAGATTTCATGTCTTCATAAATTCAGCAAGCTCTGGAGCGTACTCTTCGGGCACGAGATAGGATATGGTTTCATCATGGAACATCTTGGGGAAGTAAACGTCACACCAGTAGTATTTGTCGAAAGGCGTTCTTGCAACCACATGTACATTTGTTCTGAAATGCTCCCCAAGCCTGTCAGCAAGGAACATCGAGATGTTAAACGAATTGAATCCTTTCGATTGATAAAACTTAAGTATCTTGATTAATCCCTCTGAAATTCCGGAAATCTGTTCTTCAGTCATTGCCAAAAATTCCCGTTCTTCCGGAATTCCCACAAAGTGGTAAAATCCTTTCGGTGCAAATGCTGAAAGCCACATAGTTTTTTCCGTTTCCCCAACATACCTTTTTCCGATCTCTTTTTCTTTTTCCAACAAAACCTTCCAGAAGTCCTTTCTTCTTTCCTCATAGAATTCTAGGGCACTCCAATCCATTCTTGCAAAGTAATCTGTTGAGGTTTCTGAGACGAGCGTTTGGATGTGGGGGTGCATTATGCTGCTTCCTGCTGGTTTCAGATAATTCATTCCTATACTGATATAGTATTTGCCTTCATTCAGCTTGGAAAGAACATCTTGAATCAGAAAGAGTGAATTTTCGAAATGTTCCCTTTTAAATTCGTTGAGATCGAGGTAGTGGGCATCTGTCATCCTTATAACAAAGGAATACTTCGAGTACGGAACAATGTTTGAGAAAAGAATAGCTTCTCCCTTCCTAAGAAGTTCACCTTTAAGCAAATCTGGATCTCTGGCGACCATTGATTCAATTCTCTCAGGGCAAAAAGGGCACCAAGCTTTAGAACTCTCAATTTCCTCGTCAAAACCCTGAATCTCAGGTATGGGTGGGGTTTTCTTTATAACCCTCGATGTTTGAAGGGTCAAAGGATCGTATCTTATCTCAATCCTGTTTTCCTCAATCGAGCCATTCGGAAGAAGAACCTTAGAAAACTCAACCTCCTTTCGAAACTCCATAGCCTTTATTATAAAGGTTCAAATTTAAAATTTTGGTCTCTTAAAACATAAATAAAAACACAAAAGACAAAACCACTCAGGAAGTTTTATCTTTGGGAAAGTTAATTTCTGAAAGATTAGGGTGGTTCTATGGATGTTACGAATAACATGGGTGTGGAAAGTGAAAAGATTGTTGCAGCTAAAGAAGCATCAAAGCTTATCGATGATGGTATGGTCATTGGGCTCGGTACCGGTTCAACGGTGGAATTTTTTATTAAAGAGGTTGGCGAAAGGATAACTAAAGAAGAGATAGAGGTCTGGTGCATTCCAAGTTCATATCAGTCCCATATTCTTGCAATCGATAATGGCTTCTTTGTGACAGATCTTTTCCAAGTTGGAGAGCTCGACCTTTGCATCGATGGTGCTGATCAGGTTGACAGAGATCTCAACTGCATAAAAGGTAGAGGTGGGGCTTTACTCAGAGAAAAAGTGATTGCCCAAGCATCCGAAACCGTTATCATAATTATCGATTCAGGCAAGCTCTCAGAGAAACTCAACAGCTTTATACCAATAGAGGTTTTGCCCTTCGCATACGGAAGTGTAAGAAAAAAAATCGAGAAAATGGGTGGAAAAGTGAATCTGAGAGAATCCGATTCCAAGATTGGACCGTGTATTAGCGATAACGGTAACTTTATTCTCGATGTAGAATTTGGAGTGCTGGAAAATCCAAAAGAACTTGAAACAAGGTTGAACGGGATAGCCGGTGTTGTAGAGAATGGAATTTTTTCTAGTGAAATTATTGACAAAGTCATTGTTGGAGGGAAAACGGCAAGAATCCTAAGAAAATCCTAGAGAATCTTGAAAAATAATCCTGCCTCCAACCACCAAATCTAACCACCAAACAAATAAATATCTAAATTAAACTTGTTCGATTGTATGAGATTGGAGCATGAACAATTCGAAAAAGAGCTAAGAGGAGTTTTAAATGACAAATTCAGAGAGAAGATCATCAATTTAAAGAGAACCGGCAACATCTTCTCTCCAATGTTCTATCTCGTTTTCACGAGGCTTGTCGAACTCTCAAGCATAATGAACGACGTAGTACTCCCAAATGAATTTGAGATAATCGAAATGTTTAGAACAAGGAAAGAATTCCTTCAGCTCGATTACAATACGATTAACGAAACGGTTAAGAGAATATGGTTTTTTGAGTCACGGAGGGACAAGGAGTATGACTCTTCAAAGAGCATGGAAGATTTCCTATATGTTGTCTACAGAATGAAAGACATCCAAGAAAAGATAGATCGAGTACTCCTCAACAACATAAAAAAGTGGAAGAAAGAGGAGTTAGCAAAACTATATTTTTTGATGATAAAAGTGTTCTTGGAGATAGACGAAGAGGCAAACGCAATTGTGAACAGATCCATAAAACATGATTTCATCAAAATATTAATTCTTAGAATGTTTCCACCGGAAAAAAGAGATTTGATTGCAAGTCTGCTCAATCAGATCTTCTCAAAGTCGCAGGTAGATCTAAAAATTACCTTCAAGTCTTTTCTTGATGGAAAGTACGAGAATAAAGAACTGGCTGCCTTTGGAGACTATTTACAGGAACTAAGCCCGACAGAGCGATTAGCAATAATTAAAGCAATAGAGGCTCTTTTGGTATATACTGAATAATTGTTGGAGACTTCTTAACAAAAAATATAAATTTTGAGGCTTTTAAATTGTTGAAAGAGGTGATTAATATTCTAATTGAGGTAAGATTTCATGGGAGAGGTGGGCAAGGTGTTGTTACTGCCGCCGACATCCTTGCCGTAGCGGGTTTCAAAGACGGCTATCAGACTTTGTCTTTTCCCATGTTTGGGGCGGAAAAAAGAGGAACTCCCGTAGCTTCCTTTCTAAGATTGTCCGATAGGCCGATAGTTATCAGAGATGAGATATATCATCCGAACTACGTTGTCGTGATGGATCCAACAGTTATAGGACCAGTTAAAGTGGAAGCTGGGTTAAAACCAGAAGGAAAACTGATTGCAAACTATCCTAAGGGTGCAGAAGATTTGAGAAGAGCGATGGGAGTGGATTTTGATGTTTTAACGATTAACGCAACGAAAATGGCAATGGAACATCTCGGAAGACCCATCACCAACACGGCAATGGTTGGGGCTTTCGTTGGTGCAACCAATGTTATAAAACTCGAGTCTCTAATTGAAACAATAAAAGAATGGTTTGCCAATAAAGAACTTGCAGAAAAGAATCTCAGGCTAGTTAAGGAAGCGTACGAATACATGAAAGAAGTTTGCGGATGGTGATTCAGGATGGTTATGAAAATTACGCTTGGAGGGATATCAAAACCCCATTCCTCTAAAACAATGAAAACCGGAGACTGGGGGACGGAATATCCAGTGGTTGATGAGGAAAAATGCACGGCATGCAAAACATGCGAATATCTTTGCCCTGATGCATGTATAGTGGTTGTGGAGAAAGAAGATGAAAAGAAAGTTGCAGTTCCAGATTACGAATACTGTAAGGGTTGCGGAGTTTGCTTCTCAGTCTGTCCTGTCGATGCAATCAAGATGGAACTCAAAGACATCTACAAATTAGAGGTTTGTTAGACAGGGGTGTTAAAATGGAAAAGGTTGTTAGAGGTTTCTATTCAATTGCCCATTCGGTTAAGTTGTGCAAGCCGAATGTGATAGCAGCATATCCGATAACTCCTCAAACGGAGATAGTTGAAAATCTTGCAGAAATGTATGCTAACGGCGAGCTTGGAGATTGTGAATACGTTACAGCTGAATCTGAATTTGGTGCTGCTTCGATTCTTGTCGGAGCATCCGCAGCAGGAGCAAGAACCTTTACCGCTACTTGTTCCCAGGGATTGATCCTGATGAGTGAGGTTTTGATTAACGCAGCCGGGATGAGGTTGCCGATAGTCCTTGTAAACACGAATCGAGCTTTATCAGCCCCACTGAGTATATGGAACGACCATCAAGACAGCATGGTTCTTAGAGATGGGGGGCTTATGCAGATACACGTCGAAACAAACCAGGAAGCTCACGATATGGTGCCAGTTGCATTTAAGGTGGCTGAAGATCACAAAGTCATGCTTCCCTTTATGATCAACATGGACGGGTACAAACTCACTCATGCATATGAACCGATTGATCTGCTTGAGCAAGAGATGGTGGATACGTTCCTGCCACCTTACAATCCTCCGGTCTACATGACAACAAAAGATCCTCTAACTTTTGGTAGTTATGCTCCTCCTCAATACTACGCTGAATTCCGAGTCGCTTTGCAAAATGCGATGGAAAGAGCGAGAAAAGTGCTCGAAAAAGCCTACAAAGAATGGGCTGAGATCACAGGAAGAGACTGGGGAGGACATATAGTAGCAGAAGGAGTAGAGGATGCTGATCTAGTTGCAATTTCAATGGGATCACTAACTGGGATGGTGAGGGATGTCATTTCGGAACTCAGAAACCAAGGTAAGAAAGTTGGCCTTCTGAAAATAAGAACCTTCAGGCCGTTTCCCGCCAAAGAAGTGAGAGGAGCTTTGAAGGACGCTGAAAAAATCCTAGTTTTTGAAAGGGCCGTTTCTTTTGGACATGGGGGGCCAGTTGGTATGGAAGTTAAGAGTGCATGCTTTGGCTTAACTCCCGAATTCTACTCCTTTGCGGTAGGTCTTGGGGGCAGAGATGTTCCAAGGGAAGAAATCGTGAGGATAATAAGCGACGTCTACTATGGGAAGGTTGATCAAGGATTCCACTTTGGAACTGTCAAACCATTTGAAGAGGTGATCGTATGAATTACTTTGGCCCCGGACATGGAGCTTGCCCAGGGTGCGGACTTACGATAGCTACAAGAAACGTATTGGAGGCATTGGAAGGAAAATGCTTTGTAGCAAACTCTACTGGATGTTTGGAGATTGTGAGCTCGCAGTATGAGAGAAGTGCATGGGGCGTGCCTTATATCCATTCTCTGTTTGAAAACGCCGGAGCCGTTGCTGCCGGGATAGACCTTGCGCTCAAAGCTTTAAAAAGGAAAGGCGAGGGAAAAGTTGTTGTATTTGCAGGAGATGGTGCTACCGCTGACATCGGGATTGGAACACTCTCAGGAATGTTCGACAGAAATCACGACGTCATCTACATATGCCTTGATAACGAAGCATATCAAAACACTGGAAACCAGCAAAGCGGACTTACACCTCTTGGAAGCAATACAACCACAACGCCAGTAGGTGAGCTTTTCCCGGGAAAAATGGGTAGAAAAAAGGATATGGTTTCTATAGCAGTTGCTCATGGTATTCCTTATGTAGCAACAGCCAGTGTCGCATTCCACGCAGACCTAAGAAGGAAGGTGAAAAAAGCAGCAGAGATAGAAGGAGCGAAATATATCCAGATCCACTCCCCCTGTGTTACCGGATGGGGAATTGACGGGAAACAAACAATTCTTTCAGCAAAGCTTGCTTACGAAACGGCATTGTACCCGATTGTCGAATACGAGAATGGAGAGCTAACAAGAGTAAGGAAGATCAAAGAAAGAAAACCGGTTGAGGAATATCTAAAGATTCAGAGAAGATTCAGACACCTTTTCAAGCATCCAAAGGGGAAAGAAATAATTTCAATGCTTCAAAAAATAGCGGATGAAAATGCTGCAAAGTTCAACCTTGACGTTTAGCTTTCTTTTTTGCCAATTTGAAAAATCTTAAATCTTGATAAACTTTTTTTACACCTCCTTTCAATCATTTTAAATGAAACACCTTGAGCTACTTGACGTCTGCAGAAACATCAAAGATGAGATAAGAAAGAGGATAAGAAGGATTCCAAAATCTGACCTTAGGATTGAGGTTGGAATGGGAAAAGATGGAACTCCAACTAAAAAGGTTGATAGAGTGGCTGAAGAGATTGCTCTGGGAATTCTAAAGGACTACGATTTCAGAATTATCACGGAGGAGTCCGGAGTCTTGGGAGATGGAGATATCATTGTGGCTTTGGATCCGATTGATGGAACCTTTAATGCCTCAAGGAGTATCCCAATTTACTCCGTTTCCCTCTGCTTTTCAAACTCGGAAATACTAGGAGATGCGTTTTTTGGATATGTAGCTAATTTAGCTACGGATACAGAATATTACTCTTATGGAGGTTGGGGTAAGGGAGAGTCGTTCAAAGATGGTAAGCCAATTAATGTCTCCTCTACAAATTCTCTGAAATGTAATGCGATCTTCTACTATCCCGACAGGGACTATGGATTTAAGAGGGTAAGGATCTTCGGAAGTGCTGCTTTGGAGCTTTGCTTTGTGGCCGATGGAAGCATTGATTGCTTCGTCGACATAAGGTCGCACAAAAACAAGGGATTTCTTAGGATATATGATGTGGCAGCAGGCCTTTTAATTTCCCGTAATGCTGGAGCAATTACAACGGATGTGGAAGGAAATGATGTTGAGAAGAAAAGGTTCACAATGGACGAAAGACTGACCCTTGTAGTTGCCAACAAAAACCTTCATAACAAAATTATAAAAAGGATTAGAGGTATGTGATAAAACTACCAAATAAGGTTTAACGGGGTTGCAGAATGAGGGTCGGAAAGGTTGGAGTCGTTTACAAATACGATTCCCTTGGGCTAGCAAGGGAAGTTTCAGCGTTCTTAGAGGAAAATGGTATCGAGGTTGAGCAGTTTCATCTCCCCTCCTCCGAACTTGAAAAATATGATTTTATCGTGAGTGTTGGAGGGGATGGAACGATTCTCCAAATCTTGCAAGATATAGAGGAATGTCCACCTATTTTTGGAATAAATCGTGGAAGAATTGGTATTCTCACCCATGCAGAGCCAGATAATTTCAGAGAGGGGTTAAAGAAAGTTCTTGAAGGGAAAATTAAAACGGAAAAGTTCATGAGGCTCGACTGTTATGTTAATGACTCAAGAATCCATACTGCTCTTAACGAGATAGCAATCCTGAGTTCTGAACCCGCAAGGCTTATTGGAATGAAAGTTTTCGTTGATGGAGTTGAAATTGAGGACATGAGAGCTGACGGAATGCTTTTCTCAACACCGATCGGCTCAACAGCCTATGCTCTCTCGACTGGTGGACCCATAGTTGATCCCTACTTGCCATCAATACTCATCATCCCAATCGCCCCCTTCAAGCTGGGATGGAAACCATGGATTGTCAACAGTAAAAGCAGAATTCGGGTTGAGCTCCATCCAGAAAGGAAGGCCTTAGCTATCGCAGATGGCCAGAAAACAAAAGAGGTTTTTCCCGGAGATGAAGTAGAGATACTTGAATCCAAATATCCTGCGGTTTTCTTTGAGAGCCCAGTAAACAGAATAGCCAGAATTGCGGATCGGTTGAAAAAAATAAGATAGATGATGAAAGACAAATTCTCGAAAAAAATAATTTTATGATATCAAAAAGATAAAATTTGTGTAAATATCGAGAAAATTCTGTAAACCTAAAGAATTGAGATCGGGGAAATTTTAAGATTCAGCCTCCTTTTTCTTTTCTTCGTAAATCATTACAGCCTCTTTCCACTCTTCGTCGGTTAAAAGGGGATCTTTTGTTTTATTGAGCAGAAATGCTTCAGTTCTTTCCAGACAGGTTCCACAGCTGAGACAGGGTCTTTCCTCCCCCTCATAGCAGCTCCAAGTAAGCTCATATGGAACCTTTAGCTTCAAGCCTAAGAAGACGATTTCAGCTTTAGTCATATCTATGAATGGTGCTCTAATTTCAACTGGCTCCCATAAATTGGCTAAGTAGACAGCCGTATCAATTGCTTTAACAAATTCTTTCCTGCAATCAGGGTAGATACTGTAATCGCTTTTGTGAGCAGCGTAGAAAACCTCCTTGGCTTTTTCCTTCAAGGCATAACCAGCGGCAATTGAAAGCAGAATCATGTTTCTATTAGGTACAATCGTTTGTTTTTGGGTTTCTTCTGTGTAGAATGTTCTTGGTATTTCATTTTCACCCGTCAAAGCTCCAGACGCAATAAGAGAATGAATTGTTGATATATCTACAGTTTTGTGCTTAATCTTTCCCTTTTTTCGCACAAATTCGATAATTCGGCTAGCATACTCAATTTCCTTTGAGTGTTTTTGACCATAATTGAAAGTTAGGGTGTACACTTCGTAACCTCTTTCCATCAAATAAAACAGAAGAGTCGACGAATCTATACCACCACTGAATATCAACACACTTCGCATAAGAATGAATTTCCAACTCGATTAAAGAGTTTTTATTCGTTTTGCAGAAAAAACAAAATTGAAATAGCAATATGAATTTAGACTAATTCAGACTCAATTCCTTTAAACCTTTAATCCCTCAAAGCCTCTCCTTACAGCCAATGCCCTTTTGTGGGCCTCCATTTTGTCATAATCCTTGTAGATCTCAAGAATGATGGAGTGGAGTGAGATAAGTCCTGCTCTTGCAATTGCTCCAATCAAGGGGTACTCTCTACTACATGAAAACCTTTTGGCAATTTTTGAGGCATTTATGCACCAAACATTTTTACCGGTACTATGAAAGTCCTTGCCTGGGTAATCCATAATGACAACCGTATCACTTCCATACTCATATTTACACTCTTTAGAGATCAGAATTTTCTTAAATTTTGTACAATTTCCGTTTTTATCACTTATTTTGATTCTCAATACGGTCTTTCCCAAATATTTCTGGATATCAATTTTATACTCTCTCCCCTCACGGTAAACCGACCTTGCCAATATCTCAGCCGGTTTGATTTCCGTTATATCTTCAAAAACCACCTCGTACGATTTTACCACCTCGAATGTTCATGATAAATAATGATATATAAACTTTTTGGATTGTTGGCAGAGAATGAAAACCTGATCGAAAGAGTTTAATTCCTGAGAATTTATTGCTTTTGGATGAGAATCGTTCTGTCACTCGGGGGCTCTGTTTTGATCGGAGAGAAGTTTGATGTTGAACTGTTGTCGAAAAGAGTTTCTGAATTCGGTAAGGTTATAAGCAAAATTTCACAAGAACATTCTCTGTTTGTAGTGGTCGGTGGTGGAAAGGTTTCAAGAGACTACATCAAAGTTGCAAGAGCTCTAGGAGCGGACGAAACTTACAGCGATTACCTCGGCATCGCTGTTACAAGATTGAATGCGATGCTTCTTGCCATAGCTGTGGAAAACTCACCGAAAGTGATTCCGGAGGATTTTAAATCAGCGTTTGAGTTATCTTTAGTTCATCCTGTCATCATCATGGGGGGAACATTTCCGGGCCACACGACGGATGCAACTGCGGCCTTGCTTGCAGAATTTGTCGGAGCAGATTTGCTTTTAAATGCAACATCGGTAGACGGGGTTTATTCTGCTGATCCTAAAAGAGTTAAGGATGCAAAAAGGTTTGATAGACTTAGCTTTGATGAGTTGTCTGAGATAGTTTCGAAAGGTGAAGCTGTTGCAGGAAGCAGTAATGTCATCGATTTGCTTGCAGCAAAAATAATCCAAAGGAGTAAAATAAGGACATTAATCTTCCTTGGCACTCCAGAAAACATTTTGAGGGCAGTAAACGGCGACGTTGATGAAATAGGCACGGTTATCGAGTGAAGTTAATTCCAACTAAAAATGGCTATAACCCCTGAATTGCACCTCCACACTCCCCCCACTTTTCCTTTTTAATTTGACTCCCTCTCCCTCCTCTACTTTCCCTATCTCCATTCCATTAATATCTTCATCTTCTTCAGCTGTAAAAACAAGTTCAAAGTCTCCTCCACCATATAGGAAAAGTTCAAGAGCCTTGTTATAATTCACAATCTCTGTAAGCTCCGACAAATCTAAAAGATCCTCTAAAATCTCAATTTTTACCCCACTTTTCCTTGCAATGAGATTGAGTGAGATTGCAAGGCTGTCACTTATGTCGGTCATTGCACTTGCATAGGAGGAGGCTTTAAGACCTTCATCAATCCTCGGTTCTGGAGTTAACAAGGATTTAATGAACGGGACCTCATCTCTTTCTTTACCAGAGAAAAGCATTTCAAGGGCAAGCTGGGCTTTTCCAGTTATGTCAGTCATCCAAACCTTATCTCCTGGCCTTGCTCCAGATTGTAGCACAAACCTTTCTGCAAAGCCCGCGGCAAAGCCCGAGATGTAGAGTTCATCTGCAAAATCGATGTCTCCGCCTATCACCCCTACATCGTATTTGTCTGCGAGGTTTTTAATTCCTGTGAGAATTTGGCTGAAAAACTCCTCGTCTATACCTTCTCTCAGGCTTATCGTGTAGAGGAAGTACTCGGGTTTTGCTCCACTCCCAGCCAAATCGCTCAGATTAACCGCCAAAGCCATGTGTCCGATTTCCAAGGGCAGCATTTGCTTGGGAAAATCCGTTTTTTCGTGGAGAGAGTCAGCTGTGAAAAGTAGATACTTATCATTTACTCTGACAACTGCACAATCATCCTCTCCAGCTCCTGCTATAACCTCCTCTTTCTTTTTCCTGAAAATATTTGAAGCGATTTTGATGAAATCAAATTCTTTCATTTTCTCTACCCTATCTCCTATCTACCTATTCGAGTAATTAAGTACTTGTTGAGTAATATCAAGTAATATCAAATAAATCCTCTAGCAGGCATATAACCCTATTTGTTACGTAAAGTGAAGTGAAGCTTTTACTTCCGAGAGATACGTATACAGGATTGAAATTTTTTATGACTTCTAATACCTTATGATCGAAATCCCCGTGGGGGAAAGCACCAATCAGAATTGCATTTCTCGAATTGACGTTAATTTTTAAATCATCAATTTTTCTGCCTTTTTCTGTAAGGAAAAGTGTTTGAGACGGATCTATCGATCGAAGGGTGGACTTGAGGTCGTAATCTTTTATTTCAATTAAGGTTTTTCCTCCACTCTCAATTTTCCTTTCCTTTAAAAGCTGCTCCATAAGCCCAACAAAACGGTTGTAGTTTCTTGGTAACCTTAATCCTTTTGAGAATTTGATGATCTTCCCGTCGATAGTGTGTACATAAACGTCTGATAACTCACCAAGCTGGGAATCAAAAACTGATAGTAAGCAAAAATGAATTATATCAGGTCTTCCCCTTTTTCTGCAGTTCTCAAGATCTTTCATGGCAGCATGATGCTTAGAGTCATCTAAAAGGATCTCAGATGGTGGTCTTTTCCGCCTTTTGGAGTCTTTGAGGATGATGGGGTGATTTATTATGCTTTTAGGAATTGGTTCAATAGACGCCTCAAGGAATATGAAAGTAATAGTAGGCATAGCAGGCATAAGCGAAACTTAAATTCCAATTGCTTTAACTTTTTGGTGAAGTTTTTCAGTAAAAAATTCAAAGAGTTTAGATAAGAAATTGAAGTTTGATGGAGCTTTAAAGATACTGGAAATATATTTTAACGCATTAACGAGGCTTCGATGGAAAGAATAGCGAAGGCTGTTAGCATCACAACCACTCTTGCGAATGAGATGCACCAAAATCTTTTCGACAATAAAAAGAGTAATTTAGATTGAAAACGCCAAATGGATTGAGTGAACCAAATTGAGAGTTAGGTAAAAATAATTCTTTAAATCACATCATCATTGACATTCAACAATTTTAATATAAAATAAAATCAATTTGTGCTGGATGAAAAAGCTGATCGTCCTTGCATTATTGCTTACGATTATATAGAAGAAGTAGAAGAGGTAGAAAAGACACCGGTTAAGGAGAGCTTTAAGCCGATTCACATCACCTCTTCAAGGGGTTTTGAGTTGTGGTACAATGGTTATAGAGAGGGGATGGTTAATTCCTTCCCTTCATACGTTATTACTGAGACCTCAGACTTTTTAGTTTACCATTTAGATTACAATGACAAGTCAATAGTTCTTACTTGGGAGCAAAAAAGAGGTACACTTAACTGGATAAATCTTAAAATTTTTCTCTATGAGAAGCTCGTATATAACAAAACATCCAATGAGAGCAGGGGCAAGCTCGAATATGTTCACAACGATCCAAGGCATCATCACTCACCCTCTGTGAGCTACAGCTTTGAAAAGAAAGAGCCAGGTACGCTTCTATACTTCAACATCACAAACAAGCAGAATGCTACGCTTAAGGTAATTGTGGTAAAGGCAATATTCAATGGAACACAGAGCTTTGAAATGGCCAGTGAAAATTTCATCTTCGGAAACATTTTTGAAATAGAACCCTTCAAGGCGAAGGATCTGGTTCTTTCCTATCCTAACACGACCCCTCCTAGGGGAGAGGTAACTTTCTATTTCAAGTTCCCTGAGAGAGCTGGCAAAATAGGTTATGAAACATTAAAGATTCCTCTTGAATGAGGTTCCAGTGAGGTTCTAGTTATGATCATCAAAAACCCATAAATTTTTAATCAGAATACCAGCAATTAGCCCATGCTTTCTCAGATTATAGCTGCTGCTTTTAAAAGCAAAGGGAAAAGAAAGATGACAAAATCCGATTTAACATACATCCTCTCATTCGATTTCAAATGGTTTTCCCATAGCATGAGCAAGAAGGTTGTTGAAGAAGCCATCAAAAATGGACTGCTTACCTTCGATGAGGGTAAGCTTGAGCCAACCTTTGATCTGAAAAAGGTAGAAATCCCTATAGATTTTAAACCGGACATAAAGAGGATATTCAAGTTCAGAATCTTTGATGAGCTTGTGGAGTTGATATCTGAGAAGCTTGGAGTGAGCAAACCTGAAGTTGTTGCTGAGATTAACAGGATGCAGGAGAAGTTTTCAGGTTTGCTTTCTGCAGAGGTTGTAGCCTTAATCTATGCTAAGAAAGTTGGGTTAGACGTTTCACCCTATATAAAGAGGTTGTGGAGCGAGATATTTTGAAAATTTGAAGATCTTGAGGATTTGATTTTAAATTTTGAAAACCGATTACTTGAAACAAGATATTTTAAAATATTTTAAATTCTATAGCCTAATTTGTTTGATGCTCAAGATGATCCCTGACAAACCCGCATTAAGTATTAGTGGAAGAGAGAAATGGATTGTTATAGCTGATTTACATCTCGGTATTGTTCACTTTCCCGATAGAACCGTGATAGAAGATGCTGTATCTCTGGCTGAATCTGAGAAAGCAGATGGAGTAATAGTTCTTGGGGATTTAAAACATGACATTGGGCTGAGGATAAGGGAAAGGAAAGAAGTTGAGCTTTTTAAAAATAGTTTGTTAAACCTGGGAATAGAGGAGGATAAAATAATTCTCCTAAGGGGTAACCACGATAGTGGACTCGACGACCTGATAAGGATCGAACCTTCTTCAGGTATGGTTTTCGGCGAATATGGTTTTTTTCATGGACATGCGAAACCATCAGCCGAAGTTTTGCAATCAAAATTTCTTGTATTCGCCCATATTCATCCGGCGATTTTTATCTCTGACACCATAGGTGGGGTTAAAAGGAGAGTCTGGCTTGAGGGGGAATGGGTAGAAGGTGAAATAGAGGGTGGTGAAAGTAAAGACATTAAAAATGTTAAAAAAGTGCTCGTTATGCCTGCTTTCAATGAACTATGCTCTTCAATAGCCGTAAATATGGATAAAAAAATTACCAATCGCTATAAGTTGTGGAACTTCTCTGCAGTCATGTTGGACGGGACGAGATTGGGTAGAGTTGGTGATCTTTGGTCGATTTGATTTTAGGTTATTATCTACATATCGATATACCTGAAAAGTCCAAAACAAAAACTATAACCAATAACCCAAAGCTAAAATTATAAACCTTTTCATCTAACCAAAAGATTACGATGCCCGAATCGAGTAACAGATTACTGAAAGCTCTAAATGAGGTTGGGATTAAAGAACTGAGCGAGCTACAGAAAAAGGCATTTAGGGAGATAGTTGGGAATAGGGATGTTCTTATCATAGCTCCAACTGGAGCTGGAAAAACGGAGGCTGCGATAATCCCCATATTCCAGAAAATGCTCATGCTAAAAGAAAAGAGTAAGAACCCTGAAGGGATCTTTCTCCTTTACATCACTCCATTGAGAGCATTGAATAGAGACATGCTGAGAAGAATAAGTCTGATATCAAAAAAACTGGGTTTTTCGATAGCTGTAAGACATGGCGATACGGTTGATTCGGAGAGAAAGAGGCAGAGTCTTAAACCCCCTCAAACACTCATAACTACTCCTGAAACTCTTCAGATCCTTTTCCAAGGAAGGAGGCTGAGAGATGCCCTTACAAATGTGAGGTACGTCGTCGTTGATGAGATCCATGAGATGGTTGACAGCGAGAGGGGGGTTCAGCTTTCCATAGCACTTGAAAGGCTTAAAGAGCTTTCTAAGTACAATTTAATTGGTTTATCTGCAACGGTAAGGAGTGAGGATGTCTCAGCTTTCTTTTCTTCGAATCCGGTAATCTTGGTAGATGAAGAGAGCAAAGAATACGAGTTTCGAGTCGTTAAGCCTGAGGTAACTGAAGAAGACACCAAATTGTCCCAAGAGCTTAATGTTGAGCCAGAGGTCGCAGCAGAACTTAGGATGATAAAGGAGATTGTTGAGAGCCATAACTCCGCCCTGATCTTTGTAAACACTAGGCAGACAGCTGAAGCTCTTGGTATTAAGCTAAAGAAGCTGATAGACGTTGAGGTTCACCATGGCTCCCTTTCAAGAGAGGCGAGAATAGAAGCTGAGAGGAGGTTCGTTGATGGAGATCTGAAAGCCTTGATATGCACATCTTCGATGGAGTTAGGCATTGATATCGGGCACGTGGATGTAGTCATTCAGTTCAACAGCCCTAGGGAGGTAGCAAGGCTCCTCCAGAGGGTTGGGAGAAGTGGTCACAGAAAGGATAAGATATCAAAGGGTTATGTCATCTGCAGAACTTTCGATGATATTCTTGAATCATGGGTAATATCGAGGAAGGCAAGAAGTAACGAAATAGAATTCCTTAGAATCCACCACAACAGCCTTGACACTCTCGCAAATCAGATCTCCGCGATTGCCTTAGAATACAAAAGGATAGATGTGGAGAGGGTATATTCATTGATTAAGAGAGCATATCCCTTCAGAAACCTTGAATTTGAAGAGTTTATCCAGATCTGCGAGTTTCTCGCAAATGGAAACGTAATCTTTTTTGATGGCGAGTGGATCTCTCCAAGAAGGAAGACGAGGAGGTACTTCTACGACAACATCTCGATGATTCCAGATGAGAAAAGTTATAGAGTCGTTGATGTCACCACGGGAAAAACGATTGGGAGCCTAGATGAGGGCTTTCTCTCTACTTTTAGCGGTGAGGTTTTTGCCATTAAAGGTGAGCTCTGGAGGGTTCTGGCTGTTGATGATGTTGTGAAAGTTGAGCCAGTTGTTAGAGAAGGAGAGATACCATCCTGGGTTGGTGAGGAAATCCCAGTCCCATTTGAAGTTGCATTCGAAGTGGGAAAGCTTAGGAGGGAGATAGGGGAAAGATTAAGAGTTGAAAAGAAGGAAGATCTGTATACCAAGCTTTTAGAGGTGTATAGTTCAAATGTAGAAGCGACGAAGACTGTAGTTGATTTGATTTCTGAGCAAATAGAGAAGGGATTTGAAATTCCTTCCGACAAAGTGATAACAATTGAATCTTCAGACAACGTTGCAATAATCAACTGCTGCTTTGGGCATAGGGTGAATGAGACGATAGGAAGGATAGTTGCCCTTCTGCTCTCAGCGAGGAAAGGCAGAAACGTTGGCATCGAGATCGATCCATACAGGATTAAGCTAACTCCTGCTTCCTCTGAAGAGGTGTTAGAAATTATCAAATCGTTAAGGCCAGATGCAATTCCAGAACTGGCAGAAAGGGCTCTGCTCGACACAAAGCTGCTCCAGTGGAAAGTTATTCATTCAGCCAGAAAGTTCGGGTATCTCAGCAAGGATCTGGATCTTTCAAGGATAAATCTCAGAAAACTCGTGATAAAGCTGAAGGACACACCGATATATAGGGAGGCTGTAAGAGAGATTTTTGTTGAGAAGATGGATGTTGAAAAAGCCTCTGAGCTGATTTCTCAGTTTGGAAGGAGCATTAAGATCAAGGTTTACGATTCCTTGAGCCCCATAGGCCTTGCATCAAGAGAGCATGCGTTCGACCTCCTTATGCCAGGTAAGCCTGTGGAAGCTTTATTAAGAATCTTCAGGCAGAGGTTAGAGAATGAGGTGACAGTTTTCCATTGTCTGAACTGCAAGTATACCATTAAAACCCCAATAAGGCTGATAAAAGATTTAAGGTGCCCAAAGTGCCATTCTGGATTGATTGCCTGTTTCAATGCAAGGAGAAAGCTGGAAGAAATTCCAAAGAGAGAACTCCATCGAATCGCGAATCTTGTCCTTTCTCACGGCAAAAAGGCCGTGCTTACGATGAACACCCATGGAGTTGGGGCAGAAAATGCAGCAAGAATTCTTTCTAAGTATTACGAGAGCGATGACAAGTTCTGTCTTGAATTGATGGAGGCTGAGAGAAGATATATAAGAACCAGGGGATTTTGGGACTAGTTTAACCAAGATTTTTTCCAACATTCACCACTCTCGAACTGCTCAAAGATCAAAAGCTTAAAGATCAAAATTTAGAAATAAGTGCAAACAAAACTAAAACAGGATCAAATCAACCTAATCAGGTGGTAAGATGAGCGAAAAAATGCAAGGTAATTTCACCAATTTTGATGAACTAATAGATGAAATTTATTCTAAAGTTAAAGATAAAATCACAAAAGAAAATTTTCTGAAAAAATTCAGTGAGATTTCTGAACACTTTGGAGATACGATAACCATGGAAACAGCTTTGCTTCTCACTGCCTATGAATTCGGATATCTACCAAGGATTAAAATTGCTGAACTTGGAAATTTCAAAGGGGAAGTATCGATAGCCGGCAGAGTTCTTCAAACAAGTGTAAAAGAATTTAAGAAAAAAGACGGTTCGGGGCTTCTGGCAAGGATAAGGATTGCCGATGATACAGCCGAGATAACAGCCGTTCTTTGGAATGATGCCGCAGAACTCGTGAAAGTCGGAGACATTTTTCCAGGATGTGAGGTAGAGCTAAAGGGATTTATTAGGCGATCTGGAGAATTTGGGGAAAGAATAGAGCTCTCTGTCAATGATGCCACTCACGTTAACATCCTAGAACAGAGAGAGGCTGAAGTTGAAGGGTTTTTCATAGGACTTCAAAAAATTTCTGACAGGGTGGACGTGATTATTGCTGGGGATGATGCGATTCAGACATTTTCATTCACAGAGGATGCGTTAGACAAACTTAAATCACTCGGATTTGGAGATTACATTAAGATTAGGTTTTATTCTACCAGCCTTGAGGAAATTGAAGTCTTTCAAAGGGAATTTTATCAAGAGAACTTCTTTACAAAACTTTCTAAAGTAAGAGAGGCAGAAGACATGCGCGGTGTAAATGTAACCGGGAGAATCAGTGGTATAGGAATGCTCAGAAAAATCGTAAGGGAAGAGAGAAAGATCAAGTATGCGGATCTTTTTATCTCAGACGAGAGCGGGAGAGTAAGAGTTCTTTTATGGGGTGACAAGTCTGACGTTTTCAAAAAGGCCGACATAGGGGACAAAGTCGTAATATTAAATTCGAGGGTTAAAGAAGGGGAAATTCACTGTGGGGGCAATTCTATTGTTCTGTTACCTTCAGATTAACCAAGAATGAATTATGAGATTACCACTACCAAAACTCCTAAAACGGAAAGTAAAGTACCAAGTATTATTTTCAAGGTGAGCTTTTCTTTCAAAAAGACCGCTGCAAAAAAGGCTGAGATAACAGGATAGGTTGAAGAAACTGGAGCGACCTTTGCTGAACCAATAATTCTGATCGCCTCGACGAAGGTGTAGTTGCTCGTTACTAAGACAATCATTCCTCCGAATCCAATCCATAGGGCTGCTTTTCGATTGAAGTTGAAACCTCTTTTCTTTACCACAGCACTAACCAACAAGAATGCTATCATAAATCTAAATCCAGCAACAGCCTCCGAAGGCAGAAAATTTGTGAGATAATCAAGTATTGTTATGCTCAGAGACCAGCATATTGCAGCAAAAAGGGCAAAAATTATTCCTTTCCTTGATTCTTTTGATCCGTTTTCCTCCTCAGAAATCAACTTTATTGCGAATAAGATCATTATCGTTCCGACAATTAGAAGAAAACTTATCTCTTCTCTATAGATCAGGAAAGCCCATAAAGCAACAAAAAGTGGATACGTAGAGCTTACCGGCACGGCCCTAGCCACTCCAACCTCATTAAGGGAAACAAGATAAAGAATGTCACCGAGAAAAAATGCAAAGAAACCTGAAACAAAAAGCCAGAAAAAGAGGGTAGGATAAAAGGATGCAAGGGATTCAAAAAAGCTACCCTTTAAAAGCATGAAAATTATAAAACCCACTGAGGTGAAACCCGTCCTCATCAAATTCCCTGACCAAACATCCGTGCTCTCCAGACCTTTTTTATAAACACTCGCACCAATTGCCCAGAATATTGCCGAGATTATTGCCAGTATCTCCCCTAGAAGTTCGGTAGTAACCATCAAGAAATGAACATTAGAAGATATTAAAGAATTTATTGAAATCATTGAAGCTAAGCTATAAAGCTACTAAAACTTTAAAGCTTAAAATAGAGAAAGAAGTTAGAAATACAGAGAAATGCCGACAGCTTCCGTGGTTCCCGTGCCCTCTCGGAACACAGTACAACACGGAACGGAACGGGGCTTAACTTCCGGGTTCGGAATGAGTCCGGGTGTTTCCCCCGATCCTATGGCCGTCGGCAAAATAACCTTTTCAGATGGGTATAAATAGGTTATGGTGTCGAAGGCTCGGTACTACCTATATTCACGAATTTCACGAATTTCATTAATCCCCATAAGAAAGAGATAAAAAAAGCATTTGGGAAAAATTTAAATTGGTATTTCTCAAAAAGCAAACAATGATTTCAGGAAAAATAAAGTGGATTCTCGTTTTCCTTATAGTGGTCATCGCATTATCAGGATGTGTGGAAAAGAAAGAGCCAAAAGTACCTAAAAAGGAGGCAAACTTGTCATCTAAACCAAATATCTTTGTTTTGGAAACAGATAGCGGCTGGAAGGTAAATATTTTGATGGCCCTTCCAACTCCATGCCACAAGTTCGGGTATGTCGGAAAACAACTCAGAGGGAATGAATATTACCTTGATTTCTCTTATGAAGAACCTGAAAAACCATGTGCACAAGTTATAACAAATTACAATCATACAATCGACCTTGGAAAGCTTGAAAAGGGAGATTATACTATTATCTTAAGAATAAACGGTGAAGTAGTTAAAAAGGCTAATTTTAAGGTCTCTTAGGTAGATTTAGAAAATTTATAAATGTGTGGATTATTATTGAAGCTTGACTGCTAATAATGTGCCTAAAAAATCGATATTTAAAGTCGAAAAAGTATACTTAACTTAAAACTTATAGAAGAATCAATTTTTCTCTTAATTTTCTTAAACACCTTTTTAAACCTATCAAACCTAAATCCAAACGGAAAACATAATCAGAATGCTAAGAAGCATTAAAATCATTGCAATAATCCCGAGGTAAAAGGCATATTTTGAATCTCCAAAAATTATCGGAATTGGTCCTATCATTATAATTCCAGCGCCCCTAACTTCCCTCTTTTCTTTATTCTTCCAACCATACTTTCCATGTTCACCATAATCTTCGTAAATCCCATTGATCTCTTCGGGTACCTCATGAATCTCAGGTATTTCGGAAACATAGGTTCTTCTTTTTTTCCTTTCATAAGCTCGAGATTCTCTCTCAAAAACACTTCTCTCGCTAATTCTATCTCCACTACTTATCATCCCTATGAAGATGAGAATGATTCCGATAAAAATCAGCACAATTCCGAGAGTTTCAATCATCTCATCACCTCCTTGCATACCATGTGCAACCTCCGAGGAGCTACCTCATAATCCTAGCCAATCCAAGGAGGAAAAATAAAAGAACGATCCCAATCAGAGCAGCAGAGACTGTAGCATTAACTGAAGTTCCAAAAATGATTGGTATAGGACCTATGAGTATTATACCTCCAAATTCCGGATTTGCCGATGATAGGGTGATCATTGACAAACCAACCATTAGCAGGATGAATCCGGCAAATATGAAGTCCATTCGCATAAGATTTAGTCTTTTCTAAGACATATTAAAGTTACCTTCATGGATTATGGGTTATATGACCTTTTTCCTTTTGACCTCTATAGCAACACCCTTAGCAGCCTCAACCATTTCCTCACCGGACATTAAAGCTCTACCTACTCCAACAAAGCTATCGTTTTTGAAAAAAACAATGTCATTCGGTCTTATCTCTTCATCGGCATCAACGATACCGGCGGAGAAAATCGTTCCCTTTGGTTCAAATTCACCAATTTCAACCAAGTTCATCTTCTTTTTAACCAAATCTTCTGCCAGTCCTAAATCAACATCCAACATTCCATAAAGATTGTCAATTCTAAGGACTCTTTCTTTGAGATAAAGTTCAAGATTTGGATACCTGCCCCTTACTTTTCCACCTTTGATGAACTCCTTCAGTTCAAGCCCGAACTGATATCTGAACATCGAGTTGAATATCGCTAAATATCTGTCTTTCCTATCTCTTGTTTCAATTCTAACTTCTTCAAGCTTCTCTCTAAGATTTTTAATGGATTTTTTAGAAGTAACACCATTCTCTGACGTGTAAATAACCTCACCTTCGATTTCCTTTTCAACTTTTTCAACAACTTTCCTGTATCCTCCTTCAACGTGGGCTATGATCTTTTCAAAACCAATTAGGAGATTTAATAGATTTTCAGCAACGAAATCGATTTCTTCACCACTCCAAACTCCTGTTACAGGAGTATCGTAATTCTGAGCTGGGTACGTTAGCTCAAATTCCCTTGGACAAACCAAAGGAGACGAAATAATTATCTCGTCTACAAAGCTCACAAGTTTTCCAATACTGTTAAGAACCTTTCTGTGAGTTTTTGAAAGTGAATAAGGCTTTCTGGCAGTACATGGTAAAAGAAGAGCGGTTTTTGTTTGGGGCTTGTAAACCTCGGCTATCCTTTTAAGGAAATAACCCACTTCAGGCCTTTTAAAAGATTCCATTGTGTTCATATAGACAATGCTCCTTTTGAATCTGGGATACATTCTTTCAAAAAAGTCAGTTTCATCTGCTTTCCTCAGCATTACAGTTAACTCAGGACTGGTTTTTGCCCTAACTTCGATATAATTCCTTAAAGTCTCAGAACGGATGATTTCTCTCAAAAGCCTAGCTTGCTCTTGAAGCTTCAAAGTATTGTGTTCTTTTAGAAAATCGACTTTTTCTTCTCTTTTAAGATTTGGGAAGTTGGCTCTAACCCTTTCACATGCTTTACAGGAGCATGGTAGCTCTTTCAACTTTTCTACCAGAAAGGAACCAGTTTCGAGCAAATAATATCCTTCATAGGCTGCCATCACAACTCTTGAATCATCTACAAGGTCAACTCCATAATAGCAGAGGATGGGAAGATTCTGTGGAGTAGCGATTCCTGTTACGATGAAAGGTTTAGTGATGCTCTTTTTTCTGAGCTCTATCAGGTATTTCACAAGTTCGGGGGGAGAGAGCACGCTGAGGCCAGTACCAACAATAAAATTTCTGTCTTCTTGGTAAAGCTTATTGAATTTTTCTTCATTCAAAGCTTTAAGGCTGTATGGTACGAGATCAAAATCTATTTTTCCAAGCAAGCTCTTTTTACCGTCCAAGCTTATGACGGCGGGGGTGGTTATATCGTGATTTTCGACTTTCATCTGGCAAATCCTTGCCCAACCATCCCTTTTTATTAGGTAAACTTCAACCATTTCTTCACCTTTTCTCTTTTAATTATCCCGCTTGACCTCTTCTATTTCGACGATTTCAGCATTTTCAGGGAGTTTTAACCTCCTAGATCTGATAAAATCGACCCACCTCTTGGTCAATCTTAATTCAAAACCTTTATCCCTATTTTTCTTAAGGAAATCAAGAAGGCAATTAAACCCTTCTTCCAGTGCTTCTTCTTCAATATACTCATCCTCTGGCAGCTCAGCGTGTCCTCCTGGATAGAACTCCCCCACAACAACACCAAATACTGGAAGGAGGTAGAAATCTGCTTGGGCTGTTTGACCATCCTCCAAAACATGTTTTGCTGAAATAACATATCTTTTTTCATCAAGGGAAAGATTCAGAATTCTTCTATGATGTCTCTGAACAGCCAGCCTATAAATGCTTTCTATGCCGGTGTAAAAGAAACCTTGCTTTGCCGAAGGATCATAAAGCTCTATGAGATCTTTATACTCTTTTATCACCCTCCAGGCAGAAACGAGGTACGGATGGCTCCTTATCCTGCTTTCAACCAGTTCGAAGAGGGATTTCTCTTTTATCGCCTGCTTGATGACATTGATCTCCTCAAACGAAACGTAAAGGTTGTGCTTTCCAAGCAAAAGCTGTCTTTCATCCTTGGGGAGTTTCTTCAGTTCTCTGGGTGTAAAATCATTGCATACAGGACAGCTGCATGGAAAATACTGCAGTTCCTCAAGTTTCTTAGTGCCTTGAACTGTCAGATACCTGTCATCCTTTGCATATAAAGCGTATGCAGCCGAATCAAAGAAGTCACAACCCAAAGCAACGGCCATCGCAAAGACCATAGGATGTCCAGCACCAAATAGATGGACTGGAGCAGAAGGTGGGAGTTCCGACTTAACCTCCAGTATAACTCTGATAACATCAGAGAATCTATAGGTATCGAGGAGAGGAACCACACCTCCAATCGGGTAAAAATCCGCTCTGAGTTCTGCAGCCCTTTTCGCGCTGAGTCTTCTTAACTCCGGATACACTGCTCCTTGAACTGGTGCTGCAATCAATCTGTTATCATCAATCCTCTCATGGAGTTCCATAGCCTCCTTCTCCCTTTTCAGTGTTTCTTTAAGATCCTTCTCAGCCTCACTTATAGATGCGTTCGGTGGAGTTGGGATGTCAAGAGGAACCACTATATCTGAACAGATTTGATTTTGAAATTCCACGATAGTTCTATTGTCAATCTCTACATCCCCATAAACCATGAGCTGGTAGCTACCGCTATCAGTCATTACAGGCAGATCGCTTTCTATCAACCCATGAACTCCCTTCTCAATCGCTATCTGCTTCAAATTTTCGTTCCTGTAGATGATGTAGGAATTCGTGATTACTATCTGTGCTCCCATCTTTTTCATTTCTTTGACAGAAATGAACTTCAGATTCGGATTTATTACAGGCATCAAAGCTGGAGTCTCTACAATCCCATGAGGAGTTTTCAACCTTCCGATTCTTCCCATCACATCTTTAGCTGTGATCTCAAAATTCATTGAAAAAAGTTGAAAGGATGACATTTAAATTCTTGTTTTTAGAGAAATTTTTAAGAGGTTTTTAATTTAACGATTAACCTCTCTTAGCTTCAAACTAAATCAAATGAATTAGGCCCCATAAGATTTTTAATCCACGAAAAACCATAATTAGACGGTGAAAATTTTATGGCTCCTAAACGCAAGGGCAAGGCTGAAATTCCGGTGATTAACATCGGGAAAAATGGATTAACACAAAGTTTAATTAACGAGATTAATTTTCAGCTAGAGAAGCATGGAAGGGTAAAGGTTAAAATGCTGAGAAGTTTCAGAGATAGTTCAGAACTTGACAGGAAGGAGCTTGCCAAATTGATTGGGAAAAGTATTAATGGCAGGCTTGTAAGCCTTAGGGGTATGGTGCTAACTTTCATAAAGGAGGGTTGAAATGACAACGGTATATGATGTTCCGGCTGACGAGCTAATTGAATATGTTGCGAAGAAACTGGAAAAAATGGAAGAATTCAAGCCACCTGAATGGGCTGCCTATGTCAAAACGGGAGTACATAAGGAAAGATCCCCTCAACAGCCCAACTGGTGGTATATTCGGGTTTCAGCAATCCTGAGGAAGGTATATACCGATGGACCCGTTGGGATTGAAAGGCTTAGGAGTATCTACGGTGGAAGAAAGAGAAGGGGTTCCAAACCTCCTAAATTCAGAAAAGGGAGCGGGTCAATAATAAGAAAGGCTCTACAGCAACTTGAAAGCGCTGGTTTTGTAGAGAAGAAAGATAAAGGAAGAGTTGTAACCCCGAAGGGAAGAGCATTCCTGGATAAGTCAGCTTCTGAGCTAAAAAAAGATCTAGTAAAAAAGATCCCAGCTCTTGAGAAATACTAAGTTTTAAAGGTGATAAAATGGACGAACTTGAAGAGATAAGACGGAGGAGGCTTGCAGAACTTCAGCAGCAGAGACAGAGAGAGATTGAAGAGATCAGAAGGCAACAAGAAATACAAAGAGAGATCGAGGCTCAAAAGAGAGCGATACTTAGAGTTATTCTTGAGCCAGAAGCCCGTGAGAGGCTTGCTAGGATTAAATTAGCTCATCCAGAGATTTCTGAATCCATCGAAAACCAGCTGATAGCTCTAGCTCAGTCAGGAAGGCTCAGACAGAAGATAACCGACGAGATGCTTGTTGAAATTCTTAAAAAGGCTTTACCCAAGAAAAGAGAAACGAGAATCATCAGAAAATAATTTTGAGGTGTTTAGATGGGCAAAAAAACTGTTGGAGTTAAATTCAGGCTTGCAAAGTTTACAAAACAGAACAGAAGGGCTCCGGTCTGGGTTTCGTTAAAAACAAAGAGGAGAGTGTTTGGTAGTCCGAAGAGAAGACACTGGAGGACTTCAAAACTGAAAGTTTAAATAGGAAGTAGGTGATGGTAATGGCGAAAATTGTTCTGGAGAGGGTCTATTCAATTCGTTTGAGACAGAAATTGAAGAAGTATCCCAGATGGCTCAGGACGAAAAAAGCTGTGAAGTACTTGAGGAACTTCCTTAGCAGACACATGAAAGCATTGCCTGAGAACATCAAGTTCGACACCAAACTGAACGAGAAGCTTTGGGAAAGAGGAGCTCAGAAACCACCTGGGAAGATCAAGGTTAGGGCTGTGAAGTTCGACGACGGGATAGTTGAAGTTGAAATTGCAGAGTAATTTTGATTAGTTTTTGTTTTTAAGATAGAATGGCGAAGCTTTTATCCATCAACGGAATTCCACTGATTGGCCTTTACATAAGAGTTACAGAGAGCGCTGCAGTATTGGGATTGAGAGATAAAAAGATTGAGAGCATTCTAAAGGATGAACTTGATGTTGAGGTTATTCAAACAACCATTGCTGGCTCGGAGCTTGTGGGAGCTATGGCTGCAGCAAATTCCAATGGAATACTCGTCAGTCAATATGTTAGAAAAAAAGAGATCGAGAGATTATCGAGGGTATTTGAAGTGGAAATTGTGGAAACAAATATGACATGCTTGGGAAACAACGTCTGTCTTAACGACTATGGTGCAATTGTTCACCCTGAGATCGAGAAAAAAGTTGTTGAAAAAGTCTCTGAATTTCTTGATGTAAAGGTTTCAACAGGCACGATAGGGGGTATAAAAACCGTCGGTATGTCAGCTGTAGTGACGAACAAAGGTGGCCTTATAAATCCAAATTCCAAGGAATGGGAGATCAAAAAAATTAACAAAATACTTGGGGTAGAGGTTGAAACGGGTACCGTTAACTTCGGTAGCGATATGGTAGGAACTGGCTTGGTTGCTAATACAAAAGGATATATAGCGGGAAGGGACACAACCGGGTTTGAGCTTGGGGTTATTGAGGAGGCTCTAGGTTTCATATAGTCCAGAACCTTGTAAAAATTGAAATTGGTTGGCAAATGGTTGGCAAAAAGTTTACCAAAAGTTTTACAAAAACCAAAGCTTTTAAAATCCGAGGTACATCCTGTTAAAGCTCGAAAAGGTGGTTGAAATGAGATTTGAGGTTAGAGGAAGATTCAGAAATGGGGACTCATGGAATAGGTTCACAAAGGTTATTGAGGCACATAACGAAAGATTCGCAATTGAAAAAATACTCTCTCTCATTGGAAGCAACCATAAAATAAAAAGGAATCTGATTGAAATAGAGGAGATAAAAGAGATAGAGGAAATTAAAACCGCTGAATATTAGGTGATACAATGGAAGAAAGAAATGAAATGCCTCGTGAAGTACAAGAAAAGTTGCTTATGCTACAGCAACTTCAAAATGAGGCTGAAACGATCCAGAAAAGGATTTTTGAGATGGAAGTTGTGGAATCTGAGCTCGACAAAACAATCGAAACCCTAGAATACTTCGATGGGTTGGAAGATGGCGTTGATGCACTGATGAATCTCGGTGCTGGAGTTTTCGCATATGTCGATGTGAAAGAATCCAAAAAGATGCTTGTCGATGTTGGTGCGGGAGTTGTTATTGAGAGGGAAGTTCGAGAAGTTATCGATATACTGAAGAAAAGAAAAGAGAAGGTTGAAAAAGGCAAAGATCAGTACGTTCAACTTCTAGAGAGAATTTATTCCCAAGCCCAAGAGATCCAAAAAGAGATAGCCGAGATATCAAAATCCCAGAAGTAAAACCTTTGCAGTAAAAGGAAAAGGGATATAGATGTTTAAGAGTTTAAAAGAGAGGTTGAGAGTCTTTAAAAATAAGGTTGATGAAGAAGCAGAAAGAGCCATCGAGGCAGAAGAGCCAACTAAGATTGAAGAAGCAAAGAAGTACGGAGAAAAAAATAAAATCGGATTAAAACAGAAACTCTCTGCCTTAGTTTTAGAGAGAGAGATAATAATCGATGAGGGAAAACTCGAAGGAATTCTTTCCGAACTTGAAATTCTCCTTTTAGAAAGCGATGTTGCGTTTGATGTTGTTGAGGAGATAAATTCAAAGCTGAAAGATAGGCTTATCGGTAAAAGGAAGAAAATAGGTCAGAAACTTTCTGACTTGGTAGTTGATGAACTTAAGGACATACTAAAACAGATTCTCGATGCAAACAGGTTTGACTTCGATGAGTACATAAAACAGGCAGAGAAGCCAGCGAATATAATCTTCGTCGGAGTGAACGGGACAGGAAAAACGACGACAATAGCAAAGGTGGCAAAAAGATTGATGGATGATGGATTTTCTGTTGTTATCGCTGCTGGCGATACGTTCAGAGCTGGAGCGATAGAACAGCTTGAGGAACATGCAAAAAGGCTTGATGTTAAGCTGATAAAGCATAAGGCAGGAGCAGATCCCGCTGCCGTTATTTACGATGCCGTAAGGCATGCTGAGGCGAGAGGGATAGACGTTGTCCTTGCAGACACAGCTGGTAGGATGCACACGAAAAAGAATCTTATAGATCAGCTTGGAAAGATAAAGAGGGTGACAAAGCCTGACTTGACTATTTTCGTCGATGAAAGCTTAGCGGGAAACGATGCCGTTGAGAGGGCAAGGATGTTCAACGAGGCTGTGGGGATAGATGGAAGCATTCTAACGAAGCTTGATGCAGACCCAAAGGGTGGGACAGCGATTTCAATAAGCTATGTCACCGAAAAACCAGTTCTCTTCGTTGGAACCGGGCAAGATTACGACGATCTTGTGAAGTTCGATTCCCAGTGGTTGATTGAAAGGATTTTTGAGTAGATCGTTTTAGACATCGTTTTAGACCGTTTATTGAACGTTTGAAAAACAAGTTGAAAACAAATTATAGATCTTGAATCTCTTCCAAAAACCCTATTCAAAAACTCCAATTAGGCTTTAAACTGGCTCTCGTAAAGCTTTGAAACTCTCTCCAATGTATCAGCCTCGGATACATCTTTATCCTCCCTCAATCTAACGAATCGTGGAAAACGAAGGGCGAAACCACTCTTGTACTTGGGACTCTTCTGAATTTCTTGATATGCGACCTCGAAAACATATTTAGGAGTTATTGTTACCTTTTTCCCTTCTTCGAACTCTATTTCAGGTTTGAAAAGCTCAGTTAGCTCCTCAAGATCCTCATCTGTAAAACCAGTCGCAACTTTGCCAATTGGAATTAGCTCTCCATTCTCGTCAACACAAGCAAGAACAAAGGAGCTGAGCAAATGGCTTCTCTTACCCTCCCCCCACTCACCACCTATAACAACCAGATCGAGGGTTTCCATAACCTCCTTAATTTTCAACCAGTTCTTTCCTCTTTTTCCAGGGATGTATGGAGATTCAGGATTCTTTATCATCACCCCTTCATGTCCAGCTTCAATCGACTCATCAAAGATCCTTTTAACCTCTTTGGGATCAGAAGTCAGAATTTGTTTCGCAACCTTCAAACCTTCGTTCTCCTTCACGACTCTTTCCAGTATCTTCCTTCTTTCCTTCAGTGGTAAATCAATCGTTTCGCCATTAAAATAATCGTTTTTACAATAGAGAACATCGAACAGCTGCACGATTATGGGGATTCTCTCTGCTGCTTTCGCAACATCGTGCTTCCTTCTGAATCTCCTCAGGATGTTCTGAAATGGAAGTGGTCTACCATCTTTCACTGCAATGGCCTCTCCATCAAGAATTACTCCCTCCTCCACATTCTCCTTCACCATGTTGACGACATCCGGCAATGCTCTTGTTACGTTTTCAAGTCTTCTGGAGAATATCGTTATTTTGCCGTCTGAATAATGGATTTGAACCCTTGTTCCATCGAACTTCCATTCTACCGCTGCTTTTCCCATTTCGCTGATTGCTGATTCGACGCTTTCAATCACCTGAGCGAGCATCATCCTAACCGGGATGTGTGGCTTTATCTTCAGCTTTTTCAGTCCTTCAAGCCCTTCATTTTTGGCTGTAATTGCAACCGTCCCAAAATCGTTCGTTATCATGTATGCTCTCTCAATGAGCTCTGCGTCAAGTCCCCAAGCTTTAGCAATTGCATCTCTCAGAATACCCTCTCCAACACCCAGCCTCATCTCACCGAGAAGGAGTCTCGTAAGGTATCTAGCTTCGATTGGTGAAGCGGAGGAATAGAGATCGACAAGCATCTTTATCTTCTTTTTCTGGCTTTTTTCACCCTTCAACGCACTCATAGAGTCAAAAACCTCTCTTACGTATTGCAAGGTGAGTTCTTGGACGAAAAGAGAGGTTTGGAGTTTTCTTGATAGGGCCATTTCTGATGCGATTCCCAGATCGCCTGTCTCTTTTACGAAATTCTCTATCTGAGCTTTATTCAAGCCGGTAGATATTCTTAAAGCCTCATATATCAAACCGATACCTACACCAACTTCCCTCTCATCCCATGGTGGATAAATTCTGCCAAGAATGAAAAGGGATAAGTTGTAGAGGTCTTTATCATTCTTTATTTTTCTTAAATACTCTGAAATTCTGGAAGCAAGTTCTAAAGTCGAAGAAATCTTTTCAAGCTCCATACAGAATTCTGAGAATTCAGCAAATGAAAGGCTCTCATTATTAGATTTCATTTATATTGAGTTCTCATGAGGATATATAAAAGTATTTAAGAATTAGTAAAGAAAGAGTTTCATGGCATTCATCGTCGGAATAGCTGGCGATAGTGCATCCGGCAAAACAACGTTTGCTAGAGGCATAGTGAGGCTTTTCGGAGAGGAAAATGTTATTACAATCTCGTTGGATAACTACCACAAATACGATAGGGAACAAAGAAGAAAGTTAAACCTTACTCCACTTCATCCCAAAGCAAATGATTTTGAAAAGATTTATGAGGATATAAAATCATTGAAAGAGGATAAAAAAATCTTAATGCCCGTTTACGATCACTCAACAGGAAAATTTTCCGAGCCCATTGGAGTAAAGCCTAGGAAAATCGTGATTGTTGAAGGACTTCATCCTTTCTATAAAAAGAAAATTAGTGAGCTGTTCGATTTTAAGATATTTATAGATCCAGATTTAGAGGTAAGAAGGGAGTGGAAGATAAAAAGGGATGTTAATGAGCGGGGATACAAACTTGGAGAAGTGCTTAAAGAGATGGAGTCGAGAAAGATCGACTATAAAAAGTACGTCGAACCTCAAAAAAGAAGGGCTGAGATTATTGTCAAAATAAGGAAAGATAAATCAAAGAAAGAATACCAGAAAGGCTCACCGTACTGGATAAGGATCCTCCAACTGATTACAGGCGAGAGGTTGAGTGAAATCCATTTTCCACTGAACCTTTCATCGATGGTTGAGCTTGAAGCAGATGAATTTTATTTAGAATACAGAAAAATTAGCAGAGGGGGCAAAAGGTACAGCTTGATCGAATTCAATGGCATTGTTGATAGAGAGACCCTGTCAGAGATTGAGGAATTAATCGCCAATGTGGCTGGTGGTGGAATGATACTCGAAAAGGAAAAGGTAGATGAAGTAGATGTTGCAAGGCTTATAATTGCTTGGAGAGTTGCCGAGAGGTACAGATCGAAAGATGGAGAGATGTAGACTAAAGAATCGAAAAATAATATTGACAATGGAACTCTAATTTTGAGAGAATCTTTTCTGAACTTTTAAAGCTTGAAACCTTAAACTTGAAACCACAAATTTCATAAACAGCTCAAAGATGAGGTTATATAAGAGGTTGTAAGAGGCCACGATTTAGAGGTTTAAAATAAAAAGGGTTCGAGAATAACACCTAAAAATCTTCGAAAATCTTTATAAAATAAAGCGGGGGTTGCCGAGTCAGGAAAAGGCGCTAGATTGAGGGTCTAGTCCCGTAGGGGTCCGAGGGTTCAAATCCCTCCCCCCGCATCGGTTTAAGATTGATTTGAGTTTTAGATGCCGCTTTTGGTTTTTAGTTAAATATGGTGACAAGATCATATGGCATAGAATCCTATGATGAACAAAGTGACAAAGATTATCGATATGCTCCAGTAAAGGGGTTTATTGCATTCTGATCTTCTACTTTTACCTCTTGTAATCAGGTAAAGGATAAGTAGATACACTGGGGCATTCGATAGGACAAAGTCGGGTTGAGCATGAAATATGTTTTTGAATACAATTGCAATTGTAAGCACGCAAGCAGCAGTTATCAAAGCCACTTTTACTTCATCGGCCAATTTCATGGCAAGATTGGATTTTCCTTACTTATAAAATCTTTCATGCTCGTTTTTGTCGGAGAGGTAGGAAAAGATGCTAATTCATTCATTAGTTTAGTGTGTTAATATGTTGAAGCTTCGTTGTACTCGATATCAATTATTCCGATTTTATCATAACAAAAATCCCCGGATTTTAATTTCCAGATTATATCAACTCCACTTGGAACAACTATGCCATTAAACTTTTCATATTCCAAAACTCTCCCTTCCCAGTCTTCGAGCACGAATTTTCCATCTACTTCTCTGTATCTTTTCGCAGTAATACTCGTAACCTCCCCTTTTTCATTGAAATAGAAAACGGCTGAGGCCGAGATCCCCCTGTAATTTATAGTCGCCTTTGCTGAATCGTTATCGATAGATTCCCATTCAATATAATCGTTTAAAAACGCTGAGGGAAACCAAATACATTCAGCGAGAAATCTCAGAAGTTCTCCATGATCAACCTCATATCCCTTTGCATCGACAACCTTGATGAGCCCAAGCAGTTTTACGACCAAGTTACCTTTACCATCAATGAATTCATCTTTTGCGTAAATCGACAGCAGCGGAGCAAATTTAGCCTTTGCAATCCATATGAACTCGACCGAATCAGCGTTGAAGTACTGCTCCGCCTCTATCGGCATCCATCCTTGGTCCTCTTTCATTCGAAAATATCCATCCTGTTTCAGTCTTACAAAATTGATCTTTTCTTTGCCTATTATCTGTGTGTACTTCAAATATCTCTGAACAGGTTTAGGCAGATCTTTTACATCTTCTTCAGTAACAATCTCTGCCATCTTACTATTTTTAAAAAGTTGCTCAGCTTCACTTCTTGCACTTTTCTTAAAGGTAATGTCTCCGATTATAACACAAGATATCACCAGAAAAAAGATTGTTCCTAAAGCGATTAATACGATTTTTATCATTCTTAATAACTCCTTTTTATAAAATATCACACCGCTATTTATTTGTTTTTGTTTTAGTTGTGTTTTGGTTGTGTTTTTTTGTAAAGATTTACCAGACTCTGCTGTCGTAATCGTCGAGTTTCCATTTCAGAGATTGCATCTTAAAAATGCCTAAAATGTTAAATAATTTCAAAATGAAGTAAATCCAGTGATCGATATATATACGATAAGGCCATTAAAGCAGGCAGAAATCATGGCACCGGTAGGGGTTTTGCAGATGCTTGGAGATATGAACTCATTTGTTGTTGCCCCTGTGTTTATATGGTTTATTGAGGGGAATGGTAGAAAAATTCTCGTTGATGCAGGGATTGAAGAGCCAGTAAATGGCTTTGTCCATGGATTTCCCGTTTCTGGAGGTGGGGAAAAGGGAGTCAGAGATGCTTTGGACTCCGTTAATGTGAAACCAGGAGAGATTGATACAGTTATCCTAACACATTTACATTTCGATCATGTTGCCATAATAGAGCTTTTCCAAAATGCTAGAATTTATGTTCAAAAGAAGGAATGGATGTCGGCTTTTAATCCTCCCATACATTATAGGTTCATATACGACTTAGAACATATTCAGAAAATGGAAAACATGGACCTTTGCCTTGTTGATGGAGATTTTGTTATCGAAAAGGGCCTCGAACTGGTTTTCCTTCCAGGACATACCCAAGGATTGCAAGGAGTTAGAGTGGAGGTTGGAATTACGGAAAGCAAAAAAGTTGAAGATAGGACATATCTGCTTGCTGGTGACCACTTTTATTCATACCTCAATATAAATCCGCCGAAGGAACCGATAGAGTTGGAAGACTTGAAAGGAAATAAGATCAAGCTTCAACCAACCTCCCTTCCTTTTCTACCCCCTGGATTACATGTAGACTTAACAGAATGGTTCGACAGCTGCTTTAAAGCGATGAGAGTAGCTAAAAGAAGTCAAATCCTCCCAGGACACGATCCAACACTTGTTGGAAAGGTTTTTAGCTAACTCTACATTTCCTGGTAGTCCTGATGGATCAACTCCTGCAAGTTATCAACCCTTCTAATTTTTTTATAGAGATTTCCCATCGCATTTTTGTGTATCGACAGAGCTGAGATGTATCCTGAAGCGATTTTTTTAAAACCCAACTTGCTGGAGGAGATCTTGAAAGTTAGCGGACATTCTCTTTCAAAATAGAATCCACCAACCTCAATTTTACTCAAAATTCTTCCAAAAAATCCAGGTTCACGGAGAGATCCCACACGTTCCTCTTTTGGAAAAGGAACCTTTACAAAGTAAACGTAGATCCCACTTTCAAGCTCCGGGTAGCTTTTCACTCCAATTGTTGTAGCATCCTCAGCGTAATATGTAAGCTTAAAGTTGACTCCAGCGATATCAAAATCGATGATGATTTTTCCACCTCTTCCGAGTTCACCACTCTTCTTCAGATTCCTAATCTTACCTATTTCATCAATCTTGGAAGTTATCTCAGAAATATTCTCTTGTGGTAGATGAGACTCAAAGAAAACGAGATTTCTTCCGAGAATTAAAGCATGCTCCAGATCTCCTCCAGAACCAGCATACAAAACAGGCAGGCTTGTATAGGGATCGAAGACTTCATAATAGACTTTATTCATAAACGCAATCTCATCCTCCTCAAAAAATGACAAAACCTTTTCGATTGGTGATTTTCCGATTGGTGGCTTATCTAGACTCATTTTTCATCCAACCGAGATTAAAGATCTTTTTCTTTATACGCTCACTGAGGGTAAAAAGAATATCCATCTCTTTGCCGCAGGTTTTTTGAACTGCAATCAAATTTTGAAATTCTAGTCTCTTATAGATCTCTTCACAGAAATAGTTTAAACAGATAACTTCTCTAACTCTCAACGAGCAACCGTCTCTTTTTAAAAAGAAGCAACCACCTTCAATCTCTCTTCGCTCTGGTAGCTTCACTCCCAGCAGCAGATTTATCAAGAGTGTTACCGCATCAAATTTATCTTCAATCCCTTCACCACAACAGCTTGACTCGCCACATCCAGAACACAGCGAAGTTACACCCTTCTCTTTCATGACTTTTAAGCATTCATTCACAGCTAAATCAAGTTCAGACACCAACGATTTAATTTCATTATCTAAAAGATTGCCTTTAAAGTATTGGTTACGAAAAATATCTTCAGCCCATTTTATTTTTTCTAGGATGTTTGAATTTGTATCTGGAATGCTCTTGAACTTTAGATTGGATTTGCTAGGTGACATTAAATTCGGGTCAATTCAATTGCTAATAAAGGTTTATGGTTTTTTGAGTGGTTTTGAATTCTCAATTTTTAATTTTTCAATTTTTCAGCGAAATTTTTTTTTATGAGGATAAGACAACCATCTTTATGCATCTGTATTTTTTTGTTTATATAATCATAGGAGTTCTCAGATTTGGAGCTTATCTCGCTACGGGTTATCTCGTAATGCTGGCAGAGTTTTTCCATGGCGTCATCGATCTGATAATCCTCTCTGTCCTAAAAAAATCTCGGAGCATATCTCTTAAACCTCCTGATGAACATCATCCCTATGGACATGGGCTAGCTGAAAATATCGGATCCCTTACTGTTTCAATTGCATTCATAACGATAGTATCTTTTGAACTTTTCAGAGAAGGAGTTGGGAGAATACTCAAACCAAGAGAGTTCTTTTATCCTGAGATTGCGATTGGGGTTCTTTTTCTAACCTTAACACTCTTATTCCTGTCATTTTACAGAGTATCAAAAGAAAAGGATGTTCTTTCCAAAGCAATAAAAACTGAACTTCTCAATGACACCCTCTCCACATCCGCTGCAATCTTGGGAGTAGTCCTTTCTAGACTCTATCCTGTTGCTGATGGATTTTTTACGATCTTGATAGGGATTATCATAGCGTCAAATGCCCTAAAGCTTTACAAAGAAAATGCAAGCATATTGCTTGGAAAAAGCCCCGATGAAGGATTCTATTCCAAATTAAAAAACGTAATGACAAGTTTTAGTGAAATACACGATGTACATGATGTTTCGGCCATTTACATTGGTAGAAATAAGGTTCATCTTGACATGCATGTAACGGTTGATGGAAGCATGAGTGTAAAAGAGGCGGATGAATTAACCATTCAAATTTCATCAAAGATAAAAGATAAAATTCCAGAAGTTGATTTTGTGTCAATTCATGTTTGTTCAGAGACAAGTGGAAAATTAAAAATTACAGATGGAACATTTAAGAATTAGGAAGCGTTTTAGTTATAAAAACAAGATTGAATAAAAAAATTTATAAGAGATGGTAGTTTTACTTGAAGCATGAAACCAGTTGGATTGGATATCGGCACCAATTACACTAAAACCACTGCTGATGGAAAGGAAGTGCTGTTATTTCCGAGCGTTGTTGTATTTGGAGAAGAGAAGGATTGGAGTCTAAAGAAGAGCCACAAAGATGTATACATTGGTCAGGAAGCTCTTGACATCGTTCAGAATATTGAGAACGTAGAGGTTCTGAGACCACTTCATGAGGGCAGACTGATGCATAAGTCATACCTGGAGCTCGCAAAATATGCTCTTTCGTCATTAAACGTTAGTGAACCAGTGATTGGTACAGGATTGCCTGTAAAATCATCCCGACAGGAAAGGGAAGAACTAACAAAGAATCTTGAAACTGAGCTTAACGCTAAAGTGATCCTTTTCCCTGAACCTGTTGGAACACTTGCCCATATGGGAGTTGAAACTGGAGTCTGCATTGACATCGGATTCGGAACAACAGATCTCGTTGTCATTAGTCACATGGAGTATCTGAAAGGAGACACTATGTTGATGGGTGTCGACAGGCTGTATGAGAATTTCGAAGTTACAATCAGAAACAAGGCCGGAATAAGTCTCACTCCAGAAGAAATGACAAATCTTCTCACCAAAGAGGGTTACGAGATTGGAAGAATAAGGAGTGGCAGAAGAATCTCTGTGAAGCATGAAACAATCATCGATGATTACAACTCACTAATGGTGTCATGGGTTGAAAGAATCTCAAACAGAGCCAAGATGCTAATGGAGGGGCTTTCTACCTCTATCGTCGACAAGATAGTTCTAACTGGTGGTGGAGCAGCTCTGCCGAATGTTTATGAGGAATTCCAGAAAAGGTTTGAAGATGTCGGAAAGATAATAATGCCTGATGATCCTTTAAAGGCAAATGCAAAGGGGTATTACGTGCTTGCAAAGATTTTTTCAGGAGAAATCGAGAAGAAACCTGAATCTGAGGATGTAAAGAAAGCAGAGAAAGAGAAGGTGGAGAAAAAGGAAATAAAAAAGACTGAAGAGAAAAAGAAAGGGAGGAAGTAGAAACACCACCTCATGATGATATGATAATAAACTTTATATGATATTTAAAACACATTTTAAAGTAGATGAGAATAATTATTGATATTCCCCCAGATATTGAGGGGAAGTTATACAAGAAATGTGAAGAGGCAGGTGTTTCCCCTTCCGAATTCGTTCATGCCCTCATAGAGTGGTATTTCCTTAAGAAAAAGAAAAAATCATCACCAGAGACCCATGAATTTGTCAACACAGCTATGAAAATAGCAAATGAGAGAAAGCTCTACTGTAAATACAGTGATGGGGCACATTGTGCTCTTGAAGTGCTCGACGATATTTTTGAGGAAAAGAAGCCCGAGCCACTCTCACCCTTCAAATGCCTTTTCTGCCTCCACTTCCATGACAAGAGAAAGCTTGTGAGAAAGGGGGTTGAAGTTGAAGGAATGGAAAACGTAAGACTAAACGTCCATGAAATCGCAAAATTAGCCGCTAAATATGTATTCGAGCTGTATGGTGACAAGCTAGGCTATCAGCCGAGAATGGTCATTGAAGAGGTTGATGAGATGGAGGAAGAGGAAGAAAAATCAGAAATTTCAGGAGAAGATCTTAAAAAACTTTTGAAAAACTGGTAACTTTATTATTTTTCAATCCCATCGAATCTCTTTTTTCTCAACTAGAAATTCGTAATCCATTTCAGTAAAGATTCCCAATGAGTTCAAAATCTTCCTTGCATCATCGATCCCTTCTGCCTCGATTATCTTTTTTGCAAGTTCATTGCTCTCGCAAAGCTTTGAGGCTTTGAAATAGAATGTAAGAATAGAGAGAGGCGAAACTGGAACTGTCCTACCCAGCCTAATTTTTTCAAGACCCAATTCACCTTTGAATGCTTTAAGCGGGATTGAACTGGCTTCTGTAGCTATATCCTTCGTAAGTTTCTCCATCAGCCTGAAATCTTCATAATCCATCGAAATACATCCTAAAAAGCCCTCTTTTTTCATCTGAAATGCAATTCTTTCAAGGAGTTCTTCTATTCTGAGTTCACCATCACTCCCGAAACCAAAAACACCAACGATAGAGTCTTTTATTTCAGAAATTGCTGCGAGAGAAGTAGAATCTGCGAGAGGGCTCCTTAAACCTGATTCAAATCCAAATGCAAGGACGTCTCCTCCGCTATCTATCGCTATCACAACTGGTATCTCATATTTTTTCATGAAATCCTTTAGCCCATCAGCGAGTTTCTTTGAGCCTTTGGTAATATCCAAACATACAACCTTTCCAAAGTGCTTTGCTGCCTTTGAAACCGTTAGTTTAAGCCCATCAACATTGGTTTCTGGATAGGCTATCGCAACAGTTTCGTTCACAATTTCACAACTCTCTAGTTCCTCAACAGCCCTGGGTCCGGGTTTTGGATCAATTATATATCTGTCCCACACTATACTTCCATGGATTACATCATATCCAAACTCTTTCAGAAAAGATGAGGTAGGAACAGTGGCAACAATATCGCCACCTCCACCCATACCAAAAACGAGAGCCTTTTTAGGCTTTTTTCTCTTTAAATATCTAATGAGATCCATCGAATCACTCAACTTAAATTACGAGATTACCCTTTTCCTTAATATACGCAACAAGCCCTCCAGCCTCAATTATTTTCAGCATGAATTCTGGCAAAGGTTTGGCTTGAATTACTTTTCCTCTAGTTAAATTTTTTATTAATCCCTCCTTGAAATCAACCTCAAGCTCATCACCTGACTCTATATCGTCGGTATTTGCTATCAGAAGTGGGAGGCCAACGTTGATGGAATTCCTGTAAAAGATTCTTGCAAAGGATTTTGCTATGACTGCTGACACATCGGCTATTTTTATAACAAGAGGGGCATGCTCTCTGCTACTCCCCATCCCAAAATTATAACCCGCCACTATAAAGTCTCCAGAATTCATCTTTTTTACAAAATCCAGATCTGCATCCTCCATAATATGTTTTGCAAGTTCTTGAAGGTTACTTCTGAGATGATAATACCTACCGGGTATAATATGGTCTGTTGAGATATCATCCCCGAATTTCCAAGCTTTTCCCCTAACTACTTCTTTGAATTTGAAGGATGGATCTTTTTTGACATTCTGCTCTTTGTTCACCATGATCGTTTAAATGAACCTCCACTTTAAATTTTTTATTTTTCATCTTTTAGCTATTTAGCTATTCTTTTTTAATTGTTCTTCAGAACTTATCGAACTACTTTTGGCAAAATTAATATCTTCATAGGTAGAGAGAATCTAAAATGAGTGACGATGAGGGGAAAAGAAAGTTTCCAGGAAAGGAAGTACCCGAGAATTCTGACGAGCTTATGATCCAGATGGCCTTATCACAACTTAAGGCTGATTACAGAAGGTCTCTTGGTAAGGAGCATTCAAGAAGAAGCTGGGATTTTGAAATTAAGAAGAATCTGAAGTCAAAGAAAAAGAAAAATGAGTAATATCTGTCTAAGTTCTGTTAATCAAATAATCAGCTGTTGACCTTTTCAACATTTTTAACTTTCAGCACAGAGTTCATCTCCTCAATCAACTTATTCTACTTCTCTTTTTGAACAAACATCAGCAAAGATTTTGATTTCTTGATGTCGTTCACCAAATTAAAGAGTTCTTCCGGAACTGTCGATTGATCTATCGAATTCTCAATTTTCTCTGCTAACTTTCTGAGATATTTTCTTGCAATGGCTTTAAGCTCCTTCTTTACTTGGCCCAGCTCATCAAATTATAATCTTTCAAATTCGTCCTCAATTGCTCTCAGTATTATCGCTTCTATCTCTTCCTCAGAAGGTTCTTTTATCTTGTATTTCTTCAAAATCTCTTCTCTATCCACTTCAATTTCAATAGAATTTTCTTCGGCCAGCAAAAGGATTATCTTTCAAATCTTTTAAATAAACTTCATTCAACCCAAAATCATCGACAGAGCTTTCATTAATGGTATATAGGTCTACAACACATTTATCTACTTTTAATAATTCATTTATAGCATGATCTCCGTTAATTTCTGTTTTACTTATTAGTTTGGTGATCTTGCAATCAACAATTCTCCCCTTAATAAAAACGATCTTAGCTTTTGAGATCCCATCGAGTTTGTAAGAAACCTCAGCCAAACCAGTAAAACCAGATCGTGAGAGCTCTCCAGAGATGTTAACGAAACTCCCTCTCATTCTCTTGCAAGTAACATGAAGATAAAAGGATCAGAAGGGATCAGATGCTCCTAAAGACTATAAAATGGATCCTTTACATACTGCTTATGATACTGGCAATAGAGCTGATCAGGATATCTATATATCTCAATCAAGTAAATCAGAAATTTTTAGGAAACTTATCGCTACTATCCCTGCAACTCTAGCATGATACAGCGGCAAAAGCATAAACATGCAGTGAGTATATTAATAGAAGGGGATGGTCATAGAGTGAATAGCTGAAAGGATGGCTGAGAATGCATTAAAGGTTATCCAAACGGTTATCATAACCAAAAAAATGGTTGGCATAACCAAAACGATCGTTCTGCCCATGAGGCCAGAAATAACAAAGGGGAAAAGATTAGCTACCTATAAAAGTTAATAGGCAAGGTGGACGTGAAATTCCAAGTATGATCAAAGAGGGACAGAAATTCGATATCAGTATGGACGAAGATACCACAATTAAACTCCTAAAACTGTTTGAAGGGGAAAAAATTCGGAAGTAGGCGCTTCAGTCCAGGCAGCACCAATTTTGCCTGCTTTTTTAGGTAAAGCCAAAGGTTCAAAGACAGCCGAAAAGCTTAACGTCTAAAGATTGGATGAAGACTGTGGTTGAAATCGTCAACATCGTTGCTGCTGGAAAAATGGACAGGCATTTCAAGCTGAATGAATTAGCTTTTAAGGCAAGTGAGTCGAATTACAATCCCAAGGCATTTCCCGGTCTAGCATTAAGACTCAATGAACCTAAGACAACATTTTTGATCTTCAGCTCAGGGAGAATAGTATGCACAGGAGCTAAAAGTATGGAAGAGGTTAAAAGAGCGATGAACAGGCTAGAAGAAGTTTTAAGAGAGGCTGGTATTGACTCTGAAGTCGAGTGGTACGAAATTCAGAATATCGTTGCACATACTGATGTTGGGAGAGGATTGAATTTAAATGCACTGGCAATACTGCTTCTTGAGGAGTGTGAATACGAACCTGAGCAGTTCTCTGGCCTTGTTTACCGACTTAGAGATCCAAGAGCAGTTATGCTCGTATTTGGCACTGGGAGGATTGTTATTGTTGGCTGCAAAAAAATTGCTGATGTAAAGAAAGCTGCAAACGAATTTAAGGAAATGCTCGCTAGTCATGGATTTTGACGGAGATGGAAAAAGTATTTTGATTTTCCATTTATTTTGCATCGTAGTAACTCATCTCTATTATCTCCGCCTCAGTAGAATCTAGAATTCCTGTGTTCAGGAGATTAAGTACCCTCCCAAGACATTTGGGGTTTAGTCT
>MTMO01000048.1 GCA_002011235.1 Archaeoglobus sp. JdFR-27 | reverse complement strand
ATCTCCATTCATCCATGTCAACCATTAACAGTCTCTTTGCTTTCTGGCTATTTAACCCCTGTAACTTTGTCTCCCTGCTTTGAACTCCTAAAACAATGCGGGGGGAGGGATTTGAACCCTCGGACCCCTACGGGATGGGACCCTGAATCCCACGCCTTTTCCTGACTCGGCAACCCCCGCAGTAAAGAATATCCTTTTAGAGAGTTTATGAAATTTATGGTCTCTGTCATCCGTTGTTTTTAACTCAAATTCGATTTTGAGTCCTATGATATTATAATGAAGAGCTTTATTTAATACTAGCCAAATTTTAACTAAATTGAGATGTTACGACTTTTCTTAGGAGTCTGAGAAAATTTAAACGGAGAGATGGATAAGCTAGAAGTAGCTCAGTCGGAAACGTCTCAAAATGGAAGAAATCCTACAAAAAATTATTTGAGAGACATATAAAATCAAAGAGAAACATTACAGAGGTTTTGATCTTTATGCGTTTATACCCCAGGACATATTTGCTGGAATCGTCATAGGGTTAGGGAATTTTTCTCGGAATGAGGCGCTCGATTGTGTGATAGCATAACTGCTTCCACATTTTTCAAACTAAAATGGAACTGTTCTAAATTTTTTTTAAATTTTTTTAATTGCAATCCCCACTCCTGTGAGGATCAATATCATCCCAAAAAGCTGTATACCACTAAATGATTCGTTGAAAACTAGGAAGCCGAATATTGAAGCAGCTACCGGTTCTGCAAGGGCAAACAGTGGTCCTTCAGATATCTTGCAGTACTTGAGACCGAAATTGAACAAAGTGAATGCGATGGCCGTTGGAATTAAGCCAAGGGCAATAAGCCACCCTAAATTGAGTTCAGAGAGTGGAATGATGAAAACACTAGGTAAGAGGATAAGTGAGGAAATTCCGAGATAGATAGTAGTGATCTCCAAAGAGGGCATCCACTCTCTCAGCCTTTTTATAATGAAAAAGTAGAAAGCATAACTCAATCCGGCAACGAAACCAAACCCAACACCTATATTTAAGCTACCAGCCGGCATCAGCATAAGGAATAGGCCCGCAAGGCTTATAGGTAGAGAAATAAAAACTCCGGGTTTGATGTTTTCTCCAGTCAAATATGCAATTGGTATAACATAAACGGGAGCCATATAAAGAAGTAAAGCTGCTAAACCAGCTGGAATTAGCTGTATTGCGGAAATATAGAATGTAACGAGGACTACATTAAGGATTGAGATAATTAAGAGTAGCTTGGGATTATCAAAAGATGGTCTTCTTTTGGTTGAAATTGTTATTAGTAAAAGAAAGAGAAAACCGAAAAGAAACCTGAAAAAGGTTATATGGATAGGATTCATGTGGATATTTCTTACAAATATGGCAACCGAACCCATAAGAATAGCGGCTGTTATCACTGATGCAACACCGCTGACCTCCTTGATTCTTTCTGTCTTCATACAAGTTTCTTGTCGGACCATAATAAATCGTTTTGGTATTTGGTTTGGCTTAGGATAGCACAGCTCAAAATTAAAGGTGGGCACGCCTCAGGTCGATTCGCTTTGCAGGAGGGTACTCAAAACATCCCCTCCTCCCCGCTACCCCGACAGCGCTGGTCGTCCGAAGTAAGCTTGCTCCCTTCCGGGCCTGGGCCGTTTCCTCCGGTTAATACTGCTGACAGCCCCTTCGGGCAGCCAGACAGTAACCGCCAGCCCATCGGGACGGGGACTCTACGGGAATGAGGAGAGTACCATCTCCTGCTCCACGAACCTTCCCTCGGCTTCGGCCCCCGCATATCGACGGTTTCGGGTCACAGGCTACGCCGAACAGCCCAGCCTAGCCCACCAGAATAGATGTTTCTGGTAGGTATATTAAGCTTTCCGGGGGTAAGGAAATTGGGTAAGGTCTAACCAATGCTGGGTATGATCTATCGGGAAGCGCAGGATAAAGGTTATAACAATTCGATTTAAGTTAGATATTAGAAATAAGGAAAACGAAGTAAAGGTTGAGGGGGTGAAAGGCTGAAAGGTTTATTAAAAATGGACAATTGATTAATTAAAGGAGGTGAAAAGGAAATGAAGGAACTAATTGGACATGTAACCTCGAACAGTAACAAAGTTAAGATAATTGAAATTCTTAACCGTAAGGAAAGCGATCCAAAAACGATTTCAAAGTACATGAGGACTCCAGACAGAGTCGTCAAAGGTTTGCTTGATGAACTGGAAAAAGACGGAATTGTGGAAGCTACTGAAAACATATATAGGCTCACAGATCTTGGTAAGCAGATATTTGGAGAAGTAAAGGGGATAAGGGGGTAGTGTTAGCTAAGATGGACAGATTTGATAAGACACGTCCAATACTGAGAGAATACGATGAAAATGGAGAGAAAGTATTTGTTCTGAGGAATTTTGTCGAGATAAGGATACCCATTCACGTTTATGAATCCCTGATGAGAAGGAGGGAGAAGGAATACGTAATCTCCTATGCTGAACCAAGGCGGATTTTAAGCCACATCACAAAGAGGAACCTCGTTTTTGTTACTAAAGAGAGTGGAATTCCCCTCATGGGGAGCTCCGCTTTTGGTTTAATAGATAGGGGCACCAACTTGATCCAGATAAGACCAGTTTGTGGGTGCAATCTGCGATGCATCTTTTGCAGTGTTGATGAGGGGAAAAACAGCAAAACCAGAGCAACGGACTATTTGGTAGATCCAGATTACATGCTGGAGTGGATCGCAGAGCTTGCACGATTCAAGGGTGAAAATGTTGAAGCACATATTGATGGTCAGGGGGAACCTTTTCTTTACCCTTATATGGAGAAGTTGCTTGAAGGTATATGGAAATTAAAGGAAATCAACGTTGTCTCCATTCAGACGAATGGTATTTTGCTTTCAGAAGAAAAAATAGAGGTGCTTGAGGGTCTTGTAACGAGAATAAACCTCTCTCTGAGTTCTCTTGATGAAGAAAGGGCGAACAAGCTTGCTGGAATTAGGTATCCTTTGGAAAGGGTTATTGAGGTTGCGAAAGCAATTGCTGAGAGCAAAATAGATCTTCTTATAGCTCCAGTCTGGGTTCCAGGGTACAACGACAGAGATATGGAAGAAATAATCAAATTTGCCCTTGATATAGGTGCCGGAAAAAACTATCCCCCGCTGGGCATTCAAAAATACATACCCTATAAATTTGGGAGAAAATTGAAAAATATCATATCCTTCGGAGAGTTTTACAGCAAGCTTGAAGTTTGGGAGAAGGAATACGGTGTGAAGCTCATTCTGAAGCCAAAAGATTTTGGAATGTATAAATGCAGAAAATTTCCACATCCAATTAAGAAGGGGGATGTTTTCAAAGCCAGAATCGTTGCAGATGGCAGGATGCATGGTGAAAAACTTGTGGTGGTTAAAGACAGAGTTGTTACTGTTAGAACAGACCATAAAGTTGGCGATTTCGTTAGGTTTAAAATCGTAAGATCAAAAGATGGAATCTTTCTCGGTGAGGTTTTGGATTAACATCAAATCAAATTCTGACATTAAAATTTTTGATATCTAAAAATCTTGAAAAATGAAAAATTTTAAAATGGCAAGGGCATTTAACCTTCATGAACCTGATTTTGTTGGGTGCTCCTGGAGCTGGAAAAGGTACCCAAGCGAAGCTTATAGTTTCAAAATACAACATTCCACAGATCTCAACAGGAGACATGCTTAGAGAGGCTGTAGCAAAGCAAACGGAGCTTGGAAGGAAGGCAAAGGAGTACATGGACAAAGGCGAGCTCGTGCCCGATGAGGTTGTTATTGGGATCGTAAAGGAAAGGCTAGCCCAGCCCGATTGTGAAAAGGGATTCATCCTCGATGGATTTCCCAGAACGCTAAAGCAAGCAGAGGCTCTGGATGGGATACTCGATGAACTTGGGAAGAAAATCGATGCTGTGATCAACGTTGCAGTACCTGAAGATGAGATTGTGAAGAGGATAGTCAACAGAAGAACTTGTAAGAAGTGCGGGGCAGTTTACCATCTTATCTACAATCCACCTAAGGAGTCAGGAAAATGCGATAAGTGTGGTGGAGAGCTTCATCAGAGAGATGACGATAAGGAAGAGACTGTGAAGGAAAGGTTGAGAGTTTATAAAGCCCAGACGGAGCCTTTGATAGACTATTACAGCAAAAAAGGGTTGGTCTACGATGTTGACGGGACGAAATCCATTGAAGGGGTTTTTGAAGAGATAGAAAAAATTTTGGACAAACTCACTTAAAAGATCAGACGAAGATTTCCTGCATAACCATTCCATACTTTTCTTTTTTGGTGAGCCAGGTTCTTATTTTCTCCAACACCTCTTTGTGATGCCTTAGAAAATGGCTTCCATTTACCACTTTGAGGAAATATTTTGGTTCGCTCGTAGCTTCAAAAAGAACTTCGGCATCCTCAAAAGGAATTATCTGGTCAGAGGAGCCATGGACTATCAACTTCGGACATTTAACATCTCTTATCCATGTCTTTGGCTCATACATCTCCATCTCCTTTAAGAACCTTTTTTTGAAGGAGTCAAAGTCCCTTAATCCTCTTAAGACTCCTGTTAGCTTGTTGTGAGCATAGATCTCCTTTAGCATGTCTTCTGTAATTGAGTTAGAGCAGCATGGAACGCCAACGAGGACTAGATTTCTTATATTGTTCCTGTTTGCTGCAACGTAAGTTCCAACGACACCTCCCATACTGAATGCCACTAGGCTTACCGATGTGAACTCACCAACGATCGAAGTAAGGTCTCTAACCCAATTCTCTAGATTGAAATCTCCTTTACTCAAACCTGTTCCAGAAAAATCAAAGATTATGGAATTCAATCCTTTCTCAGCAAAACTTTTTGCAAGTTGATCGTAACCTTTTTCAATAACTGATCCAGCCTCATATGGTAGGCCATGGCAGAAAATAACCACATTTTCTACATGAAACCTTAGATGCTTTCCTCCAAATTCGGTATCAAGTTTCATGATTTGATTGTTGAAGAGGGAGTATATTAAATTAGGCTTTAGGTTGATGTTTGTATAGGCTTTTGTTAGTTTTTGTTAATTTTGTTAGCTTTTGATTTGATTTTAAATCAACTCATTTTAAACTACCAAAAGAAATCATTTACAAAAATTACAAAAACTAGAGAAATTGCAAAAGTTTAAAAATTAGGGGTGGAGAAGATCAAGCCTGACTTAAAGCCCGACGAGCTTCTCCAGTTCTTCTAAATCCTTCTCGGTTCTTTTTATTTCCTCTCTCTTTTTCTTAACAAGTTCGGAAACTATATCTTTTATATCAAGGGTGAGTTTATAGCTTTTTAATGGTCTTCCCTTCCCCTTCTTTTTGAGTTCTCTCTCTTTTATCCAGTTCCATTCTTTGAGTTCCTTCATGGCTAAGCTTACCTCTGGCTGTCTTAGATTTGCTGCCCTTTCTATGTCTCTTGATATAGCTTCACCTGATTTTGAGAGGAATACAACTACTTTAGCAATATTCCTGTTTAATCCTGCATCGGATAATAATTTGACGACTTTTTCCTCCTTCTCGGTTAGTTCTTCAACCATTAATTTCACCCCATTAGATGTTAAAATTTAGTTATACTAACGACTATATAAATATTTTTCCATTAACAAATTTATTTAAATATCTTAAATCCAAAAAAACCAGGCAAATTGGGCTAATTGAGGAAATATGGTTAATTATTCCCGATCTTAATGATTAGGTTGAAAATAAAATGCTTTTCTTAAATTCAATTGATTGACACTCATGATTGATTTAATATAAATTTTATGTAAAATATTTTGCTTCCAAATGTTATGTTTATGTGAGCAACATTTATACAATTTCCTCTAACAAAACTCCAGCAAAAATTTAATAACCACATGTTGGAGAATATATTGCAAGATTGCAAGCCGAGGTAGCCTAGCTGGTTGGGGCGCCTGACTCATAATCAGGAGGTCGGGGGTTCGAATCCCCCCCTCGGCATATTTCACCTAAATATGCCATATATTCCCTTCTATTCTCTGAAACAATCTCTTTGATCTCTAGAATAGCCTTTTTAATCTCTCTAATTTCTTTTTCTGTATCATTTTTTAGTCCAACTATTTCTAAATTGTCCAACTCATTTTGTCTAATTTGTCCAACTTTTTCAGGAACTATCAAGATCCCTGTACCCTCCTCAAGAATAGCCTCGTAAATAATTACCTTTTCACCTACGAGATTGCTGAAATATTTTGGAAGTCTTAACTTTGGGTAGACGTATCCTTTAGTTGAATCTTTTCCTATTCTTACTTTCCCTTTCTCCTTCAGTTTCATGCTAATATTTTCTTAGTCCAAATTATTTAAATTTTTAGTCCAAATGAAGTGTTACACGTTTGGAGGTAAACTACTTAAAACTCAAGTTTAATCTTGAGAACTGATAAAATACAACCACGGTTAATTAGAAAAGGTTGAAACTATGACCTATATTTTAGGCGCGAAATGTAAGGATGGGATAGTTATAGTTGCTGATAGAAAAGCTAAAAGAGGAGAAAAATCTTTCTACACAGATAAAATAAGACCAGTTCCAAATTTCGAATATATCGTTTTTGCGGCAGCTGGGATTGAACCTATTTTTAATGAATTTTTAAACGAACTTCCAAGAAGGGTAATAAATAGAATTCATCTCTTTGAATACCAAAACCAAGAATTACCGAAAGATTTCCCAGAAGAAGCCAAGTACGAGTACACAACATTCAATTTTAAACAAGATTGTATCTCTCTTATTAACGAAATGTACTCTGTTTATGAGAACACCGAATTACCAGATGATACATCAACTTTACAAGTCATTTTTGTTTTGGAAGACATAATAGAACACAAACCCCAACCAGTACTGTATTATATGGATTGGGGATATAGGGTGCCGATACCAATTTATGACAAGGTTGTAATAGGGCAAGCACACTTAGGAGACGTTTTCCTCAGATGTTGGGATACTAATTATACCATGGACGAGACGATCAAATTGGCTTCTTTCATAATCTACTACATTGAAAGAGAAAGATTAAGTGATAGTATTGGAGTTGGAAAACTTAAACCACAAGTCTGGAAATTTCCAAATAACGATAAACCATTCCAACTCACAGATGATGTGATTGAAATTATAATCGAAGGGGTTGATGAAAAAGTCGAAGAGGTGAGAAAGTCAATAGGCTCAATGAGTTCTATGTTTAGGTATCCTTAAATTTTTGAAAAAATTGAACAAAGGAAACAATCTTACAAAAGTTTAAAATATTTCAAAAATTTATGGTGTTATATAACAGAGGTAAAAATATGTTGATTAGATTAACTATAGCTTTGCTAATTACCGTCTTAATTATTGGATGCTCTGAACAGCTAGGAGAAGAGTCTACACCAATCCCAAGACCTACCTCTGTACCTACTGTTGAAGTATCTATTACAACCTTGACACCTTCTCCTACTCAAACTCCTGTAAGAAAATTTATTTTTTATTTTTGTATAAAAGAGACAAAAGAACCTCTAAGCGGTGATGTATACTTAAATAATAAATATCTTGGTTATGCTAATAATGGTTTTTTGGAAGTACCAATAGCAGAGTTGAGTACGGGTGAGGTATCAATCAAAACAATTTTGCACAACAAAGAAATGGAATTTATATGCAATCTAACCGAAAAAGACCTGAATTATTCTGGTTTAAATTGTTTTATCCCACGAGAAGAAACAGAGGAATCTTCTTGGACTCTTATATATCTAACACCTACACCTACCTTTACACCTTTACCTACTCTCTCTCCGATACCCTCAACTCCCATACCTACCTCCACTCCTTTTGAAGAAAGAAGGCAATTTTCAGACCTTGATATTGCTCTAATCGAAAAAAAGATATTTGAACTGGTAAACGCTGAAAGGGAAAAAATCGGTGTAGATCCTTTGAGGTGGAATTCTCGAATATGGGAGATCGCATACACCTACAGCAAAGATATGGCAGAAAGAGGATATTTTTCCCATACAAACCCCGAAGGAAAAGACATTTTTGACAGACTGCAAGAAGATAACATATTCTATTTAAGTGCTGGAGAAAACCTATACGCATATCCCCTAATAGAAGGAGAATCAGAAGAGAAGATAGCCGAAGAAGTTTTAAATGGTTGGTTAAAAAGTCCCGTGCATAAATCTCTTATTCATGACCTTGATAACTATTTCACAGATGGAGCGGTAGGTGTGTTTTACAATCCTAAAGACAAATATTTCTACGTGACATTAGACCTAGTAAAACTCAAAGAAAAAGATGAAATAACTTTGAATAGGAACTATGGTGTGTTCTACTACTTGTATAATCCTGCATTGGGATTAGAGATGTCCAAAGTGAAAGTAAAAGTCAAGGTAACCTCAAATATGCCGATTGATATTTACATACTACCTAGCAAAAGGGAATTTGACAAATTTATGAAAAACGAAGGATTTAAACAGTTAGGCTATGTTTTAGACATAAAAACTTATGAAAAAACAGTAGAGGCAGAAAAAGGATGGGGCTTGATGATATATTCTCCGAACTTTAAAGCTAATGTAAATGTGATGCTTGATTACGCTGTATAAATACACAATCTAATTTTATACTCTAACCTTATCTTTCATTTCTGGAAATGCCTTGAAAAACAGCTCCTGAGCTTTCTTCAAACTGATCTGGTTTTTGGTTGCGAAGATCTGTAGGTTTGTGTTTACTATCCCTTCAACTGTATTCCCTATTCTTTCAGCTTCATACTTGAAACTCCAAAAGTCGTTAAGCTTTGATAAAACCGGATGTTCTTTCAAGGCTGCAATCAGATGGGCTTCGTTCTCAGCTTCTTGCATCATAACTTCCTCTTCAGCTTTGGAGTTCAATTCTTTAAGCTCTTTTTCAAACTCCTCTACCTTTTTCTTGAGTGTTTCGAATTCCCTGTTTAATTCTTTAAGCCTGATATAATCCTCACTGAATGTGGTTGAATTTCCGAATAGGAATTCCTCAAGTAATCGATTAATTAATTGGCTTAAATTCAGATTCCTTCTTTTAGCCTCATCGATTAAATCGATCCTGAGGTAAACCGCTACCGTTTGCTTGGTTAACACCATATTAGCATCACCCAATTGGTCTATTAATCTTAATAGAGTTCTCTATTAGATGACAAGTTAATTCAGTTAAATCGAAACTCTTTAAATTTCTCCGCAGATGATTAACGAACTCGAGTCTATTACTAATGGAATCTCTAATATTAATACTATTAGACCGCTCTAATATATTAGAATCAACGTGCAAACCTACAGGTTTTCCGCTAAGGGTTGATTTCTGAGTATTGGATATATGAGAGATCTCTATTTGAGGGTTGTCATATCATATTTCTGAAATTAACATTATACCACACTCCCATTTTGTAATTCCAAGCTTTTTCTGGTTTGAAATCTTTCAAGCTCCATCCTTTACCTTCTCCATCTCCAGCGCCTTTAGCTCATCCTCAGAAAGATAGTTCAACCTTCCAAGCTCCCTTTTGGTAGCTCTCCTCATGAAATCAGCTACATCCTCCCCTCTACTTTTGCAGATTGATTTTGGTTCTATTAGAGGGATCTATTAGGATTAATAGATTGTCAATAATTAATTATGATGTTTAAATTTTCCCTAGGAGGGAAGGAGTTAATAGGAATTAATGATAGATTATTAAGTTTAATAACAAAACAAAGAAACGTTTGAAACACTTAGGCAAAAATTCAGAGTAATCCCTTATCCCTGAGAAATTTCTCAAGGGTTATGTTGATCAAGTCGGAGATGTTAAAACCGTTAGATTTCAAAGCTTCAAAAATCTCCCTTTCTAAATGAACAGTTGTAGCGATTCTTTTTTTACCTTCAAGTCTCAGAATCCTCCTCATAGCTATTGATTGCTTAATATCCCTATCATCTCCCATCTCATCCCCCCTTAATTAAATTAAGAGATCTGGATCTCCTCCAGATCTTCAAGATCTTCATCCTTGATTTTCCCCTCAAGGAGATCCTTCAACACCTTGAGGATCTCCGGATAAACCCGATCACCTTTCTTTAGGAGCTTCAGGTAATGCCTTCTTAGAACATTCTCGGGAGTTTTTCCAGTTATAAACTCTATGATCTTCTCATCTACCCCGAGATCATCAAGCTTATCGCTGAACCACTTTCTAACCTGAGAAGCGTTAACCACTCCAAAGCTTAGATCTCTAGCTGATTTATAGCTGTCATAATTCACTTTCATCCTTCCAGCCTCTATTAATCTCTGAGCTAATTCAATAGGCATGTAAGCAACCACTTCCCTTTTTGTAACCTCTGAAACTTCAGCCTTCTTTGATCCTATCCTCTTATACATGGCAAGGAGATCATAACGAGCAAACTTTGAGTTTATGAACAGATCTGAGGGATCGAAGTTATTCAGGATGTCACAAGCTTCCTGAAGTCTTATCCCTCCAAAGATCATCAGATCCAAAAGCCTTGATCTGATGGGATCATCCTTAACCTTCTCCCTCGCTTCTCTGATTTTCTCGGTTGTTGTGAAAGCGTTTTGAGTTCTTATTCCAGTCCTTGGGATCTTAACGATAGCCTTGAAATCTATGAGTTGGGATTCTGTCCTCTTTCCTGTCTTTATCAGGAATTTGAAGAAATCTCTCAAGGCTATTCTCAAGGTTCTTGTTTCATCCTTCTTTAATAGCTCATAAATCTCTCTTGGTCCGTTTATCTTCATGAACCCGACTTTATCAAGCTTGTTTATGAGATCGTCGGCCATTGTAATTTGTATTTCGTTTTTCATCTAGTTATAAAACTCGTCTCGGTATTTTACATAGTCTAATAAGGCTTCTTCCTCAAATTCCGTTTTTTCGTCCTTGTTTTCCGGTTTCCTGTCCTCTGGATTTTTATTTAAGCATGACTCATAATCAGGAGGTCGGGGGTTCGAATCCCCCCTCGGCACTGAGTTATTTTTCAAAATCCCTTGGCACTACAATGAGAAAAAATAAAGAAAAACATCTGCAAATCAAGGGATAAAATCAATTGTGCAACCAAAGAGGTGAAAGTTGAGTGGAGAGAGTTTTAGTTTAAAACTCGCTAAATTACTGGTTGTATGTTTAGTTATCAATTTTTATCCAGTTTCAGGGTTGATTTTATTTCTTTGATGATCTCTAATTCATTATTTGATTTATCAAAAGAGATCACTTTCTTTATATCTTCCTCGTCGATTGACTCAATTGCACATGCATGTTTGCAACCACTAATGAGCACAACAAGATCAACCTCCCTTGAATTAGTAGTATATACTATTTCAGCATTGAAGTTCTCTCTGATTACTTCCTCTATTCTTTCTCTTTCATATGTAGGATTGCAGCCTCCACAGTATTTTATACCAATTCTCATTTCTCTAAATTTTTAAGAATTAACTCTACGGACAGCTTTGCAGCTGTACTGGTTACAAAGCATTTATCGGTAGTATGCCTAATTTCAAAAACTTTTCAGTACCTAAGAGTTTGATCGCATCTAAGTCTAATTGTCGATTAAAAGCATCCTCAGCATACATTTCCCAAAACATCAAATGTAGCAGCAAGCGTTGCTTGAGCGCATCCCCCATATTCTACCTCATATTTGAACGATAATTCGTATGCTTTTTCACTTTCATTTCTCCATGCTATTCTCTCTTTGCCCTTTCCACAATTTCTTTGAAAAACTCCTCTTCAGTCTTGCCAGTGATCTTTTTGAAGTTTTCATCTGGTTTTATTCCTGCTATAACCTTTGCCAATTCTTTTTTCATTTCTACATTACCCCTTCTCCATATCATTATTTTCTGTGCAGCTGGCGAGCCTGCACCGTGCATCGATTCGGGTAATTGAGCTCCGACAGCTAAATTCTCGACAAGCCTAAACATTCTCAGCCTGTGTTCAGTTGGCAAATCTGCTACTCCTTTCATGTATTTTTCAACCAGCTTTCTTGTCTCAGGATTCCTGTAGTCTCTTTCAGAAGGAGTTGTGATGACAAAACCACCAGCAATATCTTGGGCAAGTCTTGACCACTCGTATGGAAATCTGGTCACATTAAGTTTCGTCACATTTGCGAGCAATGGATTCGGCACGTAAGCGCCAGAAGGTGTTTTATAACCCTCATTTGAACATGCTAAAGAACAACACCAGCATGTCTCTGCCATATGGATCATCTCTGTAAGTTTATCGATGATATGCGATGCCTTTGGAACCCCATTATATTCTGCAAGAGTTGCTGCTCCACCAATTAAGACATCAGCAACTCCAACTTTGCAACCGCCATAGTTCTGTCTGTGGAAAGTTGCAAAAGTTTCAACAAGCTCGTAAGCAAAATCGTATTCTCCACACATGAATACGCGATCCCAAGGCACGAAAACATCATTGAAAATCATCAAAGTCTCTCCACCAACTATTCCATATTTTGCATTCCCGCAGTCTATGTCTCCATCAAGTCTCCTTGTGTCGTTCGTTTGCCTAACAAAAATATTTACTAATCCTTCAGCATCTATTGGTACGGCAAAAGAAACTGCATAATCCTTATCTTCCGGGCCTAAAGCCCTTGTAGGCATCACTATAACTTCATGCGAGTTCATAGCTCCTGTCATATGGGCCTTTGCCCCTCTCACAACTATTCCATCCTCTCTTTTTTCCACCAAATGTACATACAGATCTGGATCTTTTTGCTGATACGGTCTGAGGCTTCTATCTCCCTTTACATCGGTCATCGCTCCAACGCACATCAAATCATTTTTCTGGACTTCTTTGAGGTATTCAACAAATCTTTTGTGATACTCTGTGTCATGTTTTTTATCTATGTCATACGTTGTGATGTACAAAGCATTCAAAGCATCAAACCCGACACATCTCTGAAAGCAAGTGCCTGTTTTTTGGCCAAGCAACCTCATCATTCTAACTTTCTTTACGAGATCTTCAACGCTCTGATGGATGTGGGTGAATCTGTTGATTTTCTCTCCGGTTAAGTGAGAAATTGCGGTCATCACATCCTCATACCTTGGATCGTGTGCAAGTTCATAGGTCATTGCTGCTGCATGTATGTGTGGTCTGAACATTGGTTCATCCACAACACTCTCGATTTTTCTACCGAGAAAATATATTGTAGGTTTATATTTCTTTAAACTTTCAATGTATTCCCCTCCATTCATCATTTTTTCTACCTCCCATTTTAATAAAATTTAAAATTTCAAAATTATTTTATAAGTAGCATTGGCTGAGAAGCGTGGAGTATAACATAACGTGTGGTTTCCATCAATTCCATTTCAAACTGCTCTCTGATAATCCCGCATCCCATTACTATCAAGTGAGCCCCTAATTCATCTGCGAGATCTACAATGTCTTCTCCAGGCTCTTTACCCCGTACAGAAAGAATTTTCTTTGCATCAACTCCATTCTCCTTTGCTAGTTTTACTGCCTCATCTAGCAGTTTTTCAGCTTGCTCAATTTGTTCAACTTTCGTTTTGCTTCCACCATAAAGAGAATTAACAACAACTAAATTCCATCCCCTCAATTTGGCCTCTTCTATCGCAACTTCTAGGGCTTTAAAGCCCAAATATCTATCTCCTACCGGAACCAATATCGTCATTTTCTCACCTTAAGCCTCCTTATAAAATATTCACAACCAGCTTTCTGGTGCTTAACGAATACTTCAATGAATTTCATGAAAACTAGGAATTATTTTTTTAGAATAGACGTCTAAGACATACTTTGGATCAGGACCCATGTTTATGAGAATAAAGTGCCTCACTCCAGCTTTTATGAATTCTTCCATTCTCGAAATGCAGTCTTCAGGAGTTCCAACAATGGAAAACTCCTCGACAACTTCATTGGGGATGTATTTTCCAAATTCCTCAAATTTTTTTAATCCTTCGTTGTTAAGGATTATTTCCGAATATAAATTCTCTCTAAGGTGTTCTGGGATTTTTACATCGTATCCTGCCTCTTCAATAACCTTGGGGAAAAATGCGATTTGTGGCTTTATTTTTTTAAGCTGTTTAAAAGCGTCTTCATACTTTTCACTTACTGCTGTGTATACATACAATGCAGGATCGAAACCTTCAAAAGATCTATCTATTTTTTCAGCAGCCCTTTTTATCTCACCTAAGTGTTTTTCGTAAAGTTGGGGGGTTCTTGGAGTGGGTAGCCAGCCGTCACCAAGTTTTGCTGTTAGTTTTCTTGTTTTAGGCCCGTTGGCTCCAAAATATATTGGAGTTCTTTTGACAGGTTTTATTTGAAGCAACGCATCACACAATCTCCAAAACTTTCCATTGTAGGTGAGTTTATCGCCACTCCATAATTCTCTGATAATCTCAACGAACTCTGTCATTCTTGCGATGGGTTTGTCCCAGAGAATACTGAACTGTTCAAGATTCATCGCCTCACCCAGCCCGAGTCCAACGATCGCTCTGCCCTTGGATATGTTATCAAGAGTTGCTACCATCTGGGCGAAAACTGCTGGATGTCTCCTGTGGGGGTCGGAAACACACGTTCCAACTTGAACTTTTTCTGTAACCATTGCAATCGCACTCAGAAGAGTGAAAGCCTCAGGCACAATTCCTGTTGGGATCATCAGCAAGTGATCTGCAACCCATATGGAATCAAATCCAGCTTTTTCAGATCTTTGGGCAATTTTTATTAGGCTATCAACAGGAGCTGCGGGAATTGGAAGTAAGTTACCAAACTTTATCAGGAATTTTCACCTCCCTCTATAAACTCCACTCTTTTAGCTTTGAACTCCGTTCTCTCCAAAGAGTTGGGTGGTAGGATATTTACATCGACCCTTACCATTAAGGCATCCCGTAAAGCCTTTGCAACCTTGGCCTTTAGATGTTGAATATCGTATTTATCGCTTACAACCTCAACGATAGCTTTCACGTCTTTTACAATTCCTGTTTTACTATCTCTTGTGACTACTATCTTGTACTCGTTGCTTAACTCGTTAAAAGACCTCACTACCTCTTCCACTTGGGTTGGATAGACGTTCTCTCCTTTATATACGATCATATCATCCGCTCTTCCGAGTATGCCACCTACCGCCCTTACATGTGTTCTCCCACATCCACACTTCTCATCTTCTAATTTTACAATATCGTTTGTCCAGTATCTTATCATTGGAGTTGCTTCTCTGCTCAAATGCGTTATAACAAGGACACCTCTCTCTCCCGGGCTTAATGGCTCTTTAGTTTCCGGGTCTAGAACTTCTAGTAGGTAATGGTCTTCAACAAAATGGAGTCCCGCTTTCTCTTTACACTCTGCAGCGAAAGTCGGACCGATCTCAGCCAATCCATATATATCGTAAGCGTCAATTCCCAATCCTTCTTCTAATCTCCTTCTTGTGGCAGGGTTTTCAGTTCCAGCTTCTCCTCCAAAAGATCCAATTCTCAAATCAATCTCCTCAGGATTTATATCCTTTTCTTTTAGCTTTTCAGCTATATACAGGCCGAATGATGGGGTGGCAAGCAAAGCTGTTGGGCCAGCATTTTGTATAAAATATATCTGTCTTTCTGAGGATGTTGCACCGATAGGGATGATGAATGAGCCGATTTTTTTGCACGCGTAATGAACGGCCAATCCTGCAACCCATAAACCGTAGCTGAAACCATTTTGCACTATATCTTCTTTTCTCACTCCAAACCCCCACATGATTCTCGCCGTATGATCGGTTATGGTAGTGGTATCGTTAAATGACCAGATAGTATTTACTGGAATTCCAGTCGTACCAGTGGATGGATGGAGCTCTTTCCATTCAGATTTTGGAGCTACAACATATCTGCCAAATGGGGGAAATTCGGTCTGCTCTTTTCTCAGATCCGCTTTCGTTAGGACAGGTAATTTAGAAACGTCATCAAGCTTTTTTATATCATCAGGTATAACTCCCGCTTCTTTGAATCTTTTTCTGTAAAATTCGGAGTTGTTATACGCTCTCTCTACTTGCCATTTTAGTCTTTTTAGTTGGAGTTTCTCTAATTCGTCTCTACGCATTTTTTCAATTTCAGGATCCCAATATTCTCCTTTCACTGAATATCACCCCCTTGTTAGAAGGGTTAGAAGGGTTAGAAGGTTAAAAACATCTCTAACTCCTCTCGAGAGAGTTCTGAAAGTTCTCCGCTCATTTTTATCTCTCCTTTGTCTATAACATAGACACGGTCAGCAATTTTTTCTACAAAAGGTAAGTTCTGATCTGCCACCAAAACGGAGACTCCACTACTCCGAATTTTTTTTATTACCTCTATGATGTCTTGGACTATATTTGGCGCCAGACCTTCTGAAGGTTCATCGATTATTAGGAGTTCAGGATTTAACAATAGACCTCTTGCAATTCCAAGCATCCTTCTTTCTCCACCACTTAGTGTTCCTGCCAGCCTATTTGTCATATGTTCAAGTTGAGGGAACAAATTGAAGACATCTTTCAATTCAAAAATTTGTGTGGATTCCGATTTGGACTGTGATTGTTTAATCGAGATCTTCATGTTTTGGTAAACCGTTAAATTTGGAAAGATACCCCCATGATCTGGCACATAGCCTATACCCAGCTTTGCCTTTTTGTAGGGAGGGATTTTTAGGAGATCAATGCCATCTTTAAACAGAATCTTTCCTGTGATTTTTGGTACGAGTCCCATTATAGTTTTTAGTGTGGTTGTTTTTCCTACACCGTTTCGTCCAAGCAAAACAACGACTTCACTCTCTTTTACTTCAAGAGAAATCCCGAAAAGGATATGGCTCTTGCCATAATATGAATTCACATCAGAAAGTGTTAGAATGGAACTCATACTTCCACACCTCTTAAGTAGACCTCCTTTACGGTTGCATTGTTTCTAATCTCTTCTGGAGTTCCGTCAGCAATCACACTTCCACGGTTCATCACTGTAATCCTTTCTGCTATCCTAAAAACAACATCCATGTCGTGTTCAACAATTATTATCGTAAGTTTTTCTTTCTTTCTTAAGTCTTTTATCAAATCGATAATTCTTGAACGCTCTACTGGGTTAACTCCGGCCATTGGCTCATCTAAAAAGAGGATCTTCGGCTTAGTTGCCATCGCCATCGCCATCTCAAGAATTTTCTGATCACCATGCGATAACTCTGAAGCTAGGACATCTTTTTTCTCATCCAATTGGAAGATCTCTAAGATACTTTCGAGTTCATTTTCAATTTTACCTCTGCTAAGCAACGGAATTTTGACATTTTGCATCACCGTTAATTTTGGAAATATATTTATTATCTGGAATGTCCTTGAGATTCCGATTTGAACTCTTTTTTCAGGTGAAAAGTTCGTAATATCTTCGCCATTAAAAATAATCCTGCCAGAGTCAGGCTTAAACATACCTGTACAAAGGTTTACAAATGTTGTTTTTCCGGCACCGTTTGGACCTATTATTGCGGTGATTGATTGAGGTTCGAAACTCAGTGAAACATTATTTACTGCTATAAGACCGGTAAAAGACTTTGTAAGGTTTTGGCTCTCTAAGATTAGAGGGCTCATATGATCACCTCTTCCACAAGAATTTTTCAAGTATGCCCATAACTCCTCCCCGGAAAAAGAGGACTACAGAAACTATGACTATCCCCAGTATGAATTGCCAGTATAGGGTATATTTTGTGATTACATCTTGTGCAATAACATAAATTACTGTACCTATTGCCGGACCAAGAAAACTTTGTGGTCCACCAATTAACGTGGCTATCACAGGCATAGCTGAAAAAGACCAGTGCGAGATTGATGGGGTGACAGTTCTGTCTAACATCGCCCAAAGCGATCCAGCTACACCAGTGAATGTACCGGAAACTATCATCGCATATAATCTGTATTTTAATGTGGAATGTCCGGAAAACCTTACTCTTGTCTCGTTTTCCCTAATACCTTCTAATATGAGACCGATGTCTGATCTAACGAAGCTGTAAATTATGTATGCACATATTAAAATAATTGCTACACTGAAATAATAAAACCAAAAAATCGGCATACCCCTCGGAACTCCGGCGATACCGTCCTCCCCACCAGTCACATCTCTCCATTTCATTACGATTCCCCAAAACATCATCGAAAATGCAAGGGTTATCATAGCAAAGTGAATTTCTCTATGTCTTAAAGACAGAAAGCCTACACCGACAGAAAATACAGCAGCTGCAGCAATTCCTGCGATAAAACCAATTGGAAGAGAGTACCCTGCTTTTACCACTAATATGGCCAAAGCATAAGCACTACCTGAAAAAAATAGGGCATGGCCGAAGCTCAAGAGCCCTGAATATCCGAAGATGACGTTGAAGGCAATCGCATAGAGTATTAAAATCCATATTTTCAGCGTGAGATATAGTAGATACTTGTTTCCACTGAGTGGTATCAATAAGGACAGAAAAATAAGTGAAATTAGCAGTATTGACTCATTCTTCACCGAAGATCCCCTCCGGTCTGACTAGCAATACTGCTGACAAAGCTATATAGGGCAATGCAATAGTCATCCAGGGCACAAAAAGGGCACCAAGGGACTCTATTATTCCAATTATGAGAGCTGAGACAAAAGCACCTTTTATACTACCCAATCCACCAATCACAGTAACTATGAAAGCATATATAATAATGTGTTCACCCATTCCTGGTGAGGCTGAACTAATAGGCAAATAAAGGCCACCACCAAGTCCAGCAAGAAACGATCCAAACATAAATGCTGTTGCATATAGAAAGGCGGGATTCAGACCGCTACACATTGCAGTCTCTGGATCAACAGTTATAGCCCTTATCTCTACACCCCAATCAGTTTTTGAAAGTAAAAAGTAAAGTACGAGAGCTATTGCGACACCAGCAAAGATTAAATATAACGAAAATACAGGCAAAATCCTGCCAAATACATTTATGGAGCCTATAAACTGTGCTGGCATCATTTTTGGCACTGAACCCCAGAAAATTCTGACGAGATCGTCAAATAGTAGTACAAGTCCAAATGTTAGGATTAACTGGAATGGTATAGGTAGCCCGTATATTCTAGAAATAAGTCCTCTCTCACATCCAGCGCCAATTAGTGCAACGATGACTGCTCCAAGAAACAACGATAGCAAATAATTTTGAGTAAGGGCAAAAAATGATAAAGTAAAGTATGCTCCGAGCATGTAAAATGCTCCATGGGCGAAATTCAGCACTCTGGTCACACCGAAGGTAAAGGTAAGTCCAGAGGATACTATCCAGTAAAGCATAGCAGATGCTATACCTAGGATCAATTGGAAGGCTATTGCATTGAGATCCATATTTTCTTTTACGTTTTTACGCTTTTGCCATTACTTTCTTATACAAGTCTTTATATGGTGGCATATCCTCAAAAGGAGGATGTCTGTAGTACTCTTCCGCAGGAACCGCTTGTAGATTTGTTAAGACAGGTATTGAATAATTAGGATCGTGCTTTATCTGGCCATAAGGAACTTCGTACATCGCTTGATGATCTTCTTTCCTTATGTATCTTGCTCCTGCTGGTGAAAATACAACCATGTCTTCAAGGGCTTTAATATGTGTATCAACGTCAAGTGTTTTAGTGAGTTCTATTAATTTTTTAATTAGGTATACTGCAGTATACGAAGTCTCTCCACTATACGCTGGAAAGTGTCCCCATCTGTCAATGTGGGCTTTGACAAACTTTTTGTTGAGAGGTGTATCAGGGTACATCCAAACGTATCTTCCTGATATCCAGCAATTTTCTGGATACTCTGTAGCCAAAGCCTCCATCGCATCGACTGAGTATCCCATTGGGTTTATCCATGCATAACCTCCGTCGTATTTCACTGCATCAAATAACCCTGTCTGTTTTGCCTGTCTAACAAAGGTAAACAAATCCACTCCCCACTCAACTGTATGAATACCATCAGGCTTTTTCTCCATTACAGAGGAAATCAAGGGTGTAAAGTCTGTTGTACCTATTTTTGCCCAAGCTTCTCCAACAAATTCCACATCAGGCCTTAATTTAGACAAGGTTTTCTGGAAAAGTTCCCATGATGCATAACCATATTCATAATCTGGATGTACACAAGCCCATTTCGTCGCAGGCAGTTGGCTCGCTATAAATGCAGCCATAATTCCATCCTGATACACCGGTACAGCAATCCTAAATACTTCTTTTATCCCCTTTTTGTAAACCAGCTCTTCTGTAAGTTTATGGGTTGCTGCATGAGTTACAAATAACAACTTATTGACTTCTGGCATAACCTCTGCCACGCCCAACACAACACCACTGGAGTCAATCCCAATGATGAAGTCACACCCTTCACTTTCTACAAGACTCCTAACCTGTTTAACAGCTTCGGCAGGTTTCGCAGCGGAATCTCGGTAAATAATCTCAACTTTACTTCCAAGTATTCCACCAGCTTTGTTTATCTCTTCCATTGCTAGTAGAGAACCTCTCTTCTGGAGTTCACCATATGTGCTGAAAGGCCCAGAGAAAATTGCTATATGGCCTATTTTTATTGTCTCTTTAATTTTTTCTCCCACTGCTGGGACACCCTCTTTTACGACTTGGACTTCTGGTTTTCTAAGGCTATATCCAATTCCCCCACCAACAGCGAGGCCTATTCCTAAGGCTGCAGCGTATTTTATAAAATCCCTTCTTGTCATTTCAGCCATAATAACCCCCCACTTAAATGATTTTTAATTAATAACTTTAACAATATTTAAAATTTTCTGTTTTAGATGTTTATGTATATAAAAATCTTTTAACTTTCGAACCTAGGTGGGGGGATAAAACCTTATCGACAATCCTAACACTCAGATTCAACCCTATTGCATCATAAATTCTCTCAGCCACTCTATCCTTTAAACTTTGAATCTCATTAGGATCGCAGAAGGCACTGTTATATTCCACCTCTACAATACACTTCTCTCCTTCATTGGTTTCCTCAAAATATATCACATATTCAGAACCTAGTTCAGGGAAACTTCTCAAAATCTCTTCGATATCACTTGGATAGAAATTAATTCCTTGATATATTATCATATCATCCGTTCTACCTAAAATACCACGAGGAGATCTTGCATGTGTTCTCCCACATCCGCATTTTTCGTATTCAATTTCGGTAATATCGCCAGTCCAGTACCTAATCATCGGAGTGGCCTCTTTTGTAAGATGAGTAATAACCAATATCCCCTTCTCCCCCTCTGAAACTCTTTCTCCTGTTTTTGGATCTACAACTTCTATTAGATGGCAATCTTCACTCCAATGTAAACCAGCTTTCTCTTTGCACTCTCCAGCAAACGTTGGACCAATTTCGATTATTCCGTAATAGTCATAGGCTTCCAAATCCAGTAAGTACTCTATTTTCTTTCTAGTAGATGGTATCGCAGCTCCAACTTCACCTCCAAAGGCCCCAATTTTAAGAGATAGGTTTGAGGGATTAATCCTCATTTCATGAAGCATGTTTCCAATTCTCAAGGCTTGTGATGGAGTGGAAACGAGCACGTCTGGTTGTAATTCAGTAAGAAATTTAATCTGGAGTATATTTTTCCCACTACCGATTGGTAACACGAATCCACCGATTCTTTGGACTGCTTGGTGGACAGAAAGGCCTGGTGGCCAAAGTTCATAGCTAAAAGCATTCTGCACTTTAAAACCTGGCCTCACACCCATAGCCCAGAGTGTCCTAGCAGTTAGATCTATTATGTAGTCTCTATCCTTCCGAGTCCAAAAACTCAATACAGAAACTCCAGTAGTGCCTGAAGTTGCGTATGCTTCTATTAAATCACCACTTGCAACCACATATCTTGGAATACCGAATGTTCTTTGTTCCTCTCTCAATTCTCCCTTAAAAAGAAATGGAACTTTAGAAAAGTCATCAAGTGATTTGATATCACTGGGACGCACTCCAGCCTTTTTGAATTTCATCCTATAAAATCCAGATTGATTGTAACATCTTTTAATCTGGTGAATGAGTAACTTAAGTTGAAGTTTCTCCAGTTCATTCCTTTTCATGGTTTCTCGCTTTTTATCCCAGTATTCGCCAGTCATGACATAAGGATTATCTCAGAATTCTTTATAATTTTTGGTTATCAACAAAAAACCTGATGATGAAACTAAGGATGTGGAGTATGCTAAGGTTTTTGAACTAATTTAGAGAGATTCTACCTTTCTATTTTTAGTGTTGGGTGGATTTAATAGATATAAAATTATCAAATCTTTTTTCCGATATTTATAATAATAGTCAATTAATAAACCTACAGATTTAGCGAAAAAGAGGAATTGTTAAAGAGAGTATTAAACTCTAGAAAGTGATCTCAATTTCGTTTTTATTAACCTGGCTAAATTTATTGTTCAAGATAGTACTTCAGGTGTTTGTCAGGCACTAAAACTTCGGGCATTCCCGCTTTGATGTATTCCTCGCTGACATAGAGTCCACAGTAGCATCTACCATATTCTTTGATGTCTTCTTCAGCATAAATGCAAGGACAGATTATAAGCCTATCAATTTCCTTTTTTCCTGTCGCCATCCTACAAGGGCAGATTGCAACTCCGTATCTCTCCTTATTTTTGATTAATCCTTGGGCAAAGGATCTCACTAGTTCATCATCAGGATTTATCTTCCAGCCTTTATTTCCTGCCACCCTCTTAAAAATTTTCAGGTAATCTTCAACATCCATCACATCACCAGGAAACTCATGAGATGAGCTCTTTTAACTTCTGAGGGTTGTATCCGAGCACCCATCTTTCCCCTCTCACGACAACTGGAACTGAATAGCTTCCTGATAGCTTGTGAACTTCCTCTATTGCTTTTTTCCTCTCCTCTCCCTTAATCTCATCAAGCCAAACAACTTTGAATTTAACGCCGGATTTTTTAAGGAATTCAAGAACCTTTTTGCAATGAGGGCAGGTAGTGAGACCATACATTAGAATCTCAGACATAGCTCTATGGCAGTTTTTTGCCCTTATAATTTTTGCCCCTAAACTTCTTTTCTCAGTGTGAGGTAGATATAATCCGATTCAATAATTTCAAAACCAAGTTTCAAGTAAAGCTGGATAGCGTGAGTATTATTTCTCTCCGTAATCGCTTCGAGAGTCTTTATTCCTTTATCTTTTCTTTTGTCTTTCAAGAAATCCTCAGCGAACCTAATCAATTCTGTACCAATTCCTTTGTCTTCGTAATCTTGGTGAATGAAAATAGCAAACTCGGCCTTTTCTCCTTCGGGGACAATAGCAATATGCCCCACCACTTTATCTCTGTGTTTCGCTATGAACATGTAACCTTTTTTGGAAAGTTCATCGATCCACTCTTCTATCGATTTTCTCCCTATCGGCGGCAGTCCACAACACCTTCTTTCAACACTGAATCCCTCGTACATTTTGACAAGTTTGTCTCTTTCTTCAGAAACATAACCAGTTATGAAAATGATCTCTCCATCTTTAGAGGTAAAAAATTCAGATCTGTTTACATCCATTATCGAAAGGGTAAACTGGAAAAATTAAAAGTGTTTCTTTCTACTCAGACCACTCGAAATCGACAATCTTTTCAACTCCTCTTTAAATTTTTCTACCCATGTACTTTGAGGTATGGATTGATCTAGATAAAAAAGAAAAGGTTTTGAGAAAATTATTGGAGGTGTGTGAAGAAGTCCACGAGGTTTTTTATGACTATCAATTCATTGTGAGGGTTAGTGATGAGAAGTTGCTGGAAATAGAGGGTGTAAGGCAGTATAGAAAACATTACAACTGTTAATCTATTCTTTCTTTGTCCACTTTGCTTTACAGCTTTTTTACCCCAAAGCGATCCACTCAATTTTTCAAAGAACACCTAAACTTTTAAATACAAAGCAGTCAAAGAATCAGAAATTCAAAATTTGGAGGGAATAGAATTGAGTGGATTTGAATTTGCAGATAAGCCTCCTGTAAGTGAGGGGGATATAAGAACCGTTAAAATAGAAGCGATTGGATCAAAAGGGGATGGAATAGCCAGAATAAGTGGTTATGTCATCTTTGTACCAAATGTTGAGTTAAATCAGGAAGTTACGGTTAGGATATCTAAAGTCTTAAGAAAGTATGCATTTGCCGAAGTTATCGAATAAAAGTATCGAATAATATTCAAAATATTATTAAATTAAATACCTGAAATATAAAAATACAAATTAGAATGTTAAAACTTCATCGGGTATTTTAGATATTCTTCTTTTTTCTATAGGTTTGGAAAGCTTTGAAAAGCTTTAGAAAGCATTTGGATGGTAATATCGGTCTATTGCAAGCCATTATTTTAAAAATATAGGCTAGGTATCCCTTTTCTACAATAATTAGATTGTTTTTAAACTATTTGTTAAGGAGGTCCTTTAATGGTTTAATTGAAAAGAAATTAAAATAAGACTTGTTTTTATCCATTGACTAAAACTCATAAACCAAAAACTTAATATTCTAAATAATTACAGTCCATTCCAGATAATTGTTCAGAAGTCGCATTGGAATTACGGGGGGATTAGATAAAAATGGGGCAAACATTTCCAGCGTGCTTAAGTGGAACATTTAAAATGGAAAAAACCGATTTAAATAAAAATGAACAATCAAAATTAGCAGAAAATCCCCCTGTTCTGGAGGTCGATGGAAATGATTACGAGACGTAGGTTTTTAATTGTGACAGGATCAGCATTCGCAGCGATAACACTGACTGCAAGCCAGATTGAGAAGGTTCTTGCAGCTTTCGCCGCTCCTGCAATAGATCAGCAGAAAGTTAAGTGGGGTATGGTGATCGATCTGAAGAAGTTCAATGAGCTTCCCCCAAATAAGAGAAAGAGGGTATACGATGTTTGCAGAGATATACATAACATCCCTGTTTTCCCAAACGCTAAGGACAGGGTTGAATGGATCTGGCCAGCGGACTTTGAGCATACGTTCCCATCTCAGTTTAATCAATTTTTGCCGGAAGAGATCGAAAGCTTAGAAGTCCCGATTCTTTGTAACCACTGTGAAAATCCTCCATGTACGAAAGTCTGTCCAACAGGTGCAACATGGAAAAGGGGTGATGGAATAGTTGCTATGGACTACCATAGATGCATAGGCTGCAGATACTGCATGGCAGCCTGTCCTTATGGAATGAGGAGCTTTAACTGGAGAGATCCAAGGCCATTCATAAAGAAAATCAACACCAGCTATCACACACGAACTAAAGGTGTGGTAGAAAAATGTACTTTTTGTGTAGAGAGACTTGAAAAAGGAATGCAGCCAGCGTGCGTTGAAACATCAGAGGGGTCTTTCATCTTTGGAGATCTGAACTCTCTTGAATCAGAGATCACAAAAGTACTTAAGGAACACTACTCGATAAGGAGAAAACCCGATCTCGGCACGGAACCAAAGCTATACTATCTGATTTGAGGTGATATAATGATCGAATACGCAATTAGAGGTGGGAAATACTATTGGTCGTGGATAGCGTTTCTCGCCATTATCATTGCCCTTGGAGGTATTTCCTATTACTACCAGTATCAGAACGGTTTAACGGTAACAGGAATGAGTAAAGAAGTCTCATGGGGACTTTATATCGGTAACTTTACGTTTTTGGTTGGAGTTGCAGCATCGGCTGTTATGGTTGTACTCCCTGCCTATCTTTACAATTACAAGAAATTCAAAAGGGTGACCACAATAGGAGAGTTCTTGGGAGCCTCAGCGGTTATCATGTGTATCTTGTTTATTCTTGTTGATCTGGGTAGACCAGACAGAGTACTGAACCTCGTTCTCAATCCAAGGCCAACTTCAGTGATGTTGTATGACTTCATTGTTCTATCAGTTTATTTCCTGCTGAACCTCGTAATCGCATGGACAGTTTTAGCATATAAAGAGAAAAACAAAGGCTACACGACTTGGCTCAAGATTCTTATCTTCATAGCAATTCCGTGGGCGATAAGTATCCATACAGTCACTGCATTCCTGTACGGTGGCTTGGTTGGCAGACCTTTCTGGAATACAGCCCTGATGGCACCGAGATTCCTTGCAGGAGCTTTCGCTTCAGGACCTTCACTTCTGATAATCTCGTTGCTAGCCATAAGGAGGTATACGAACTTCGATCCTGGCTATGATGCAATAAAGAAAATAGGAGATATAGTTGCCTTTGCAATGGTAACTAACTTGTTCATGATCGGTGCAGAGCTTTTCACAGTTTTCTACTCGGCTCATCCGCATCATCTCGAATATTTCACCTACATACTTTTCGGCATCAAGGAGGGGGGTTGGGTTTACGCAAGATTCGTACCGTGGATGTGGACCTCGCTCATCCTTGGTATAGCGGCTGCAATAATGCTTATTGTACCCAAGGTCAGAAATGAACCGAAGTATCTTGCAATTGCCTGCGGAATTGTTTTCATCTCCATTTGGATGGAGAAGGGAATCGGACTCATTGTGCCAGGGTATATCCCATCTCAGTGGGGGCCGGTAGTTGAGTACTGGCCCACGATTCCGGAGTCTTTAATCGCATTAGGTGTTTGGGGAGTTGGTATCTTGGTGTTTACAGTTCTTGCAAAGGTTGCCATTGGCGTCACACTTGAAGGAGAGAAAATCGAAGAAGAGGTTGTTGAGGAGGAAGAGGTCGTTGAAGAAGTTGTGGAAGAAGTTGTGGAAGAGGGGAAAGAATACAGATGTGAACTCTGTGATGCAGTCTTTACGAACTTAGATGAATGCTGTGAACATGCTGAAAAGGAGCATAAGATAGCAAAGGCATCTTGCGATATGGCATGCGTTGAAGTCGCTCCAGCCGAAAAACAGTATAAGTGCGAACTCTGTGATGCAGTCTTTACGAACTTAGATGAATGCTGTGAACATGCTGAAAAGGAGCATAAGATAGCAAAGGCATCTTGCGACATGGTCTGCGCGGAGGTGGAAGAATGAGCGTTTTGGGTACTTTAGTAGGAGTGGTAATTCCTTATGCAGCTGCAATCATCTTTGTGGTTGGTGTTCTTTACCGAGTATTCACATGGTCAAAGAGCGTGGTTCCATTCAAGATTACAACGACCTGTGGTCAGCAAAAATCGCTTCCATGGCTGAATAGAACATTCATGGATCGCTTTGACAGTCCATCCACGAATTGGGAAACCGCTGTTAGGATGTTGATGGAGGTTTTCCTTTTCAGAAGCCTCTGGAAAAACGTTAGATATGAACTCCCAGCTCAAACTGCTGTGAGTACAAAGTGGCTCTGGCTCTTTGCTTTAACTTTTCACTGGTCTTTACTCATCGTGCTGATAAGGCATTTCAGGTTCTTCCTACAGCCTGTTCCTGAATTCGTGAACTTCATTCAGAGTCTTGATGGTTTCATAGAGGTGCATATAGGGTGGTTCCAACCCCACGTCGTACATATCATGATAACGGGGTTAACGCTCCTCGTAGCGTTGCTGTATCTGCTTTACAGAAGATTAGCTTTTCCGAGGGAGAGAACGTTTTCTTTGCCATCTGATTATCTTGCACTGGTCCTTTTGCTGGGAGTGGCGATTACAGGACTTTTGATGAGATACGTTATTCCAGTTGACGTTGCTCAGGTAAAAGAGCTTGCTCAAGGATTACTCTCTTTCCACCCACCTGCCAGCCCAGAGCTCCATTGGCTATTTATGCTTCACTTACTATTCGTTTCCGCCCTACTTGCGTACTTCCCCTTCAGTAAGCTTATGCACTCTGCTGGAATCCTCTTCAGCCCAACAAGAAACATGCCAAACGATAACAGAGTTGTTAGACACATAAATCCGTGGAACTATCCTGTCAAGGGAGTTGATTGGGATGAGTTCTATGAGGAGTTCAAGGAAGACATGGAAGAGCTGGAAAAAATGGGATACGTTGTTAAACCCGAGGAGGTGTGATGATGCAGGAGGAAAAATTTGAGGATAAAGAGAAGTTCGAAATAGTTCAGAAATTCTCAGGATGGAAGGAAATTTTGAAACCAACTACTGAAATGAAAAAAGGATATTACAGCTACGCTGCCTCACTCAAAGATCAGGAATATCTCAACCTTCCATTTCCGAGAGAGTGGAGTCCGCTTGATGATGACTGGAAACTTCCTCCAAACTGGAAAGAAATACTAATAAACAAAATAGACGAGCTTAGGAAGAAATACCGCTCACTCCAGGTTTTCATGGACATATGTGTGAGGTGTGGGGCGTGTGCCGACAAGTGTCACTATTATATAGGCACTGGAGATCCAAAGAACATGCCTGTTGTTAGAGGAGAGCTACTTAGAACTGTTTATAGAAGATATTTCACAAAAACAGGAAAGATGTTTGGAGAATGGGCTGGAGCTAGGGATCTAACTGAAGACGTAATAAGGGAGTGGTATCTATACTTCTTCCAGTGCTCTGAATGTAGGAGATGTTCTGTTTTCTGCCCGTATGGGATAGATACAGCTGAGATCACAATGCTTGCAAGGGAACTCCTAAATTCTATTGGGATAAGCCAGAGATTCACGTTAACCTCGGCAGCAGCATGCGTTAGAACTGGAAACCACCTCGGCCTCAGTCCGGGTGGTGTGGTGAATTCGATAAGGTATGCCGTCGATGATATAAAAGAAATCACCGGAATCGATGTAGAAGTGCCGGTTAATAAAAAGGGAGCTGAGATACTCTTCGTAACTCCATCTGGTGATTACTTCGCTCAGCCGCATTGGTTCACTTTCATCGGATATATTATGGTCTTCCATGAACTTGGCTTAGATTACACCTTCAGCACGTACGCAGCTGAAGGAGGAAACTTCGGGTTTTTCCACTCCTTTGAGGTTGCAAAGAAGATAAATCAGAAGATTTACAAGGAGGCAAAGAGACTTGGGGTCAAGTGGATTCTAGGCGGTGAGTGTGGCCACATGTGGAGAGTAAAGCATCAATACATGGCCACTTACGCAGATGAAACTTATGAAGATGCCTTAAAGGTTTTAGAAGAGCCGGTAAATCCTGTTACAGGAACCGTTTTTGAGAACGCTTCAAGTACTAAGATGGTACACATTCTTGAGTTTCTGGCAGACATTCTGAAGCACAAAAAACTCAAGATAGACAAGAGCAGAAATGATCATCTTGTGGTAACACACCATGATTCATGCAATATTGCCAGGGGTATGGGACTATTCGAGGAGCCTAGATTCGTTATAAAATCGGTTTGCAACCACTACTACGACATGCCCGAGCATGCTATAAGGGAAAAGAGCTACTGTTGTGGAAGTGGAGCTGGTTTGCTTGCAGATGAGCTTTTTGAACTCAGAATGCGAGGTGGCATGCCGAGGGCAATGGCAGTAAAGTATGTTCATGAGATGTATGGCGTTAATCATGTTACCGCTGCTTGTGCAATTGACAGGGCGGCAATTCCGACATTACTCAAGTACTGGAAGCTACCTGTCCAAATGGGAGGAGTTACAGAGCTCGTTGCGAATGCTATGGTCATGAAAGGGGAGATTGAGCGGGATACGGATCTCAGAGGCAATCCACTTGGTGAATATTTGGAGGTGGAAATATGAGCAAAACACCTCTGATTGCTGTGCTCCTGATATTCATCGGCTTCTTTTTCTTCCCTTACTTCTATAACGTAGCTTCAGGACAACTTGGGCAGCCAATTCCAGAGCTGGAAAAGCCCAAAGGTGACCATTGTATTGAAGACACAAAGTGGATGAATGAAAACCACATGGTTTTGTTGAAGGAGTGGAGAGATCACGTAATTAGACAGGGAATCAGAACCTACATAAGCGATACCTATGGCACGTCATACAACATCTCTACCTATACATGCTTTGAATGCCATCAAAGCAAAGCGAACTTCTGTGACAAATGCCATGAGTACACTGGTGTGAAACCGAACTGCTGGGATTGCCACGTGTATCCGGAGTTACTTCAGAAGTAAAATAAATCTCAATATTTTTAAATTTTAATTTTAATCGAATCTTATAATAAAATTAAACAAGAGAGCCTGCTTTTTTACTCGCAGGCATCAATTGTTATCGAGCCGGTTGGACAAACTTCAACGCATGAACAGCATTCAGAGCAGTCATCCATGTTCACAGGCTCTGATTTTCCGTCATCATCAAAATCGTACACACTCTCTGGGCAAACGGAGATGCATTCTCCACATCCATCACATGTTTCTTTATCTACCACTATATTTACCATAATTATCACCTCCAAAAAACTAAAGCTCCCATATTTGCAGGATATTTAACTTTTTTGTTTTATAATCGTATAGTTATGGATGAAATAACTGCATGGAGTTCACGAAATACTATCATTATATCGATCAACAGTCTGCTCTAATTCAAAAAATAAACACCTGATTGTTGAACAAAAAATTAAAAAGTAAAAGCTGAATTACCTTCTCTTCTCCTCCATCTCTTCAAGTTTTTCCTTTGTTGTAACATAGGTTGTGGACCCTGAAGACCAGTATGCGGCCCTACCTTCTGCAATTAGTTCTTTACAGATCTTGTCCACATCTTTCTTTTTCATCTGAAGAACCTTTGCAAGATCTCTCGTTGACCAAGGCTTGGTTGCGAGCTTTTCTAGAACTTTTTGTTTGGTTTCCTCGTCGAACTCTGACATTTATCTTCACCCTTGGGAAGGTTTGTCATCCAGTTATTTAAACCTTCACCACTTGAACTGTGTCGTAGTTCTGAAAGTGAGTCTTGGAAGTTTGAAGTCGTCTATAACCTGTACCCTAAATTCTATTCCTGTTCTCTCGAAGAACTTCTCCCAACCAATTCTGTCAATCCATTCGGCAATCCTCTCATGGGGTTTTGCCTCGGCTGCCCAAGCTTCAAGGATTCTTTTGATAACATCTACAACTTCTGACCATCTCGGTGGGTTGTTCGGTAGCCATGGAACAACCACCTTTGAGAGTCGTGCTGGAGATCTTGCATCAGAAAGCTTTCCTCCCACCAATATCGCCACACCACCATTTTCTGGATCGAAAAGAGGCATTCCTGGGCACATCGTGTAACAGTTTCCGCAGTACATACACCTTTCTTCATTGACTATGACTGTTTTCTTTTTCATGTCCGGCCTTATCGCGCCAGTCGGACAGCTTGCAACGGTTGAAGGTATCTCGCATGTTCTTCTTACAACATCATCATCCACTATCGGAGGTGTTCTGTGAACTCCAACGAGCGAGATGTCGGAAGCGTGCACGGCACCGCACATGTTCAGGCAGCATGCAAGGGAAATTCTGCAAAGCCCAGGCAAATCCATGTCCTTGAAGTGGTCAAAGAGAGCATCCATGATCGCCTTAACCGGCCCCGAAGCGTCGATGGCTGGAGTATGGCAGTGAATCCAGCCTTGGGTATGGACGATGTTTGAGAGGCCGTATTTGCCTGATGGAGCATCCCATGTTCCTCCTACGGGAAAGCCCAATTTTTCGATCTCTTCAATGAGTGGGTCAATTTTGCTCTCATCCGTGAGCAAGAACTCGATGTTGTTTCTTGTCGTGAATCTCAAATATCCATCGCAGTATTTGTCAGCAATATCGCAGATCTCCCTTATTGTATATATGCTGAGTAACCTCGGCTGGCCCACCCTAACGCTGTAAATCTTTTCTCCATTTTCCGCGACATGCACAAGAACGCCAGGCTTAAGCACTTCATGATACTTCCACTTACCGTAGTTGTTTTTGATGACAGGTGGAAGCATGTCCTTGAAATACGGAGGGCCAATATCGCTAATATATTCCTCCTCAACTGGTTCGCTTGCCATTTAACACACCCCCTCTCACATCTCCTTTTCAGCCTTTCTCCAGATCTCCCACGGATCCGTTCTGGGCTTGAGGTCTTCTTCTTTCCAGAAGTAGAACGGATTTGTTCTTGGTTCTTTGATCTGCCTTGGATCTGGCTCAATTCCAACTGCTTCAAGGAACCTCATCATTCCAACCCTTTCAATGAGCTCTGATAGCCTCTCTCTGAACTTACCGTTCTCATCCCAGAATTCGAAGACGTTCTCCGCCAGCTCCTTGATCTCCTCGAAGGGTGGCTCAACCTTTATGAAAGGCACAACAACCCAGCTCATGACCGGGCCTTCCAGTATTGGAGCCTTACCACCCATGAGGATTATCGCTCCCCTCTCATCTCCCGGCCTCAAAGCCTTCGGCAAAACGTTTATGCAGTGCATGCATCTGACACAGTTCGAATCATCAATCCTGAGTTCCTTCTTCTCTTCATCCCACTCCATGCACTTCGTTGGACAGTTGTTGACCACCCTAGCTTTTATGTCAACTCCCTGCTCGGCGTACTTCTTCACCTCTTCCTGGTCGATCTTTATGCTGTCCTTCCAAGTGCCAATTATGGAGAAGTCTGCTCTTGCTTTGGAAGCAACGCAGTCGTTTGGACAGCCTGAGATCTTGAACTTGAACTTGTATGGCCACATTGGTCGGTGCAACTCGTCTTGGTAGCTCATTGTAAGATCGTAGCAAAGCTCAAGGGTGTCTATGCATGCAAACTCACATCTCGCTGGCCCGACGCAGGCATTTGGGGTCCTCAAAGCAGACCCGGAACCTCCAAGATCGAATCCAGCTTTTGCGAGTTCGTTGAAGCACGGCTGTAGGTTGTGGGTTGTCGTCCCAAGAAGTATTATATCTCCAGTTGAGCCATGCATGTTCGTTAAACCGCTCCCGTACTCCTCCCAAATGTCACAGATTTTTCTCAAAGCCTCGGTTGTGTAGAAATAACCTGCAGGCTGATTGACACGCATTGTGTGAAACTCTGCAACTCCTGGGCACTCTTTTGCAAGGAAGGAGTATCTACCTATAACTCCACCGCCATAACCTTTCACAGAAACGATACCTCCGTGTTTCCAATATGTGATTTTGTCTTCATAGCTTCTCTCTAACTGCTTCAGCAAATCTTTCATCTCTGGTTTGTGCTCTGCTGTCTTCTCGATCTCTTTGACGAAACTGGGCCATGGGCCCTTCTTTAACTCGCTAAGCAATGGAAATTCTTCATCGCTCAAATTAGTTCACCCCCCTTTTACGATTTTGCTATTTTTTAAGAATATATAAGTCTTTCGAAGAGTATTCTCCAAATTTATCAATTTATCAATTTCGAATTTTTAATTATTTTGAATTTGTTGTGAAGCCCTATAACAAATTTACCAAAAGGTTTATTTGATTGGTTTCAATCCCCCATAAAGATGGGTGGGTCATGTGGAAAAGGGGTCGTTTATTTAGTTGGAGCTGGTCCAGGAGATCCTGAACTTCTCACACTTAAGGCTTTAAAAATTATTGAGAAGGCCGACATTATCCTTTATGATAAGCTTGTTGGAGATAAGATAATTGAATTTTTGAGGAACAAAGGAAAAAGGATAGTTTACGTTGGCAAAAATAGCTCTGAAAGCGGAGGGAAAAAACAAGTGGAGATAAACAGGTTAATGAAGGATTATGCATTAAAAGGGATGAGAGTTGTCAGGTTAAAGGGAGGAGATCCCTTTGTTTTTGGGAGAGGAAGTATCGAAGCGAAATTCCTTAAAGAAGAGGGAATTGAATTCGAAGTAATCCCAGGTGTTTCATCTATCATCGGTGTTCCGACAAATGCTGGAATACCTCTAACTCACCCTGACCTCTCTTCAGCTTTACTTGTTGTCACGGGAAGGGAGGGTGTAAAAAGATGGTCGAAAACCCTTGTTGAAGGCACATTGGTCATCCTTATGGGTAGGGACAGGATAAAGGAACTTTCATCGGAGCTTATGAAGTATGGAAGAGATCCTGAGACCCCTGTTGCTATCGTTGAGAATGGAACTCTTGAGAGTGAAAGAACTATTTTCGGTAAACTTTCTAACATTGCGGAAATCTTGAAAGAAAGTGACGTCAAAGGCCCAACAGTGATAATAGTCGGTGACATCGTTAACCTTGGAAAAGAATTGAGGGATCGAGAAGGAGATTAATTTAAATTAAATTAGAGAAATATTGAAAGAAAAGTAAGAAAGTAAATTTAAAGGATGGGGAAAGGTGTGGGATAGAAAACTTTAATACCCCTTTTATAAATTCGAGGTTCATGAAGCTTCTCCTAATTCACGCTGATTTCATAGAATATGAACTTAAGAAAAAAACCCCGGTAGCTGAAGATGTAGGAAAAGAGGAGGAAAAGAAAAAGAGATTTGATGAGGCCCTCGTTGTTTTTACTTCTGTTGAGAAGGGAGACGATGAAAGAACTGCTGAAAAAGCAGTCGAAGATATAAAAGAGATAGCTGAGAAAGTTGGAGCAGAAAGAGTTCTAGTTTATCCTTACGCTCACCTCTCATCAAACCTTGCCGAGGCTAAAACTGGAATAAAACTACTTAAAGAAATTGAGCGAGGTCTCAAAGATTCTTTTGAGGTGCACAGAGCACCATTTGGTTGGTACAAGGCTTTCAACATTTCATGCAAAGGCCATCCGCTAAGCGAACTCTCAAGGGAGATCGTTGTTGCTGAAGAAGAGAAAGAAGAGGAAAAAGAGTTTACAGAAGCCTTAAAGGCCGAAGAGAAGGCAAAGAGTTACTGGTATATCTTGACTCCCAACAAGGAGCTCGTGGAAGTAGAGAAGTTCGACTTCAAAGGACATGAAAACCTTGAAAAATTCGTGAAATATGAAATAGCAAAAAAAAGAGCGGTTGACAGAATTCCACCCCATGTTGAGTACATGCAACGATTGCAGCTGGCTGATTATGAACCTGCAAGCGATTCGGGGCATATGAGGTATTATCCCAAAGGCAGGTTAATCAAAAGCCTCCTTGAGACCTACATAACTGACAAATGCGTCGAATATGGTGCAATGGAGGTTGAAACACCTTTGATGTACGATCGCAATCATCCCACCCTTCGAAAGTATTTGGAAAGATTTCCTGCGAGGCAGTATATAATAGGTGGGGATAAAAGAGAATTCTTTCTCAGATTTGCCGCATGTTTTGGACAGTTCTTGATTAAGCATGACGCGATTATTACCTACAAAGACCTCCCACTGAAGATGTATGAGCTAACGAGGTATTCTTTCAGGAAGGAGCAGAGGGGAGAGCTTGTCGGATTAAGAAGGCTGAGAGCCTTCACAATGCCGGATATGCATACTTTAGCAAAGGATATGGACGAAGCTAAACAGGAGTTTTTAAGTCAGTATAAGCTGTCAGTAGAAGTCCTCAGAGATATTGGGCTAGAGCCAGAGGATTACGAGACCGCCGTCAGGATTACAAAGGATTTCTATGAGGAAAATAAGGAATTCATCCACAGCCTTGTTGAAGTACTTGGGAAACCCATTCTGATTGAGATGTGGGATAGCAGATTTTTCTATTTCGTTCTGAAGTTTGAGTTCAACTTTGTAGATTCTTTAGACAAAGCTTCGGCTTTGAGTACAGTTCAGATTGACGTAGAAAATGCTGAAAGATATGATATAAGTTATATTGATGTTGATGGGGGAAAGAAGAGGCCGTATATTCTCCATTGCTCCCTCAGTGGGGCTGTGGAGAGATGCATGTACGCAATATTGGAGAAAGCGTACATGAGAAAAGAGAGGGGCGAACTTCCCTCATTACCTCTTTGGCTCTCTCCAACCCAGGTGAGGGTGGTACCTGTATCGGAAAAATATCTGGAGAAGGCTATTGAGATCGCAGAAGAACTTAGAGATGCTGGGGTTAGGGTTGATGTTGATGACAGGGATGAAACTCTTGGAAAAAAGGTTAGAGACGCCTCCACTGAGTGGATACCGTTTATAGCCGTTGTAGGGGAAAAAGAAGTTGCTGAGAACAAGATTACCGTTACCATAAGAAAAGAATCAACTCTTAAGAAGCAGAAGAAAGAGTTTATGGAGGTTGGAGATCTTGTCAAGAGGATAAAGGGGGAATGTAAGGGCAAACCCTTCAAGCAACTTCCTTTACCGATGCTCCTTTCCGCAAGACCATCTTTCAGATAGCACGGAGTGAGATCATGGCAAAGAAAAAAGGAAAAAAGAAACCAAGTAAAAAGACCGAGAAAAAGCCTGAGAAAAAACTTGAAGAGAAAATTGAGAAAAAAACAGGTGAAAAAAGAGGCTTTGAAGAGGCAAGAGAAATCAAAGAAAAAGAAGAGGCTGAGGTCGATTACAAGAAGGAACTCATCAAAACCTTCCTGCCTCTTTTGTTCGGAATTATTGCGGGTTTGATTTCTTTCCTTATCTCGGGAAGCATGCGATCCCGAGATCCAATGGGAATTATCGTTCTGGTTATTTTTATTTATGTTAATAAATTCCTGATGCCCAGGTTTGAAATCGAACTTCAAAACAAAGACTGGGCGGGAATCGGCTTTATGACTTTTACAACTTGGTACATAACCTGGACTCTTCTCCTGAACCTTTAGGTGGAAATATGGAGTACAGGATTGCAGTTGTTGATAGAGATAGCTGTAAACCTGAAAAGTGCAGCCAGGAATGCCTTAAATACTGTCCTGTAGTTAGAACAGGGGGGGAGGCTGTTATTATTGAAGATAAAGCGATAATATCTGAGGAGCTATGTGTTGGCTGCGGCATATGTATTAGGAAATGCCCCTTCAAAGCAATTTCCATAGTTGGTCTACCACACGAACTCGAAGGAAAGGAAGTTCACAGATATGGTCAGAATGGATTTGTACTTTATAATCTTCCTATACCGAGAAAAGGTCATGTAGTTGGACTGCTAGGTCCAAACGGAACGGGAAAGACGACTGCTGTAAGGATTCTCTCTGGACAGCTGAAACCGAACCTCGGAAAGGAGAGCGCAGATTGGGATGAAATTTTCGATAGATTTGCAGGGACGGAGCTTTTAGATTACCTCAAAGCTCTGATTTCAGGTATAAGAACAAGCGTAAAGCCACAATACATCGAGGCTATTCCGAAAGTTTACAAAGGGAAAGCCAGGGAACTTCTTGAGAAAGCAGATGAAATCGGTCAAATGGATGTTATGGTTGAGAAGTTGGAGCTAAAAAACTCATTGAACCGGGATGTTAAAAACCTCAGTGGAGGAGAGCTCCAGAGACTGGCAATTGCGGCATGCTTTCTGAAAGATGCGGACTTTTACTTCCTTGATGAGGTAACTTCTTATCTTGATATTTATCAGAGAACGTCTGTTGCGAAGGTGATAAAGGAGAAGGCTGAAGATAAACCCGTGCTTATAGTGGAACACGACATCGCCATTCTGGATATGCTGGCTGACTACGTTCACCTCTCCTATGGTGAGCCTGCAGTCTATGGGGTGATAACTCATCCTAAAGGAGTGAGAACGGGAATAAACCAGTATCTCAGAGGTTATTTACCTGAAGAGAACATCAGAATAAGGGAGAAGGCAATTGAGTTCGATGTTTTTCAACCAAGGGAAAGTGAGCTTGAGAATATCATGTTGGAGTATCCATCTTTCAAAAAAACCTTGAATGGCTTCAGGCTTGAAGTAGAGGGTGGAGAGATCAAACAGTCGGAGGTTCTGGGTATCGTTGGCCCAAATGCAACAGGAAAGTCGACCTTCGTAAAGATACTTGCAGGAGTACTGGAGGATGACGAAAAGAAGGTTGATTTGAAGCACCTGGAGCTAAAAACCTCCTATAAACCTCAATATATAAAAGCTGAGGTTGAAAAATCGGTTGCCGCTTTCCTAACCTCAATCAATCCAATGGTGAACACATCCTATTACAAAACGGAATTCTTGAAACCTTTGAGGATTGAAGAGCTGATGGATCGGAATTTAAATGATCTGAGTGGAGGAGAACTCCAGAGGGTAGCGATTATAGCATGTTTGCTGAGGGAAGCAGATCTCTATCTTTTAGACGAACCCTCTGCCCATTTGGATGTGGAACAAAGAACTGAGGTTGCCAGAATAATACGGAGATTCGCTTTGAACTCAAAGAAGAGCGTTTTCGTCGTAGATCATGATATCTACCTTATTGACATGATTTCCGACAGGCTGATAGTTTTTGATGGAGAGCCTGGTAGGAAAGGCAAGTCAAGCAAACCTTTAAACATGAAAGATGGTATGAACAGATTTCTCTCAAATCTCGGCATAACGTTCAGGAGAGATGAGGAAACTAAGAGGCCGAGGGTTAACAAGCTGAATTCAAGGCTCGACAGAGAGCAAAAGAGTAAGGGGGAATACTATTACTATTTTAATTAAGTTGTAATAGATTCCTCGCCTATTCATCCATCAATAAAAAATAAAATTAAACAGCCCTGTAATACTTTTTCTCGTAATAATTCAAAGCTCTTTCAATATAATTGCTGTCCAAGTTTCCCTTGAACGTTTCTACCTCGAAAATCCTTTTAGGAATTCTCATTTTACCTAAATCGAATCCAAGCTCCTTTTTCAGCTTTAATTTCTCCAAATATATCTTTCTGCCGATCTCTTTCAGTTCATCCTCGCTCATTTCAATTCCAAGAGGTTTGAAACCCTCTACAACCAGCTCGGGTGTATAAACCCCTCTGGCGAAGAAACAAACAACGAGGCTTGAAAGTATCTGTCTCCAGCTTTCTTCCTCCACGAGTTTTTCAACGAGCTCTTCAGGCTCTGGATCCTCCTTCGCCTTCTGATCGATCGAATAACCAGCATTATCCAGATGGCTGTGTCTGAGTCCAATGAGAAAGCCTATGTAACCTCCATGCCCGGTATGATAGCCAGGCATCTCATTACCACCAAAGGCCAGAGCAAACTCTTTCCCACCATATTTCTTGGAAATAGCCTCAACTCCTTCAGCAAGCGTTTTGTAGAATTCATTTGGTTGGAAATAAAGGTTATCGATCGCTTTAAGATATGCCTCGGCATCACCGAATTTTAAAGGAGCCAGTGCCTCATTTTGAGAGATCAGTCCTTTCTTTAAAGCTTCTGTTGCCCATGCAAGGCAGACACCAGTGCTCATTGCATCCATTCCATACAACTCAACCCTATGCATTAATTTAAGGAGCGCATTTCTATCACCAATTCCGAGCATCGAGCCGAGGGAATAGATCAATTCGTAGTCATAAGAAATCATTATCGTTTTGTGGAAATACGGCTCATCCTCATAGGGAATTCTCAAGGCTGCGAGATGAATGCAGGCAGTGGGGCAATGGTTGCATGCAATTCTCCTTGCAAGGTTAAATTCGGCAAATTTTTCTCCACTTATTTCCTCAGCATTCTCAAAATAGGCCGATTCTAGGTTTCTGGTTGGTAGAGCTCTCAACTCATTAAGAGGGGCAACGTTTACAGGAGTTCCAATGAGATAGTACTTTTTCATTGCATCTGAAGCGGTTGCGAGCTCGAAGATCTTGTTGTAGATTTCCCTGTAACTTTTAGCATCACTTGGCCTTTTCGTACCTTTTCCAATAACAACTAAAGCCTTCAACTTCTTACTCCCAAAAACCGCCCCAAGACCGGTTCTACCAAAATGGCGGTAGGTCTCGGTCATGACTCCAGCAAATCTAACAAGCTTCTCACCTGCTCCACCGATTCTCATTATGGCCCTAATACCCCTTCCTTTCTCCTTTTCAGCGATTATCCTTCCTGTAATAAGTGAATCTTCTATTCCCCACAGAACTCTTGCATCCCTAAAATGAACTTTTTCATTCTCGATTACAACGTAGACAGGCTTGCTGCTGGCTCCCTTGATTACGATGGCATCATAACCAGCATTTGCGATGGCAGTTGCGCTTCTTCCGCCTGCGTGACTCTCTCCCAGGTTTGAGGTTAATGGACTTTTGAACATCGCTACCGTTTTGGATGCAAAAGGATAGGCTGGAGTAAATGGTCCTACTGCTAAAACAATAACATTCCCTTCGTCTAATGGATCAACATCCTTTTTTATGTTCTCTGAAAGGAGCCTAGTTGCAATTCCAACTCCTCCAATCCACTCACCCATGTCTCTTTCCTCAACGAAATAGGAATAATCGTTGAGATTGATGTGGAGAATTTTTTTCAAGTTGAAATCAATCAAATCCATATCTACACCTCCCTGTATTCAAGAACGCTATGGGGACAGAAGTCGACACAATAACCACAGTGAATGCACAAAGCCACTTTTCCATCCTGTCTTTTGAAAATCGCACTGATTGTGCATGCTTCGATGCAGTTATCACAACCAATACAGAGTTTCTCTTTGTAAACCACTCCGCCACCTTTTCTTGGAACCAAAGCGTCTGTTGGACAAACCTGACTGCAAGGCGGCTCATAGCAGGCTCTGCAGACTATAATGGTTGCACCCCTTTCAAATCCGCTAAGACTTATTGCAAGGATTCCTGAATGGTCATAACCTATGTACGGGCTTTTTGGTCTCCTTCTTGAACAAGCATACATACAAAGAGCGCAGCCAACACACCTTTCGATATCCTTTATGGTAAGGATTTTCACCATGGATTAAGGTTGACAATCTTATAATAATCTTTTTTCTTCGTAACACTCTGTACTAGTTTTTAACTTATTGCCTACTTGGCAATCCAACGATCTTGAGAGGTAGAAGAAATCTCCTTTGTAATTGACAAGGCTGAAACCCTCTGGGATTTCATTATGGAGGGGTTTTATTATACAATCTGCTCCAACCCTTCTTGAAAGGGAGTGGATAGCCTTAAATAACTCATAGGGTGGTCTTATGGAATAAATCAAGGAGGAATTCTCATAAATCTCAAAATTGGGATTTATTATATCATCTATAAAGAATTTTACTCCTTTTGGGGGTTTAATATCTCTTATATCTACACATGTAACATTAAAACCTCTTTTCTTAAGTTCCAGAGCAATTTCGAAAAAACTCCCCGAACCTACCTCTACTATCTTTCCTCTGTAGTTTAGAGTGATGAAATCTAGAAGCCCCTCGAACACCATATTTTTAAATCTCTAACACCTTATTTAATATGTGCTCTCTGTAATGATCAGAAGGTATACACCAAAGGATTTCAGAGACATTCTAAAAATTGAGAAGGAGGCCTTTAGCCCTCAAAATCCAGCTTACGATCTCTTTGTATATCTCTCCCATAGCACAGACCTTCTTGTGGCCGATATCGGGGGGAATGTTGTTGGATATATCGCTGTAATGGATATGAATGACTCTTCCAAAATAATTTCCTTTGCAGTAAAAAAGGAGTTCAGAGGTCATAGGGTTGGTAGCATGCTCATGGATACGGCGATACAAAAATGCAAGGAACGGGGAAAAAAGTCGATAATCCTTGAGGTAAGGGCCTCCAATGAAAGGGCTCAGAAATTGTATAAAAAAAAGGGGTTTAAGGTTATTGATGTAATTCCAGGCTATTACAGAGACGGAGAGGACGCATATCTAATGGTGCTCGATCTCCAACCCATCCAGTAGTTCTCTAACTCTCGGATTCCTCAAAACATCTTCTGGCTGGTTGTCTTTGAAGATATCGGTTATCCCTCTACATAACGTAATTATTGCTTTCTTGTGGTCAGCCTTGCTTCTGTGGATGTGTACTGGCTGGATACCGAGTTTTTCATACGACAAAAAATGGCCGTTGGCAATTCCTGCTTCCTCAAAAAATCTCTTCATATGGAACAAGGTCAAATGTAAAAATACTAGCTCTTCTTTGTGCATGAGAATCCCCCACCCTGAACCTTTAGATGCAATAGGTGCTAAAAAAATTTTTGGTCGGAACCGCTTTCAATTTCAAATTCTAAACCTAACATTTTTAATAATTAAGATTTAAGTTTTTACCATGAAAGTTCTTGTGATTGGAGCAGGTGCAATGGGCTCAGCATTAACGGTTCCTCTGAGGGAGAATGGTGTTGAGGTAGCAATTTACGGAACAGAGTATGATATTGAATTACTTAAAATAATCGAAAAGGGAGGGAAACATCCGAGAATTGGGGTAAGTTTGGATGTAGAGGTGTTCCATCCTGAGAAGCTTCATGATGCAATAAAAGGTGCAGATCTGCTTTTGTTTGCAGTGAGTACTGAAGGCGTTATCCCGATGTTTGAGAGGATAAGAGATGATGTGGATGGAAAACTGGTTGTAACGATAGCAAAGGGTTTGCTTGAGACGGAGGATGAGATTCTAACGGTTCCAGAATATATGGCCAAAGAAATGCCAGATCTCGCTGATAAGATTATAGCAATAACGGGTCCCTCGATTGCAAGAGAGGTTGCGAATAAAGCACCAACAAGAGTGGTTTTCAGCTGTAAGAACTATGAAGTCGCAAGGGAGGTGGCTGAGTTATTTGAAACTGATTTCTATAGAATTACGGTGAGCACCGATGTGATAGGCACTGAAATAACTTCAGCCCTTAAAAACATTTACTCCATAGGAATCGCTTGGGTAAGGGGTTATGAAGAGAGGAGAGGGGGTGTTGAAATGAGCAATTTAAAAGGAGTGATAGCAACAATGGCGATAGGAGAGATTGCACGATTAGTGGAGGCTGCTGGAGGAGATAGGGAGATAGCTTATGGCCTCTCTGGATTTGGCGATCTTATCGCTACCTTTAGAGGTGGAAGAAATGGAATGCTCGGTGAACTTTTGGGCAAGGGTCTTACTGTTAAGGAAGCACTTGAAGAGTTAAAAAGGCGAGGAGTAGGAGTTGTTGAAGGTTATGTAAATGCGAGAAGAGCTTATAAGCTTTTTAGAAACCTACAATCTCAGGGAAAGGTAAAAAGTGATGAATTTCCCCTGCTTATCGGAATTTATGATGTGCTTTATAAAGATAGAAATGTAGAGGAGATCCTTTACAACATTGTATAGGTTTGATTGTAGTGTGATTGTGGGTATTGTGTTGCTCGATTGAAAATTTGGGATCGAGTAAATCGGAGCAATGAAGATAGTTAAAGAGTTAGTCGAAGAGTAATCAAGAGTAAGTAAAAGCAAAGTAAATTATAAAAGCTACCAGAAACTACTTAGTTTGATGAATGTTCTTCTAAGCAGGAAGGATACTGTGAGGTTACTGATTCTTTCGGAGCTCGTTTCAAAGAAAGAAGCAAATCAGAGAGACATCGCCAGAAAGCTCCGTCTTACCCCTCAGGCGATCTCAGAGCATTTTAAAGAGTTAGTTAGTGCAGGGCTCGTTAGAGTTGTGCATAAAGGTTTCTACGAGGTTACAGACAAGGGAGTTGAGTGGTTGACAAAGAACCTCTTTGATCTTCATGTTTTCTCTGAAGAGCTGGTTAAGAAGCTTTATTCGAAATCAATAGTCGCCATAGCTTCAGGAAACCTGAAAGAGAACAGCAAGGTACTTTACTGGTATAGTGATGGATTCATATTTGCAAAGGAGGTGAGTGATGGCAATGGTAATGGTATAGCTCTAATGTCAGCCCAGGACGGAGAAGACGTGCTCATTAAACCTCTGGAAGGTTTTGAACCTCCTGGAAAGGGTGAAATTATAATTGTTAAGGTACCTGACGTTGGTGAAGGAGGTAGCAGAAAAGTTGATTACGAAGAATTTTCAAAGTTAATCAAATCGAATCCAAAGAAAATAGTTGTTGCTTTGGGGGTTGAAGCATTAATTTCCTGCAGAAAAATCATGGTTGAACCGATATTTTTCGGCTCAAAAGAGGTCTGTATCGAAGCAGCCCATCATGGATGTGGAGTTATTGTGGTCTGCACAGAGAGTATGCTCGACAGTCTTCTCGTCAGTCTTGTCGATGAAAACCTGGTCTTTGAGATCATAAGCTTTCAGAAAAAATGATTTCGGCGGGTTTGTATTTTTTTAACTTTTTCAAAATTTCCTTATCGTGAGAAACCATAGTATCTCGAAATAACTTTACACCAGAACAAAACTGCTATGTGGAAAAGCTAACGAACAAGGACATAGTGAGAATAACCAAACAATGACTTAAAGGAAAACCAGTAGCAAAGATACCTGAATTCTTTGAAGTTACAAAACAAATAATCTATTAGCCATAAACAAGTTCAAAGAAATAGGTGAAATCCCATTTCTTCAAAAGTTGGGAAGAAAACCCAAAGAGATTGACTAAAACACAAAGAGGAAAACCTGAGTTGATCATTAATCAGGAAATCCTGAAAAAATTAGTTAATAGTTAAAATTAAACTTAATAATTGATCACTCCTCGATAGATCTCTTTACAAGAAGTTTCGCAACGGCTTTTATTGTGCTGAGTGGATAGAGAGACATCTCCTCTTTATAAATTCGGTTGAACAATTCCTCCTCGGTTAAACCCTCTTGGATCTCTTTTCTCAATTTGAAAGCCTCCTCTATTGCCACATCACAGTATTCAGAGCTGAAAATGGCGCCATTGTGTCCAAGACAGACTATATCTGCCTGTTCACGAATCTTATCAATGCTCTCTATATATTTTGAGAAACTATAAAAATACATAGGAATGTTTTTCCCTGAAGATAATGGGTAACCGAGAGCATCGGCAACTAGCATGAATCCTTCTTCTTCATTCAGAAGTGAAATTGCATCTGGAGAGTGTCCAGGAGTCTCAATTATTTTCAAATCTTCCAAAAAGTTTGCGTTCTCTATTTCAAAATTTAGATTGAATGGGTTTGCTTTCTCGCCGAATTTATCGCAAAACTCCCTATCCTCATTATTCCAAGTTTCTATAACCTTTTCTTTCTTTACAAGTCCCCTTATTCTTTCATGGGTAAAAACTTTTGCGTTGGGAAATTCCGATTTTATTACTTCTAAACCAGCAATATGATCAAAATGAGCGTGAGATACAACTATGCATCGAATGGAACGATCTAGATTTTTTATCAGTTTTAGGGCTGTGCATGTTGTACCGCAGTCGAACAACAAAGAATCAAATAGGAAGTAGTTTATTAAACCGATCCTAACCAGTTTTAAAGAATCCGTAATCTGTCTTATCTCGAGATCCATAGGGAGAATTTAAAAATGTATTTTAAAAACTCTTCGTTTTAAGTATCAGGAAAAAGTATTTTTAGTCTTGAGAACGTAAATACTATGCCCCTAAACGGGGAGGAAGCGGAGTGTGCGAGGCAAGCGATGAAGCTTTCTGCAAGTTAGGGGGCACATCATATGCCATGCATATTTAGGTCCCCGGATGAGTGGGCGTTGCCAGCTTTGATTCCGGGACAACCCATGCATGGCACACCCCGAGAAGGGTCAGCTGCCGGAGACTGCATGGCAATGCTGTGAAAGGCGGCGTTAGTTCCCGGGGAACATTTTTACAGAAAAGCAGTTAGGCTAAAATTTTTTTAAATAATTAAATAACCAACCAGGCTGTTTTTGAGAATGGGATTTGAGACAGCATACTTCAACGAGGGCATGTAAATGTGGATATTCTTAGATTGATACCCCTTCAGACTGCCTATTCTCGACAAATCATGCAATCTGGAAGATCATATTAGGCCTTGTGTGGTGAGTTTTGAAAATATAATATCTGGCCAAATATGAAAAACATATAAAAAATTAGAAAAACTCTTATGAGCTCTTGTGAAATTATTTAAATATTCTTGCTCCAGTAATAGTTGGTAATAGTTAGTTTTAGCTAAGCAATCTGCAAATTACCAAAAAATTAAATAGTCTCTAAAATAAACTATTAACGTGTCTCAAGAACGATTTGAAATCTCAGCACCTCTCGATAAGAGGATAATCGCTTTTCTTGTCATTCTTCTTGTATTAATAATTTCTTTCTCCACTCTCGTTTTTGTTTACACCGAGTATTTGTGGTTTAATTCTTTAAAACTCGGGGATTATTTCCTAAAGATCTTGTATTACAGAGTTGAGCTCTTTGGAATATTTTTTGTTATATCTCTTACCATCTTCCTTCTAAACAGATTGGCCCTGCATATGGCGAGTGAGGAGTTTTTGGGTGAACCTCTCAAGGTTCCGGTCTGGATATTTCTTGTTCTTTCTCTCTTTTTCCCCTACGTTCTATCAAGGAATTGGGTTGATTTAGTCTTTTTCTTGAATGGCCAGGAGTTCGGAGTGAAAGATCCTATATTTGGTATTGACATCTCTTTTTATGCCTTCAAACTTCCATTCATAAAAGATTTGATAAACATCTTTTTTGTTTTGATAGTTTTTTGTCTCATAATCTCCATTATTTACTACTTCCTTATTTTCAGATGGGTGAAGAGCTTTGAGGAGTTCAAAGACCTTTTTCCGAGAGCAGGATTCATTCATATCTCTGCTCTCATCGCATCCATCATGATTCTGGCAGGTGTATACCTGTACATTGGAAGATACGATCTATTAAGTTCTCAGATAGGTGTTGTTAAAGGCGCTGGCTATACGGATGTTTTCATAAGAATGCCAGCGATGCTCATACTTTCTATAGCTTCATTCGCTCTAGCTGCTGTCTCGATATATTACGGATTAAAAAGACAGGCAGAGATGTATGCTTTGGTCTTCTTCGTTCTTATTGCATTAGTGTTCATAGGGTTGGTTTTGATTCCAGTTGCATTTCAGAAGATAAGGGTAGATCCGAATGAGTTATCATTGGAGGAGAGATTTATAGGTTACAGCATAAATTATACTAGGATTGCGTACGGGCTTGATGTGAAAAAGAAGGTTTATCCTGTTAAAGGCACGCTCACCATAGAAAGCATTGAGAAGAATTCAGGAATAATTGAGAACATAAGGCTATGGGATCACAGGCCCCTTTTGAGTGTCTACAGACAGATCCAGCAGATAAGAACATACTACTACATCAACGATGTTGATGTTGACAGATACTACATTGATGGAAATTACACCCAGCTGATGATCTCTGCGAGAGAACTTTCTCCCGATCTTCTTCCACCAACCGCCCAAACTTGGGTAAACAGGCATCTTATCTACACCCATGGTTATGGTGTTATCGCCTCTCCTGTTAATGCTGTTTCCGAAGAGGGTAGACCGGAGCTCTTCGTCTATGATATTCCTCCGAAAGGTGTAATCAAGGTTGAAAGGCCGGAGATATACTATGGAGAGATCACGAGGGACTATGTTATAGTAAAAACTCTCCAAAAGGAATTCGATTATCCTTTTGGAGAGAAGAACGTTTTCTCCACATATAATGGGACAGGAGGAGTATTAATTGACAACTTTCTGAAAAAACTCCTTTTCGGCATGAGGTTTGGCGACGTAAATTTGCTTTTGACCGGTTACCTTACTCCTGAAAGTAAGATAATGATGCACAGACAGATAATGGAGAGAGTTTATACACTCGCCCCATATCTGAGCTACGATCGTGATCCCTATATAGCCATCATCGACGGTAAACTTTACTGGATAGTTGATGCATATACAACTTTAGACAATTTCCCATACTCTGCGGCGGTTGTTTATGGAAAACCCTTTAACTACATCAGAAACTCCGTGAAGATCTTCGTTGATGCATACAATGGAAGCATGAAATTTTACGTGATGAGTGATGAACCGGTTATAAAGACTTTAACCAAAGCCTTTCCTGAGCTTTTCGTTCCATTCGAGGAGATGGGTCCAGAGGAGAAAAGCCACATCCGCTATCCGATAGATCTCTTCAAAATACAGGCTGAAATTTACTCTATCTACCATATGGATGATCCAAGGACATTTTACAACAAAGAAGATGTTTGGGAAATCCCAACAGAACTTTTTGAAGAGCAGATAATCGACATAGAGCCCTATTACGTTATTATAACTATAGCTGAAAACAAACCTGAATTTTTGCTCATGTTACCCTTTTCTCCCAAGGGTAGAGACAATATAATCTCTTGGATGGCAGCAAGGTGTGACGAAAACTATGGAGAAATCCTACTTTATGAATTTCCGAAAGGAACGCTTGTCTATGGACCAATGCAGATCGAAGCAAGAATCGATCAGGATCCGGAAATCTCTAAGATATTCACACTCTGGAGTCAAGCAGGGTCTAGGATAATAAGGGGTAATTTGCTCGTTATCCCAATCGATAACTCGATAATCTATGTTGAACCCGTTTATTTGAGGGCTGAAAATGCCCAGATACCTGAGTTGAGGGGTGTTGTAGTCTCTTATGAGAATCGCCTGGTCATGAAACCGGATTTGCAAAGCTCGATAGGGTATGTCTTTGGAGAAGCTAAGGCTCCTGAGCGGCCAGTGGTAGAGGATCTTAATTCCTTGACAAGGTTGGGAATTGAATTATATGAAAAAGCTCTAGAAGAGATCAAAAAGGGTAACTGGAGCGGTTTTGGAGAGATGCTCGAGAGATTGGGCGAAGTGCTGAGGAAGATAAACTCAACTGTCTCAAAAGGCCAGAGTTAACTTGAGAACAAATCACAAACGGTCAAACTAAAAAGAGTTAGACATTTATATTGCCATCCAAATCCTGGAACATGGAGCTCAAAGTTGCAGCGGTGCAGTGCAAAGTTGGTTCGGAAACATCATTTGAAAGTGCAGAGAGGCTAATCAAAAGTGGATTTGATAGAGGTGTGGAGGTTTTTCTCCTTCCAGAGTACTTTTCTTATACTCCCGGAGGAGTTGATCTCAAGAAGAGCACTGAAACCTTAGAGTTTCTTCGCAGACTCAGCTTTGATTATGGCTGTGTTGTGGCCGGGAATGCTGTTATAAAAGTTCCGAATGGGAGAGGATATTTTAATGCTCTTCATATTTTTGAAAGTGGAGAAATCAGAGGAATTCAGGAGAAAATTCATCCAACAAAAAATGAAAAGGAGCTGGGGATAAGAGAGGGAGATAAAGCTAAGATTTTTAAGATTGGAAAAGTAAATTTTGCAGCTTTGATCTGTGCTGACATTCTCTATCCGGAATACTGTAGGGTTTTAGCGATGAAAGGAGCGGAAATCGTCTTTAATCCTGTTGTATCTGTTGAAAAATCTGAGTTGCCCGCTCAAGAACTGCGCCACTGTCTCTATTTCACGAGGTCCTTCGACAATGCTTATGTGATAATAAAATCAGGAGGGCCTGGAGTGACAATGCTTGGGTCAAAAACAGTTGGGAGGAGTTTGATCTCTTCACCTAACGGTATTGAAGCCATTTACACAGATGAAAAGTCGGAAGAGCTAGTTCATTGTGTAATTGAGCTGGATAAATTAAGAAAACATCGAGAAGTGAACTACAGCCTCTTTGAAAGAAATATAAAAGCGTACGAAGAACTTCTAAAAAGAAAATTCTAGGGAAGTTTTATTCTAACGTTAGTTCTGCTTCTAAATACTTTTAAATAAAAAATGAAGAAAAGATTTGTTTTTGATTAGGTTCTAAGGGCAAGCTTTATGTCTTCTGCCTTAACCGTCTTTCTTCCTGCGTGTTTGGCAACCTCAACTGCCTTCTTGGAGATCTCGGTTGCCTTATCCTCGAGGATCTCTACCATTTTCGCAACGGCGTCAGCACTAACTCTGTTGGCACCAGCATTTCTAATCAGTCTTTCAACTGGTGCAGCGGGTAACTCAGCCATTCATATTCACCTCCTTCGGTAATATATTGTCTTATTTCATGTATATATATTTTTCTACCAAACTATGTTTTTTTAACTCCAAATTTGATATGGAGTTTTCAGTAATTTACAATACATTCAAGGATGAATACATTAACTCTAAAGTATGTTTAGAGTTGTGAATATATTATGTCGTTAGTTGGAAACAGTTAAAGAAAATTAAATTGATTATGATTGGGCCTCGGATGTTGGTTTTTATAGTTAAAGGAGAGATAAAATTCGCTTACAAAAATAGCTTGTATCGTCCTTTTTTAGTTTTTATAATTAATAATAATGAGGTTTAACTACGGTTTAAAAATTTTTCTAATTTAAATTAAAATCTTTATTTTTTGAAAATTTTTAAATACTTTGTGGTATAATGAAAGTTTGGGTGATAGCATGTTACTGGATGTTCTTTTAAATGATGAACAAAAAGCAATAAAAGAAGCTGCAAGGGAATTTGCTGAAAAAGAGATTGCTTCTGTTGCTGAAGAGTATGATTTGAAAGAGGAATTTCCTTGGGACGTCTTCAAAAAAGCTGTTAAACTTGGATTCATTGGAATGGGGATACCTGAGGAATATGGGGGACAAGGGCTTAAGATGCTGGATGCATGTCTCGTCGTTGAGGAGTTTTTTAGAGTTGATGCCGGAGTTGGAATGATTCTCGCCTCAACGTTTGGCTCAGAGATGCTGATGTACTTTGGAACTGAAGAGCAGAAACAGAAATATCTGCCACCGCTTTGTGAAGGCAAAACGATCTGTGGGGCAGCTTTTACTGAACCAGCAGCAGGAAGTGATGTTGCAGGAATAAAGATGAAGGCTATTAAGGAAGGCGATGAATATGTCTTGAATGGAACAAAGACCTTCATAACGAACGGAACAATTGCCGATTGGTTCGTTGTTTTGGCAAGAACCGATCCAAATGCTGAGAAAAGACATCAGGGAATGAGTGTCTTCATAGTGGATGCAAATAGCGAAGGTTTAACAAGAACTAAAATAAAGAACAAGCTTGGAATAAGATCATCTGATACTGCTGAACTCAGCTTTAAGAATGTCAGAGTTCCGGCTGAGAATCTCGTCGGGCAGGAGGGCAATGGCTTCATGCAAGCGATGGTGTTCTTCAACACGACGAGAATTCCGGTAGCTTTCCAAGCAGTTGGAATCGCTCAGGGAGCCTTTGAGCTTGCCTTTGAGTATTCAAAGAACAGAGAAATCTTTGGTAGGAAACTTAAGGACTTCCAGCTAACCCAGGATAAGTTTGCGAAGATGCGAACAGAGATCGAGGCATCGAGGCTTCTTGCTATCCAAGCAGCTATGCAGGCAGATACGGGAATGCCAGATCCCGGTTTGACAGCGATGGCCAAATACTACTGTGCTAAGACAGCTGTGAAGGTCTGCGATGAGGCTTTGCAAATCTTTGGAGGGTATGGTTATATCGGCGAATATCCGATCTCGAGGTTCTACAGGGATGCGAAAATAACAGAACTTTACGAAGGAACAAAAGAGGTTGAAAAAGAAATCATATCAAGGTCTCTGTATGGTAAGTTGCCATCTCAGATCACTGTCTTAAGAAAGCCACCGTACTAATTCACCGTACTAATTTATTAATAATTTAAAGTTAATAAAGTTAATAATTTAAAGGAGGTGTTTTTGATGGGTGAGGCAAAAGAATTGGTTAAAAAATTGGTTGAAGTTGGGAATGCGACAGATGAAGTGGTAAATGAAATGAAAGGCTGGGGAGGAACAGTACAGTTCGAAATAGATGGAGAGAAGTTTTACGTGAAGTACAACGACGATGGAACTGCCGGATTTTTCGAAGGTGATGCTGGAGGAGCGAACTTTACGATTATAGCAAGTGATGAATACTGGACAAAGGTAATGAAGGGTGAAGAAGACCCAGTCATGGGCTTCATGACCGGCAAGTACAAGATTCAAGGAAATATAATGGAATCTCAAAAGCTTGCCGGTGTGCTTAAAAAGGTAAAACTCTAGATTTAAATCTATTAATTTTTATTTTTTGTTATTTTTATTTCTAATAGGATCTCTTTTAGATATTGGGTAGTTCATCTCAGCCCAAAATCTAAAAAAGGCTTTCTGAACAAATTTCCTAACCTTTAAATATTTCAAGTTCAATTTCCAATCATGGGAGAGGTGTATATAGTAGATTATTTGAGATCGGCCTTTTCGCGGAGTAGGCCAAAACAGCCTGAAAGAGATGTTTTTAATAAGATCGACATGCCTGCTGTTGCTGCTGAACTTGTTAAAACGATGATCAACAGAACCGGAATCGATCCAAAGGAGATAGGAGATGTGATAACCGGCTGTACGATGCAGATGAAGGAGAACTGGCTTTATGGAGGTAGAGTTGTAACCCTGCTGGCAGAACTGCCAGTAGAAGTCCCAGCTCAGGGGGGTGAAAGGGTTTGTATTTCAGGGATGTCAGCCATGCATCAGTGTGCGATGGAGATCATGCTTGGCTACTCGGACATAACGATCGCTTGCGGTTTGGAACATATGACCCATCTACCCCTTCAGCTCGATTTGAATCCACATTTGGGCGTGTCGCCAACTTTGATGAGTAAGAGTGATCTTGTGGAGAAGTACGATTTGTTTACGGCAATCAGCATGGGGATGACCGCTGAGAAGCTTTTCTCGAAGTATAAAGACGAATTGGGGTGGACAAAGAAAGAGCTTGATGAGTGGAGTGTTAAGAGCCACGAAAGAGCTGCAAAAGCTGTGAAAGAAGACTACTTCAGGAGCGGAAAGGGCTATCCTGATAAACGGGAAGGGGAAATTCTCCCCATAGAGGTGGAGCAGGCAGATGGAAGCAAAAAGGTCATAGATGTAGATCAGTCGATAAGGTTTGAGACGTCTCTGGAGGCTATTGAGAAACTTCCTCCCGCTTTCAGGCCGGATGGGGTCATAACAGCTGGCAATTCATCTCCGCTGAATGCAGGAGCAACTGCAATCATGCTGATGTCGAAAGAGAAGGTGAAAGAGCTTGGTTTGGAGCCTATGGCAAAAATAGTCTCGCTTGGATGGGCTGGAGTCGAGCCGAGTGTTATGGGTGAAGGGCCTGTGCCTGCAAGCAGAAAAGCTCTCAAGATGGCAAAGTTGGAAGTGAAGGACATCGACTTCTGGGAGGTAAATGAGGCTTTTGCTGTTGTAACGCTTTTTGCAATCAAAAAGCTTGGTCTCGATTCTGAAAGAGTAAACGTAAAAGGAGGAGCGATTGCAATAGGTCATCCTCTGGCAGCGAGCGGTATAAGGCTTGTTGGAACCCTTGCGAGAATTCTTGAGCTTGAAGATGCGAGATACGGATGTGCAACCCTCTGTGGTGGAGGAGGACAGGGAGGAGCGACTATAATTGAGAGGGTTTAGAGCATTTGGTTAGATTTTAACTTTGGTCTTTTTCCCCATTTTTTGGATTTGGTTTTAAGTTGCTATTTGGAAAGGTAAGGTGCATATTCAGAAAAGTTAAATTTAAATATACTATATGTATTAATTGATGTATGAAGAATATAGTACTCAGGGATGAGGTTTACAACAAACTTTCAAAAATGAAGAGAGGAGGTGAATCTTTTTCCGATGTGATTCTTAGATTGCTGGAAGAAAAACGGGAAAAATCCTTGGAAACTCTCGAAAGATATGCAGGTTCACTTGCTGAGAGTGATCTGTTCGAAATCGTTATGAAAGAAAGAAAATCCTTTGAGGTGAGAGATTTTGATCTTTGACACGTCTATTCTTCTTCAAATCCTGAAAGATATAGAGTTTTACAAGAATATCAAGAGTATCATTAACGAGGATGTTAAGATAACCTCAGTCAGCGTTTACGAGCTGCTAAGAGGAGCAATGTATATCAAGCTGGTAAAACACAGTGATAAAGAGATGAACGTAATTCTTGGCCTAATCTCAGAATTGCCAGTTTTATCCTTTGGATATGAAGAAGGGAGAATCGCATCCTACCTCTGGGCTAGGCTAAAAGAGAAAGGTGTAACGGTTAGTGATGCGGATGTAATGATATCGTCTGTTTGTATAGTAAATGAAGAAAAGCTTGTGACTCTTGACAATGATTTTAAGAGAATCAAAGAGGTTCATGACAAACTTGAGGTTGAGATGGTGGAGGTTTAGATTTTGGGCCTAGATTTTAGATTTAGTTTTCAGTTTCAACCTTATGGCTAGTGTAGCCTCATCAACCTTGTGAAACTGCAATAAACAAACAGAAAAATATTTTTAACTCATGTTTTACGTTATTTTGGTTATAGACAAAACACCATCAAAACAAGGGCTCGTAGCTCAGCTGGAAGAGCGCCGCCTTCGCGAGGCGGAGGCCCCGGGTTCAAATCCCGGCGAGTCCATTTCCCTAAAAAACTTTACAGAAACATTTTACATTCTTTAAGTGAGGTGTTTATGTCTAATTCTAAGAATCAAGGTTTTGCCTTTTTCAATCTTATAATAAATTCAGCACCGGGTGTTTCCTCTGATTTAGTCTCAGATTTACTTTTTTCAACTTCTATTGTTCCACCATAAGCCTCAATTATCTTTTTTGAGATGTAGAGTCCGAGTCCACTACCTTTTGCATCTCCATAGCTGAATCCCTCATTGAAGATCAAAGTTTTGATCTCATCTGGAATTCCTCTCCCGTTATCTATGATTCTTATCTCGTAAAAATCATTCCCCTCGATTCTAATTTCTATTCTATCTGCTTTCCCATGCTTTACTGAGTTTCCTATGATGTTGTCGAAGACCGATGCAAGAGCTTCATTAGCCTCAACAACTCCATCTCCATGGATATTTATCTTAACTCCAGTATATTTCTTGCAAACTTCATCAAGTATCTCCTGTATTCTCACAGCTTTAAGCTCTCTAAATTTTGTGAGATCTTCAAGTTTTTGCATCTGTTTTATCAGAGTTGTACTTCTGTCAATTCTCCTCAAAACTTTTCTAAGAAGTTCTTTATCTTCGGTTTCTAAGAAGAGTTCAATAGCTATTCTTATCGCTGAGAGATCATTCAGTATGTCGTGTCTGAGGATCTTGTTCAGCAGTCTCAGAATATCATTTAGATCAGAAAGAGATCTTTCTAGTCTCTTTCTCTCAGTTATATCCCTTGCTATCCCCTGTATTGCGGTAACCTTTCCCTTATCAACAATCGGTCTCGCTCTCACCTCAATCCATATTTCTCTCCC
>MTMO01000039.1 GCA_002011235.1 Archaeoglobus sp. JdFR-27 | reverse complement strand
TACGGTCTGCTTTTAGCTTTCGTCACCTTCCATGCTTTTAACGGTTTAAGGGCTATTCTGCTCGACACGGAATTCGGAGCAAGAAATACGAGAGCCATAAACATCCTGATTGCGCTTGTCATCCTCGGAGCTTTCTTTTACGGACTGGGACTTCTTTTTACATTTTGAATTTGTAAAATTTTAATTTTTAGAGCGAATTCGTGGTTTTTGATTTACTTCAGGAAGGTTTTTAAATCTCCCGACGCATCGGCCTTCATGAAAAAAGAACATCTTCTGATTCTAGGGCTGATCGTAGGCATTGGAATAGGTTTAGCCTCTGGCTATTTCTATGGCTATTCTGCCAAGGTTCAGATTTGTGAGCCTGCACCTACAGCACCTACAGCACCTACAGCAACCCAGCCGACTCCGACTCAGCCTCAATCAGATCAATCCATCAACCAAAGCCTCATAAGCAACTCCGTTGAGTACATCAATAAGTATCTTCTTCAACCTGGAATTAAAGCCAGTTTGGTTAACGTGTCAGTTTATGGTGAAAACCTCTACAAACTTTCTCTAGAATTTAAAAGGAGCGATCAGGTTGTTGGAGAGTCTGATGTTTATCTCACCAAAGATGGAAAGACGCTAATCCTTCAGTCAGTCGACATAAGTAAAAAACCTGAAGTACCAAGAACGGAGGTTAGCCAAGATGATGATCCATCTTTGGGCGGTGAAAATGCAAAAGTCACAATAATCGAATTCTCTGACTTTACATGTCCGTATTGTGCTAAATTCGAGACCCAGATTCTACCACAAATACTGGAAAAGTATGGAGATAGTATTAAGTTCGTTTACAGAGATTTTCCTGTTCACGGCAACATATCTATGCTTGCAGCAAAAGCAGCGAATTGTGCTGGAGACCAAGGGAAATACTGGGAATATCACAGAATTCTCTTTGAAAGACAGAGTGAGTGGGTCAAATCAAACCTCACATTAGTTGAATCAAAACTTTACACCTATGCTGAAGAGTTGAACCTCAACATGAATGACTTCAAAGGATGTTTGGACTCAGATAAATACGAAGAAGAGATTCAGAACGATTATCTCGCCGGTATAAAAGCAGGTGTAACAGGAACACCAACGATTTTCATAAATGGAATAAAGGTTGTTGGAGCACAGCCGGTGGAGACTTTTTACCAGATAATCGACGAAGAACTTAAGGGTTCTTGATTTAAAACTTGAGGATTCTCTTGGTTAACCGGTTAAAAGGCTTAACCAAGTATTCTAGGATCTCTTCCGTAAAATGCCCCTTAAAACCCCTTAAATACCCCTCAAATACCACTTAAACCTCCAAAAATAGTAACTTAAATACGTTGTACAGCGGTGCATAAAGGTGATACGACGGTGGGTGAATACCAACTTTAAGCATAATTCTAAGCCTAATTCTGTGCAACATCTTAACTCTAACTTCAGATTCAAACAAGCCAATGTGCAGTCATTCTGATTTTTTGTTCTGCACCATATTCATATTCCCGAGAGTTCTTCTCTGAGATTCTCTAAGAGAGACAGAAAGATGAACATTCTTGAATTATAAATATAAGGATAAGATACCTCAAAAAATTCGGCAAATTTAGTTTAGACAGATTCACATTGAGATCGATAAAGAGTACTTTGTCCTTCTTGGCCCAACCGGAAGAGTGTTCTCCTCGAGATTATATATAATTCTACCTGATAGTGGCAGAATAATACTTAACGATAGAAATTCATGAATGTCGAAAAGGTGAAAGATCTTTTCTCAGTCAGAGATAAAAGGGTGGCAGAATTTGTAGGGGTAAAAGATTTGTTTGAAAAAATGAACAATCTGTTGAGGTAACAAATATGAAATTGAAATACAAATTTTGGTTTGAAAAAGATGGAATACCCATTTTAGGAAGGGGTGGGGCTGACATACTTAAAGCCATCGAAGAATCCGGCTCTATAATGGGGGCAGCACAATCCCTAGGAATGTCATACAGATTCGTGTGGAACTATCTGGAGAAAATGGAGAGTAGAATCGGGAAAGTTGTTGAGAAAGAGAGAGGAGGAAAGTCTGGGGGCGGAACGACCTTAACTCCATTAGGTAAAGCACTTTTAGAGCAGTATTTTAGTATTGAAAAACAAATTGAAAAAATTGCTGAAAAGGTTGAAAAATCATTGAACAAAGGAATTAAGGGTAAAGAATCAGAGTAAATTGACCAAATAAAACTAACTTAGCTCATATAAAAAAGTCAATATTCAACCTTAATCCCTCATCCTCCTCTCAACGTATCTGCCTCTTGCATCTATCTCCTCAGCCCTTTTCAAAACCTCACCACCTTTCTCATAACTCTTGTATCCTGAAATAAAAGCTTCTTTCAGTTCCTCCCAGTTATCGAAATAGGCTTTGAGAGATTCGAAGTAGATGTGGAGATCAACACCTTTTGATTCGATTCTTTCGTCATAAAATGAGAGGCCAAAGTCAATAAAAAAGATCATCCCCTTTGAATAGATTAAATTCATCGGTGTTATGTCTCCGTGGATGATTCTTGCTTCATGGAGTTTTGCAACAAGCTCACCAAGCTTTCTGCTTAGTTCTGTATTCATTATCTCCCTTAAAGGCTCACCTTTTATTCTCTCCATAACTATCTTCTCACCTTGTACGTCAAAGATGATTGGGGTAGGTACTCCATTCCTTCTCGCAGCGGAGATTATTCTTGCTTCGGTTCTGGTTCTGCTTTCTCGCAAAATTTTATCGAGATCGCTAACCCTGTAATTTTTCTTTTTTCTTATCTTTTCAACGAAATCCGAATAGATTCTAACCTCAGCCTCTCCGCCAAGGTAGATCCTCTCAGGTTTTGAGTTTTGAAGCATAAACATCCCTTTCATCTTTTTATTTTCAATTTTCTATTTATTTTTCGCTCCTTTCGTTTCTATTCCCAGCTTACATCAACTTCTTCAATCCTAAAATCGGGTTTTACAGTTGAATCTTTCAGTTCGGTAACGTAGCCGTGCTTGAACATTAGTAAGCTCAGGTAGGCTATCATAGCCCCATTATCCCCCATCAGTTCAGTAGGTGGAGAGTAAAATCTCGCTTTTCTATCCTTACACATCACTTCCAGCATTTCCTTTAGCCTCGAGTTTGCCCCAACCCCACCTACCAAAAGCAATTCATCTCTGTCAAGGTATGCCATCGCCCTTTCTGAGACCTCCGCCAACATCGCAAAGGCCGTTTCCTGGAAGCTAAAAGCTACATCCTCCTTGCTAATTCCGTTATCAAAAAGTTTCTGGGCAGCCGTCACCATTCCGCTGAAGGAGAAATCCATTCCCTTAACGACGTAAGGTAGTTCGTAATACCTTTTCCCGTTTCTGGCGAGTTTTTCAATCTTTGGCCCGCCAGGATGTTTGAGTCCCATATGCCTTGCAAGCTTATCAAGAGCATTCCCAATCCCGATGTCCAAGGTTTCTCCAAATACCCTATACCTTTTCCCTCTTCTCGCAATTACCTGTGAGTTCCCTCCGCTAACGTAAAGAGTTACCGGATTTTTTGCTCCAGTCTTCCACCTTCCAACTTCCAGATGAGCAAGGCAATGATTTACTCCAATCAGTGGCTTCTCCAACTTGAGAGAGAGAACTCTCGCAGCAGTTGCAACGATTCTTAAACAAGGGCCCATTCCAGGGCCTTGGGAGAATGAGATTACATCTATTTTATCAGGTTCGATTTTAGAAAAAACAGATTTTACGAGCTTCCCGATCCTTTCCGAATGGTGCTGTGCTGCCTCCCTTGGATGAATCCCACCCTCTTTAGGGATGTAAGGATCGTTTTCTACCAGTAAAACCTCTTTCTCATCAACAACTCCAATGCTAAGGCTCCAGGCTGTGCCTTCAATACCAAGAGAGATCATTTAGAAAAACTACTTCTTAAATTCCGTATAACCGCACTTTCCGCACGATAGCCTGTCGACATGTTCTGCCAGAAAAACACCTTCGCCGCATCTCGGACAGAACTTCCTCTTCCTTATCAGTTTTTCACCCTTTATCTCATAGTACTTGTAGACGCTCATCCAACCACCCTATATTATTGCTTTTATTGCTTTACATACTTTACTTTACGCCTCGGCCTCTGTTTCAGCTTCTGTTTCAGCCTCGAAGTTTCTGGTTATGACGTACTTTGGCTCGGTCTTCAGCAAATCCTCATTTGATTCATAAATTTTAACGTAACAGATGGCTTCGCTCTTTCCAAACTGTGGCTTTATGTAACTTACAACAATCCTGTCAAGACTAACATTGAAGAGGCCTGCTACTTTCTCTCTTACAGCTTTTCTTGAAGGAGTTGGATCCTTTTCATACCTCAATCTGAGATGTAGCTCCCTTCTCTTAAGGAGTGGATTTGTATTGTCCCTCTCCACCTCTATTTCCATCCGTTCACCTCCGAAATCAGAGAATTTTCATCAGAGAATTCCTTCATCGAGGATGAGTTTTATTATCTTTTCCCCACCTTCAAGTCTCTCCATCTTTTCGAGGACTCCGGGTATTATATTTTTTTGCTCCCTATCCACAACCAAAGCCACAACGCCTTCGCCAGGTTGGCCATAGAGTATCAGGGAATTGTAAGGCAAAAGGTAAACAAGGAGCAAAGTTGCAAGATCTTCTTCACCCTCAACAAGCACATAGATCTTTTTGTTTTTCAATTCCTTAACGCTTTCAACCAGAAGTTTAACTAGCTCAGGTGTTATCAAAGCAGGAGGATTTTTTACCTTCTTTTTAACATAATTTATGAGTTTAGATTCCATGTAAGCAACCATCTCTGAATCAATCAGATCTCTGACCGTTTTTAAATCGATTACGACCAAATCAGGCTCATATCCTGCTTTAAAAGTATAATAGGTCACAAGGTCTCCAACACATACCAGTGGTGAATATTTACCCAGCTCCTGGATCTTTTCAATCGTTTCCAGACCCTTTCCCCTATAAAGTTTGCCGTGAGGCTTGGCAAGAAATTCTCTGAGACTTTCCGGAAGCTTTAGACCCTTCAACATGCCAGAACCTTCGACATACCAAAAATAATGGGGAAAAGAAAGTCACTTAGTAATCAATCCACCTTTATCGTGTATTTCCCTGGAATTTTGATTCCCAGCTTCTGAGCGATCTGGCTGTTTTCCGGATCGATTATAACTATATAACCATACCATTCCTTTGTTAGATCCGTGCTTCCGCAGTTCTTGCAAACCAGGGTGTCATGGTTTATGAACTTGCATTTCCTGCATGCGTAGTCTGGCATAACTTACCTCCTATCTTCCTAATCTTCTAGCTTATCTAGCTTTGTACTTCCTTCTCCAGCTTAATCTTCTCTTCCTCGAGCCATTTCAAGCTACCGAGCCATGGCTGACGCATTGTCAGGCCGATTTTGCTCTTTTCTGGCTCTCTTTCTTTCAAACTCAGTGCAACGATTCTTGCCCTAACAAAATCCCCTTCAGAAAGGGATCTTCTTGTTTCCTTTCCTATCAGTTTTTTGTTCTTGTCATCGTAAACGACGTAATCTTCCATTATCTGGCTCATGTGGAGGAGGGCATCGAGCGGGCCTATGGTTACGAAAGCCCCGAACTCGACGATTTCCATTACCTCACCCTCGATAACCTCCTGCATTGCTGGTTTGAAGGAAATGGCGTTGAAAACGACGTCATAGTAAACAGCTCCATCTCCTTCGATGATCCTGCCTTCTCCAACATCCTCTATGCTCTCTATCCCTATGATCATCCCGTATTCCTTATCGAGCTTTCCCTCAAACTGCTCCCAGAGCAAATCCTCGATCACTTCGTTAATGTCTTCACCAAACCTTGAAGGAGGAACTCTAACTGTATCTCTGATCTTTATTCTCGCATACATTAGCATCACCAAAAATTACAGCATAAAACCAAGTATTGGGCAATATAAAATTTTTTCCCAACAAAGCCTCAAAGCAGACCGCCTTCCCCTAAATTACTTTATACTTCAAAGAACTTAGGCAACAAATTTTAAAAACCTCGCTATCGAGGAGAATTCGACATGGCAGATTTCTTTGGCGTTGAAGATCTGGATAAAATGGATTACGATAAAATCGGTTTAATGGTTGGAATTGAGATCCATCAGCAGCTTGACACAAAGGAAAAGTTATTTTGTAGATGTCCAACAATTCAGAGGGATGTTGAAGAGTCGAACTTCGAGTTTTTCAGATATTTGAGAGCTAAGAAGAGCGAGATGGGAGAAGAGGATAGGGCAGCGAGAGAGGAGGTTTTGAGAAGTAAAAGGTTCATTTATAAGTTTTACGATACCACATGTCTTGTCGAGGCGGACGAAGAGCCACCTTCTGAGATTAATCGCGAGGCAATCAGGATAGCCGTTTTAATTGCAAGAATGCTTAACATGAAGCTTGTCGATGAGGTACATGTGATGAGGAAAATCGTCATCGATGGAAGTAACACAACAGGCTTTCAAAGAACCGCCCTTATTGCCTACGATGGTAGTTTTGAAGTGAACGGAAAGAGAATAGGAATATCGACGATCTGTGTTGAAGAGGAAGCTTGTAGGAAAATTGAGGAGGGTGAGGACTACGTTGTTTACTCCCTCGATAGGTTAGGTATCCCTCTCATAGAGATAGGAACAGAACCGGATATCAAGAATCCCAGAGATGCAATAGAGGCGGCCAGAAAGCTTGGAATGATTCTTCGCTCCACAGGAATGGTGAAGCGTGGACTCGGAACGATAAGGCAGGATGTGAACATCTCGATAAGGGCTGGTGCGAGGGTTGAGATAAAAGGGGTTCAGTCCCTCGAGATTCTGGATAAAATCGTAGAGTATGAGGTTTTAAGACAGTTAAATCTCCTTAAGATAAGAGATGAGCTGAAGAAAAGAGATATAGGAATTCAAGAGATTCAGGATAGGGTTTACGATGTAACAGATCTTTTCAAGAATACGAAATCGAAGATTTTGAGAAAAGCAAACTTTATTGGAGCGGTGCTGCTTAAAGGTTTCTCCGGCCTTGTGGGTGTTGAAATTCAGCCGGGAAGAAGACTTGGCACAGAATTCTCTGATATTGCCAAAAACTTTGGACTTGGAGGGATCTTCCATACCGACGAACTTCCCGCCTACGGTATCAGCGCTGAAGAAGTTGAAGAGTTAAAGAGGAAGCTTAATTCAAACGATGATGATGCGATAATCCTTGCAGCTGGGAATAAAGACAGGGTTGAAAGGGCCTTGCTCAGAATATGTGAGAGGGCAAGAATCTGCCTTAGTGAGGTGCCTGAGGAGACTAGAAAGGCGAATGAGGATGGCACTACTTCCTATCTACGTCCTTTGCCTGGAGCTGCGAGAATGTATCCAGAAACGGATGTTTCGCCCGTTGTAATCGACGAGGATCTGATGGATTTGGAGATTCCGGAGTTGATAGATGAGAGAGCAAAAAGATACGAAGAAATGGGCCTGGCAAAGGATCTTGCCTACATCATAGCCGATTCACCCTACACCGATATATTCGAGGAATATGCAAAGGACCTGCAACCCTCACTCGTGGCCAGGGTTATCTATTTAGCGCCATCAGAACTGAAAAAAGATGGTTTTAAGATTGAAAATCTCAGAAAAGAGCACTTCACTTTCACCCTCGACCTGGTAAAAGGGGGAAAGATTGCGAAAGAGGGTGTGTATGAAGTTCTCAAGGTTTTCTGTGAGAGGCCTGGGGCAACGAAGGAAGAAGTGCTAGAAGCCATGCATGCGGGTGGTGTGGAAGCTGAGAAGAGCCTCGAAGAGTTTATCGAAAAGCTTCTAATCGAGAAAAAGGATTTCATAGCTGAAAAGGGTGAGAAGTCGTTCAAGCCATTGATGGGAGTGGTTATGAAGGAGTTCAGGGGAAAGGTGGATGGAAAGCTCATTGCCGATTTACTGCAGAAAAAGATTAGAGAGTTCATAGGCTTATAGATTGGATTGATGACGAAACTGAAACTATAGCTTAAAACTATCGAGATAAACTGGAATAAACCAAACAAACCAAAAACTAAACCCACCCGCAGAATCTCTTTTCAAGAAATTCCACGAATAGGTAGAAGGAGAAACCGAGCAGGGCCATTGAAATTATTCCGGAGTAAAGGCTGTTGTAGTCAGCTCTGCTCCATGAGTCAAGGATGAAGTAACCCAACCCACTTGATGTGGCAAAGGATTCCGCAAAGAAGAGAACCGCTATGGCCGTTCCGATGCTAATCCTCATCGCGGTGAGAATCTTCGGAAGAGTTGCCGGGAATATCACATGCCTGTAAACATCAAACTCGCTTGCCCCAAGAGATTTTAGGGAGAGGATGTAGTAATCGCTGACATTTCTTGCCGCATCTCTGGCTGTTACCAGAATCTGGAAGAACACGATCATAGAGATTAGAAATATCTTCGACGCATCCCCTATTCCGAAAAGGAGGATGATGATTGGAAGCAAAACTATGTGGGGGATGGGATAAAGCAGATAAACAAAGGGAGAAACGATACTATCGATTTTTTCCTTATAGCTGATCAAACCAATTGGGATTGCAAATGAGAGGGCGAGCAAAATGGAATATACTACTCTATAAGCACTAACGAGGATGTGCGGAAAGAGAACGGGCAGATCAGAAACAAATGAGACAACCACAATGAAAGGAGAAGGTAATGCGGGTGAGGATGAAAGATTCGCACCGACAGCCCAGAGGGTCAGAAGTACTAAGATCGAAAAAACATATCCTCTGATCCTCATTCTTGTCAATCCGTTTATCCCGTTTAATCTATTTAATCTATTTAATTTATTTAGTCTGCCCAATTCATTCAGTCTTCTATTCTTTGCCATATGAATCCAGCTTCCTTAACTTTTCCTTTTACTCTTTCAAACCTATTAACCTTCTGATTTCCCTACATCTTTCAAAATACTCTTCCTCATAGCGGTATTCTATTCTGGCAGCTCCTTCGTTCTCTACTATTTCCTTTACAGTCCCTGGTCTCTCGGTAAGCACGACTATTTTCTTCCCAAGTAGGACAGCCTCCTCTATATTATGAGTCACGAGAACGATTGTGGTAGAGGTCTCCTTCCAAATCTGGATAAGGAAATCTTGCATCCTCTCCCTCGATAAAGCATCCAAGGATGAGAAGGGTTCATCCATCAGCATTATCGATGGCTTCAAAGCGAGAGCTCTCGCAAAAGCCACCCTCTGCCTCATCCCCCCAGACAGTTGTTTTGGATACGATCTTTCAAATCCAATGAGCCCGATTTTTTTTATCAGAGAGTTAACAGCTTTCTCAATCTCATTCTCCGCAAACCCCTGAATTTTCATTCCAACGGCGATATTATCCCTTACGTTTTTCCATGGAAAAAGACCATAATCTTGTAAAATGAGGGATACATCCTTTCTTGGAGAGTTTACTGGCTTTCCATTGACGAAAACCTTTCCTTCAGTAGGCTTAAGCAAGCCGGAAAAAATAAAAAGGAGGGTCGACTTTCCGCATCCGGAAGGCCCTATAACAGAACAAATTTCCCCTTTCTCGACAGAGAAGCTAACCTCTTTTAAAGCCTCCGTTCCATTGGGATACATCATTGATATTTTTCTCGCTTCAATCATTTTTACTTCCTACTTCATGCTAATTGTTACTTCTTGCCACCTCTTGATACTTCTTGATACTTCTTGCCTATTTCGTGTAAACTGCCTCCTCATAGGATATGCTTTTCTTTATTAACTTTTTCTCCATAGCCCATTCAAGATAACCTGTATAGAATTCTATTGGAAACGTTTCGGATTTCGGATATTTCGGCATCTTGTAGCTTTCTGCCAGCGGTTTTGGTACTCTAGCTATTTCAATGAACTTCTCCCTGTATTTTGTTGGGTTAGAATTTATTTTCTCGACAGCCTCATCGTACGCAGCTAAGAACTTTTTCACGTCCTCAGGATTGGAGTTTATGAGGTCCCTTTTGAAAACTATAACTGTCTGCGATATGCTCTCATCCAAGTCCGCGTCGGAAATTATCTTCTTCGCCCCCTTCATAACAGCCAAGCTCGCTAATGGCTCAGGGAGTGTTGCTGCATCGATCTTACTTTCCAGAAGGGTCTGAAGCCTGAGGGGTATGCTCTTTATCTCAACCTTCTCAGCCTTCACTCCATCCAGCATCCTATCTGTAACGTACTCTATTATCGTGTTGCTGGAGATCGCTATCTGCTTCCCTTCCAGATCTTCAAGCTTGTTTATCGATGAGTTTGGAGCGGCGAGTATGGTAAAAATTCCTTCCTGAGGCGTTTTTCCTAAGCAAAGCGAGACTATTTGCACATCAATTCCACCGTTTCTGAGCAGAATCACCGCAAGCGGATCGGTTAGGACTGCATTTATCTGGCCAGACGTTAGAGCTGCATCCCTTTCCATAGCACTCTGGAACTTGATCACTTCCACATCCACACCATGCTTCTTAAAGATTCCCTCCTCATCGGCTACAACGAAAGGCAGTGCATCTTCGATGGGAAGAATCCCTACCTTTATTTTCTCCTTGCTCTGCTGCTGTTGAGTGCATCCACTGATGAGCAGGGCCAAAATCAATCCTAAGATGAGGTATTTAGCTCGCATGGCTTTAACTCCATAGCTAATCAAAAAATTTTTCGGTTTTTGATCGAGGTATTGACTTCGAAACTTGAGAGGATTCCCAATGAGCTAACTTAAAAAAGAAAAAACTGGTCCAACGAGTAACCGATTGAGCAATTCATTTTTAAAACTCAGAGAAGATCTTCAAAAGGATGCCAGAGATTGAGTCTGACACACAGAAACTCACATCTGAATTGTATAATATAAATCCAGAGTTTTTCGAAAGGTATTCGAAGATAGATTCAAGCGAGAAATTCATCGAATTTATGCTCAAACCTCTGAGGCAAAGCTTTCGAATAAACAGATTGAAAGCCGAACCGAAGGAAATCATAAAAAATCTTTCTCGAGAGTTTGAGCTCGAGCGAATTCCATGGTGTGAAGAGGGTTATTTTGTTTTTGAGAAATCTAAAAGATTAACTAAGACTATCGAGCATCAACTAGGCCTTATCTTTTCTCAAGAAGCAAGCTCGATGATTCCAGCAATTGCTTTGGATGTTAAACCGGGAATGCTTATCTTAGATATGGCCGCATCTCCTGGAGCAAAGACGACGCAGATAGCTAGCTATATGCAAAACCGAGGTTGCATAGTTGCAAATGATGTGAAGTATCCCAGAATCAACATCCTGATCTCAAATCTCCAGAAATGCGGGGTGACGAATGCCGTAGTAACGATGATGGATGGGAGGAGCTTTGGAAGATATGAAGAGAAATTTGATAGGGTTTTGCTCGATGCCCCCTGCAGCAACATCGGGATGATCAGGAAGAACTTCAAATATCTCAAAATATGGAATATAAGAGAGGTTGAGGGGCTTTCAAAACTGCAAAAGCAGCTGATAAGAGCTGCTTACAAAGCGTTAAAACCTGGAGGTGTGCTCATCTATTCCACCTGCACGCTCGATGTCAAGGAGAACGAGGAGGTTGTCGAGGCTTTGCTCTCAACAAGTGATGCAGAAATTGAAGAAATTAATCTGCCAGTTAAAGCCAGACCCGGAATTACCAAATTTGAGGGAGTTAAATTTAATAAAGAAATTAGGAGATGCCTCAGAATCCATCCCCAAGATAACGATACGGAAGGTTTCTTTGTGGCAAAGATCCTTAAGCCGGGGTGATGGAGGATGGAGGATATGAAAAGCGATAAGGATGAACTGAGGAACCATATAAAAAACATGCTAAGGGAGCAGTTTGGGGTTGAAGAGATAGATATAGATCTAAACTTCAAGGAAATGGGTAAGAGAAGGATCTATGCTTATACTAATTGCGGGCTTGAGTTAAAGTTTAGGAGAGTTAGCCAAGGAATTTACTTTGGCACAATTGAGGGGGATGGATTGAGGCTCTCCATTGAGGGTTCCTTTCTTGTAGGGCCAATGGCAAAGAAGAACGTTGTGGAAATCAGCAGGTATGAGGCTGAAAGATGGATGATGGGTGAGGATTTAGAAAGGGATTTAGAAAGGGATTTAGAAAGGGATAATTTAGAGGTTAAAAACAGTAGATACGTGATCCTCAAGTCCGGTTCCTACTTCCTTGGATGTGGAAGGATAAAAGGAAATAAAATCATCAATTTCGTACCAAAGAACAGGAGGATTTTATGAGTGAGAAAGGCGAGAAGTGGGAAGGTAAAGTAAAACTTAAGGTTAACAAAGCCACTTATGCTGTTGCCAGAGCAAGAAATTTTGACGATCTTGATTATCTTGAGTATCATGAGTCTCTTGAATATCTTGATTATCTTGATTATCTTGATTATCTAAACTCACCATTCTTTGCATTGATAAACGATGGTAGGGAGATAACCATTGTTACTGAGGAGGAAAAGCTTCCTAAAGGTTTAGAGGTTGAAAGAGGTTTTAGACTTATAACTTTCGAAACTTTTTTGCCATTTGATACTGTAGGCTTTATTGCAAGGATTTCAAGAGCTTTGGCCGAGAAGAATATACCAATCCTCGTGTTTTCATCCTATTCTACCGATCATATCCTCGTTAAAGCCGAAGATCTTCAGAAGGCAGTAGAGATACTCCGTGAACTTGGATTTGAGTGAGAAGTCTAATTTAAAAAATAATTTAATTAAAATTAACTAAAAATTTTAGATAAATACAATCAATCCTTCTTTGGAAGGAGGGAGGCGAGCCAGCCAAGATATTCACCAATAGATCTTGTCTGAATCCAGACCTTCCCACTCCCACTGAATTCTGCCACCAGTCCTTCTCCACTCAAAAGGGTTGCTTTCAATCCACCTGCTCTGGAGATTTTAAAGTCTAAACCCTCTTCAAAGGCAACGATATGGCCGGTGTCAACCTTTAAGTAATCTTCAACCTCCACTTCTTCAATTCCGCCAAAAGATGAAAGCCATAGATCTCCGCTTCCATCGAGTTTCAGAAGGAAAAGCCCTTCCCCAGCAAAGAACGTTCTTGTTCCACCCCATTTTGTATCTACGTTTATTTCAGGAGAGGAAGCAAGAAACGCACCGCTTTGTGCATACATTCTCCCTTCCATTGGGATATGTACTATATCGCCCTGATACCTCGGAGCCAATCCGAGAAGTCCTCTACCTTTAGAGACAAATCTGTTTATGAAGAAGGACTCGCCTCCAAGGAGCGATCTTTTCAAACCCCCGAAGAGTCCACCCTTCATTTCTGTTTTCAGTTCAACATTCTTCATGTAAACCATAGCCCCTGTCTCAGCCTGCACTTCTTCTCCACTCTCAAGTTCAAGTTCCAACAGGCTGTAGCTCGGTCTTGAAAGAATTCTATGTTTCATGATAAGTATATTGCTCCAAATTATTAGAATGTTTTCGATTGGTGATGAGACTTTTTAATGGAAGGTTAAGATCAAACGTTGAAATTTGTGCAGTGAAAAACCTAAATAAAAACCAAAAAACCAATAATAAACTTGTAGAAAAGTCAAACTCAATCAGAAAACCACACAAATACTCTACGATCGACTACTTTGATTTTTCACATCCCTACCTCTAACCTCAATCTTTCCACCTCTCGCATCCTCTCCGAGCCATTCGCCTGCACTTCCGTACACGACAATCTCTCCATCCTCCATCTTTCCACCCAAAACATTCCCAGCATTTCCTTTTATCACCAACCTCCCACCTTTCATACCATATCCAGCCCAGTTTCTGACATTTCCTTCTATTATCAGCTCTCCCCCTTCCATCTCCCTACCCACATAATTTCCTGCATTTCCATGTAGGATTATCCTTCCCCCCTTCATTTTTAATCCAAGGTAGATCAACTTATCACCAAAAATTTCCAGTTCTCCCGACTTGAATTTATACCCCAACCCAGACATTGAACTCAATCTCAAACGAAGCCTTTTACTCCCAATGAGATCGTGAATAAGACCAGAAATGAAAAAGCCAAATATTCCACCATATCTATACTTTTGGATTGTGGAGATCTCCTCAATAGAAATGCAAAATTCACTTGCTAGCTCCCTTCCAAGCTTAAATGCTTCCTCCCAGACTTCCTTTCTCCACCCGTACTTGTCTTTTGCCCAATCAAGGAAGACTAAAACAGCGTCCTCAAGTCTGTTTGAATTGACCGCTTCCTCATAATTTCTCCCACACTCAGGTTCTGGAATGTTAATCCTATCCAACAACCTATCAATTATTTTCATATCCAACGTATCCATTCAATTTTTCAACTAATTTCAATTTCAACTAATTTCAACTAATTTCAATTAATTTCAACCCAACCGCCTTTCCAAACTGATATACTCCCTCCAAACCTCTTTTTAGGATTTATGCTCTTCCTCACTCTTATTTCCCCACCAACCATGTTTATCCCAGTCCATTCCTCTCCCCCCTTCATTTTATATCCCACTCTATCGCTCGAACTGAATAACCTCTATCTTCTCCCCACTCATTTCATGGCCAACGTAACCTCCAGGATGGCCCGAGATAATAAGCTCTCCCATACCATGCTTATATCCAAAACCCCACTTATTACTCAAGCGATAGCAGAGATGGGGAAACTTAGGCAAAGCCTTTCGCAGACCAAAGATAATGGAATCCCTATCTTTTATAACATCGTGGTATAATCCAGAGAAGAGATACCCCAGATAGCTATCGAAAAGGTCGTCGCAAAGCTTAACCCTTATTTCCCCTTCAAATTCAATGATCTTCTCCGGGAGGATCAGACTAATCATCTCTTCAATCTCATCCAAACTTAAACCGAAACTATGCTGAACCTTTCTACTGTAATCAAACGCCAGATGTGAGTTCAGTCTGAAGGCATCTGAAGTTTCCTTCTGGAGATAGATTGCCAGTATCTCACCGAGCTCTTTGAACTCTGCCTTTTTCTGCTTGATCCTTTTAGCTTTCCTTTTAGCTTTCTTGGATTCCTTTCCAACCTCAAGAACATCCGGATACCTGTCGATGATCTTCCTCACATCAAGCATAAAAATCACCGAATCTCCTCACGGCTATAGATGGTATATCTTTCTCATCCTCAACCTCAAAAATCTCAACCCCTCTCATTGCTTTCAGTCTTTCTACTCGCTCTGAGAACTCTTTTAACCCCTCCACATGCTTTTTTATCCATATGACTGTCATTGACTTAAGTTTTGAAATAAACTCTGAAACCTCATCGATGTTCTCAATTCCACCATCCGTTATCATAATCAAATCTGGTTGAGTTCTCAGCCTATCTAAATATATTTTCAACTCATCTACATCGAGATGCGTTCCACCTCCCTGATAAAGAATAAGATGATCAAATACAACGTCCCCTCTCGTGGGAAGTAGGCTAAGATTTTCATTTGAAAAGTTAACAACTCCAACTCTTGCTCCGTTCTCGAGATAGTTTCTTGCTATCACAAAAGCTCCGAGCACAGCATAGGAGACGCCCCTCTCTGGATCCATCATGCTTCCCGAAGAGTCAATCACGATGACAGCATCTGATATGCCTCCTACCATCCCTTCAAAGTCCTCGTAAACGTACTTTTTTGCTATTCCGGGAATCAGCTTTCCATAACTATCTACAGGATTGAATGCTTCGATTTTGTCATCAAACTCGAACTCCCTGATTTCCGAGGGATAAAGCGATCCCGTCCTCGATCGGGGCTGGATATAAATGGAATAATTTCTTGCCTTCTCCATATACCAGACTTTTCTTGGCTTTTTAATTACCGTGCTTGTTTTCTTTCCTATGAACCTGCATAGATCTTCGAATTCCCTCTCATCGAGTTCCCAAGCAGCCTCTTTTAAAGCCTCTCTGAGATCCTCTTCAGAGAAATCTTCAACGCTGATCTGAGGTTGAAAACCCTCAATTAAATCTTCTATGATCTTGCCAAATCTGATTAGATTCATCCTCAATCTCATTTTTCTCAAATCGAGGAAATCTATCTTCATCAATTCATCTACTCTTCTCTCGATGTCTTCGTTCACATCAACCAGCATTTCACCACTAACCCTCTGAAGGTACGCCCTTATCAGCACATCATGTTTCCCTCTGATTGGAGCCTGATGATAATAGTCGATTACCTCATCAATTCCCCGGTTAAATATAAGGTCCAGAGTGGAAACGAGATCATCGAAAATATCTCTTATCTCAGACCTCTTCTCGAAATCCCTAAGCCAATATTCTTCAAGCAGAATCGTCTTGAGATCGTAGGGATGCTTTGCCCAATGGTTAAGATTCAACGCAAACAACCCTTCAAGGGCTTTTCTGCTGAACACTTTGACCTCTTCCTTTCCAATGATTAGCTTTAACCTCCTTCCGAACTCGAATCTGCTCTCTCCCTCCGAGACCTCAAACTTCTCAACTGGAGGATAGTAAAGTTTCTTCCTTACCTTCTCAAACAGTTCTTTTAATGCCTCCATGTTGGGAATTGCTCCTCCAGCTTGGATTTCATCCTCCAAAACTCACCCCCTCAAAAGACTCTTGAAGAAGGGATGTCCAGTCAGGTTTGCAATGTTCTCTACCTCTTTCTCTTCGCCCTTTTTGAGGAGGTTGTAAGCTTCGATCTGAAGACTTCTATGCTCTTCCCACCTCTTCTTCACCTTCCTTACACTATCCTGAACTGCAAAAAACTCATCGCTAACGTCTTTTTCAACATCCCTAATTTCAGATCGCTTCCTGTCGGAAATCTCCGTTCTGTGCCAGAGGGCAAAGGGTAAAACACTGGTCAAATGGAGCACATCTGCCTCTTCATCCCCATTCCACCACGCAAGTGCCTTCGAATATAACAGAATACTTCTCTCAGCCCTGTTGGAGATGGAGTAAAGATCTGAACAGATGTAGTTTGCGTAATGGCAACCGCTGCATTTAGAGAAGTCTTTGTGCATTCCCAGATGACAGTAAACCTCCTGGCCGAGATAGTCCATAAGGAGTTCAAGATCAAACGAAACAGGGAGGGATTCTATCTCTTTGTTTATTTCTTCAATTTCCTTTTTTCCAGGCAGGTTCAGATTAAAGCCATTTTTCTTGGCTCTCTCCTCAATTACCTCTCTGAAAGATACTGAAACTTCCGCCACGTACCTAACCACCTCACCGGATTTCTCAGAAACGTTCATCTCCATTATGTATTCGATCATTTCCTTTGCGAGCTTTGAATCACGGAGGATGCTGTCATCCACCCCCCGTCTCACGAGTCTCTTCCTCACAGGGTGAAGCATTGTCGTTTCAACAGCGATGTCGAATCTATCGAGGAGTGGGGGAATCAGAAGTGTTGTTCCGGCATCCTGATAGTTGATTGTCCCAAAAAATGACTTTCCCTCCTCAAAAATTAGGGTCTCACCTCTATAGCTCCAGATGTTCCTGTCAACTTCATTCAGAATCATGCTCTGCTTACCAACGGGAAGACGATTTATCTCATCGATTATTACGGCTGGTGAAAAGGGTAGAAGTTTCCATCTAATGATTTCTTTTCCCTCCTTCTCCAAAGCTGCAAGATCGAGGGTTGCTTTCATCTTTTCTTCCGTCTGCTCAGGGTGGCCGTGGATTGTTGTAGCCTGAATGAACTCCAGCGGGAGTGTTTTTGTTAAGCTCGTTATCCTCTCAGCTGAAGTTGTTTTCCCGCTCCCATACTCGCCAAAAATGAGCTCTTTCCCATTAAGGAAAGATGTCATGATTGTAAAAAGCACTAAAGGATTATATCTCTTCTCTCCAACGCTCAGAGTCTCATCTCCAAAGAAAAGATTCATTTGAACAAAGTCGTAGATCTCATGCACCTCATCACTTTCCATAAAGATTATTTTTGCCTGAATTCATTTAAAACTGCCGAATGAGGGTAAAGTTTATTTAATGTGAAAAAGTTGTAGTAATCCATACTACAAGGAGGATGATCTGATGAAAAGCATGCAAATATGGGCTACACTCCTGATAATCTCGCTGCTATTTGTAATACCTTCAAAAGCCATAGAGGTGTCAAAAATAGAGATTAATCCCGCAGTACTTCTACCTGGAGATGTCGCAGACGGAAAATTGATTCTAACATCTCAGAAAGAAGAGGATGTGAGAAGTATTTCCTTCAAGACAACAGGAGTTAAGATAACGCCATCATTTATCACAGAAATCGGCGTAATCGCTAAAGGGACAAGCTATGAATTCCCCTTCACAATAAAGGCAACAAATCCAGGTTTATACGGAGTTGAGGTACTTATAAACACGAAAAACGATAGCAAAAAGCACATTTTTAATGTGGAAGTTGTGGATGTGAAACCATTATTAATTCTCAAAAAAACAAGACTGATTCTTAATGAGGTAAACGAGGTTGAATTCTCCTTAGCTAGCAGGATTAACTTTGAGAAGGTAAGGGTTGAGCCGTTATTCAACTCAGAACCTTCCATATTCTACTTTAACACCCTTCAGGAGGCCACAGGAACGTTTAAATTCTATCCTACTGAGGATAAACCGCTTTCATTCAAAATTTCATTCTATAACGGGAGAAATTACCATGAGACAATTCAAAATGTTGAGGTAGAATACGAGAGCAGCAAGGGAGTTTTTCTCACCTACAACCTATCATTTTCAGTTCTTCCAGTAAACGATGTCTCATCTCTTAGCGTTTCCCTTGCAAATCTGAGGAATGACAGAGTTTACGGAGTCATAGTTGAAGTTAATGGTGACAGAATTTCGTTCTCCGAAAACCGACGGGAAATTCCCTACCTCGATCCCTTCACCTCTACATCTACAAGTTTTCTCTTTTCACCAGAGAAGAGCGGAAAGAATGAGATAACAATCAGAGTGAGCTATAAAGATGAGATGGGGAACGATTACGTAATACAAAGAAGTGTCGAATTTACAGCAACAGATCAAGAAATTCTGGGAATAAGCAATCTGGATGTAAAGAAGACACTTGAAGAGGTAAAGATTACCGGAGATCTGAGCAATGGAGGGAGATCGAAGGCAAGAAATGTTGTGATAGAGGTTATAGCAAAGAATATTACCAAGAACTTCTTCGTTGGTGAACTCGAGTCGGGAGACTTCTTCAGTTTTGACTTCTCTCTCCCTCTTGTTACCAAAAAAGGTACGATAATTGTTTCCTGGACAAACGAATTAGGAAGTGTTAACAAAATAAGCAAAGAGTTCAGTGTTCCTGTTAAAAGCTTTGAAAAGAGTCCTAGGAATACTATGCTTTACATAGGAATAGCTGCAGTGATCGTTGCCGCTATAATTGTTGTTGCACTCGTAAAGTCTAGAAAATAAACTAACAAGCGATAAGATGCACGCGGTCGTGGAGCTTCAAGAAGTCTATAAGATCTACACTTTAGGGGTGCAGAAAGTAATTGCATTGAATGGTGTATCCTTGAAGGTAGAAGAGGGAGAATTCATCGCGATAATGGGTCCTTCAGGGAGCGGAAAGTCAACGCTTCTCAACATGATTGGTTGCCTTGACAAACCAACTAAGGGGAGAGTGTTGATTGCGGGAAATGATACCTCAAAGTTAAATGATGACGAGCTCACCAGGCTCAGAAGAGATACGATAGGTTTCATTTTTCAGCAATATAATTTGATTCCTACCCTAACTGCCCTCGAAAACGTTGAATTGCCAATGATTTTCCGTGGTTTGAATAGGAACGAGAGAGAGAAAAGAGCGAACGAGTTGCTTGAAAAAGTAGGACTGGAAAGAGAAATTAATAGAAAACCCACTGAGCTTAGCGGGGGTCAGCAGCAAAGGGTTGCCATAGCAAGAGCCTTAGCAAACAATCCTACCATTTTGTTATGCGATGAACCAACTGGAAATCTTGACACGAAAAGTGGAGAACTCATCATGGAGATTCTCACGAATCTTAACAAAGAGGGTGTCACAGTAATCGTAGTGACACATGACCCTGCTGTTTCTGAGTTCGCACAGCGCATTGTGAAGATAAGAGACGGTAAAATCTTAGACAAACGAGGCGATTGAAGATGTACTTCGAGCTGGCCAAAAGAAACTTGATGAGAACGAAGGTAAGAACGATCTTAGCTATCATCGGAATAGTGATAGGTGTTATGGCCATTTCTTCTATCGGGATATTTGGTGAGGGTTTGAAGAAAACCGTTCTCGAAAGGTTTGAGGATATTGCCAATGAAGTTATCATAACCCCATCCTTCTCAGGAGGATACTCGAGTATAGATAAGACTATCGTCTCTAAAATCGAGAAAATGCCATATCTGAAGTCTGTCATCCCTCTGAAAAACGAGGGTTCGCTTGTTTACCTCAAAAACAAGAAAACTTTTACCACAATTTACAGTTTGGATAGAGCTGCAATTACTGAACTTTTTGAAGTTGAGAAGGGGAGTAACAGGCTTTCAGGCTCATGTGTCATTGGAAGTAATCTTGCCGAAAGAATGAAGATTAGGGTCGGAAATAAGGTTACGATCAAAGAAAAAGAATTCACAGTAGCAGGAATTTTGAAAGAGGAGGGGGCCAGATTTGATATAAATCCAAACAACGCAATAATAATATCTGAAAAGGATTTTACAGAGCTGTTTAACAAGGAAGATTATTCCGCTATAATCGCCAAGGTCGAGAGTCTCCAAGATATCGAGAAATTTAAAGATCTGGTAGAGAAGTCAATAAACTCCAGAGACAAAAAAGTTCGAGTTTTAGAATTGAGATCTATCTTAGAGAGGATCACTGAGGCTTTTAATCAGATAAATCTATTCCTTCTCGCAATAGCCGGAGTTTCATTGCTTGTAGCTGGTGTTAGCATTCTGAACATAATGTTGATGTCAACCCTAGAAAGAACAAAGGAGATTGGAGTTATGAGGGCTGTAGGAGCAAGCAGACACACAATTCTTAGAATCTTTCTATATGAGGCTTTGATTCTTGGGGTGATAGGGAGCGTTATCGGTGGTTTTCTTAGCATTTTCGGAGGTTACTTCATCGAACTGGCTATCCTTCAGTCAGCCAAACATTTGTTCAGCATGGCAACCCTCTACTCAATCCTTCAGGGCGTTTTCTTTGGGTTGATAACAGCGGTTATAAGTGGTTTCTATCCAGCTTTCAAGGCAAGTAAACTCGAGCCGATAGAGGCTCTGAGATATGAGTAAGTGATAAATGGTAATTCGAATGGCAATTAAAGCAATCCAGTTCCAACTATTTCTATCCTTCTGTTATCAAATTTTATAACGTCTCCTAAGAATTTCTCAATAACGTATGCATTGCTCTTCTGATGCAGGGTAACCTCGGTTGTGGTGTAAGAGCTCTTACCATTTGCAACAGCAGCGAAGACCATGAGCTGGTCAGCCAAATGTCTGTCAACGACTCCTCCAGCATTCAATTCGTTTGCTAAATTCAACGCTGCCTCCTCTCCAACTTTTTCAGCCCTCTTACCTCTTTCTCCAAGCGAGCTTCCACCTTTAAAACTTCTCCATAAGGTTATCACACTACCAGTTGATTCACCTCTAACTACTTTGGCCTCTATCTCTGTTTCAAAGCCCTGCTTTTCTAGAAAAGCCTTTGCAGCCTCTGCCTGTCTTCTTGCCACGTGATCGGGGAGATTTGAACAGTGGCTTATACCTTTTATAATTTCATCGCCCGAGTAATCTTTAAAATCAAAGCCATTGAGGCTTGATTTCTCAGTTTTTACTCTTACTATGCCACCTCCCTTAGGATAGTACCCTCTCCTTAGCACTTCAAATTCACATTTCACTCCAAACAGGGAAAGGGCTGGAAGTGTCACATTTTTAAAATAGTCGGCAGTAGGAGACCATTTCACATCTGTGCCTCCGCTAATCGTGAACTCACATCTTTCAATGAGTGAGGGAAGGAGAATGGATTGGAGAATCAATGTAATACTCCCTGCCGTTCCGATATCAATCCTGAATCTCCCTGATCTGACTTCCCCTGGCTTGAAGATAACAGTTTTCGATCCCAGTCTCAGTCCTTCAACCTCAGCATCTGTAAGCTTCTTCGCAGCTTTAATACCTTTCAAATGCTGAGCTGCCAAACCCGGCTTAGGGCGGTTTGCCCTAATATTCGAAATCCTAACAGCTTTCCCAGTAAGGCATGAAAGGGATATCGCAGCTCTCAAGATCTGTCCCCCACCCTCACCGTAACTACCATCGATTTCTATCATCATTTCCGAATTATCAGACCAACTATAAAACCTATCTGACCTTCGCAACAGAAATCAAAAAAACTTAAATATCAATCAAATAAATTTGACTTATGAGGTGTGATGATTGCAGATTCTATGAAATTGATGGAGGGAGAAGACAGTGTATCTGGTTTGAAACACGCATACTCCGAACATTTCCGGGCTGGAGGGAAAGATTTGAGAATGGAGAGATAAAATTCAGAGGTTGTGGTTTTTACAAACCGGGATAAAAACTAATCTTTAACTTTTCAAGTTTATATCTAACTTAATATTCGTTTACCTCCACTTCTAACCAGAAACTCTTTTATCTTTTATTTGCCTTTCAGTTACATGGGACTTGAACTGAATGGAATACCGGTAGATGATACATACTGCGAGGCTTTTGATGGAATCTATTCGAGATTTATCATAACCGCAAAGCATAAGTGGTTGCTTAAAAACGCCGCCTACGGCTCTACAGCCCTTCCATCGACTGTTTTTGGGGAGTCGGAAGGAGGGATAGATCGATGGCTCTCTCCTGAGGAGACACCCGATGGAAGACATGGAGCGATAGCTCAGGTCTGGGTTCAGAAGAGCAAAAAGTTTCTTGACGTTCTGATGAGAGAAATGAGCAAGAGGTTGAGACAGGGTGTGCTTGTCGTGCCAACAACAAGGGTCTTCAACGCAACCGATAGCGACACAAAGTTCGACGCCGAATTAAACGTTGGAAGATGTGGTGATGGATATGAATGGGAAGAGGAGCTTTGGGGAAGGAAAATGATAAGGGTTCCGATAATGTTTGGAGAGTTCATAATCGAGAGATACATTGGATACGCTGAAGGAATAGCAGGTGGAAACATCTGGTACTTCTGTGAGAGCGAGGAGGCTGCCTTGGAAGCTGGAGAGCTTGCCGTCGAGGCATTAAAGGAGATAGATGGAGTTATAACATCATTTGGAATTTGCTCGGCTGGCTCGAAACCTGAAACGAAGTATCCTGAAATCGGCCCGACAACTAACCATTACTTCTGCCCAACCCTCAAGAACAAGATCCCCGATTCAATGGTCCCGGATGGTGTGAAATCGATTCCAGAGATAGTCATAAATGGAATAAACCTGGATGTGCTTAAGAGGGCGATGTACGTTTGCATGGAGGTTGCGAGCAAGGTTGATGGGGTTGTAAGAATATCAAGCGGGAACTATGAAGGAAAGCTCGGGCAGCACAAGATATATCTGAAGGATATTCTTGAAGAGTATTCTTGATTTATTTTTATTTTTGATTGTCATGACATTTGAAAAAAGGATAGGCAGATTCTTTGGCCTAAACGATGAAGAATGGTTAAGGCATGCCAATCCGATAAGTATATGGACGAGATTCATTATACTGCCTTTCTTGGTTATCAGCATCTGGAGTAGGCTGTGGATAGGATGGTACGCTCTGATACCAATCTCCATCATTCTGCTTTGGATGTACATCAACCCCAGATTTTTCGAAAAACCAAAGACAACAGATAGTTGGTCGGCAAAGAGCGTTCTTGGCGAGAGAATCTGGGCGAACAGAGGTCAGATAAAGGTGCCCGAACATCATAAAACCATCGTCACCATATTAACTTTACTGCAAATTGTCGGAGGTGTATTTCTGGTAGTTGGATTATACCAACTGCACTTCTGGGCAACTTTGTGTGGGATGATACTAATTTACATGGCAAAAATGTGGTTTTTGGATAGAATGGTATGGGTTTTTGAAGATATGAAGAAACATCCGGAATATAAAAGTCTATTATACTAAATTCACAAATGTTCTAGCTTGAAGTTAAATCGAGTTGATCTCCAACGAAGAGATGGCCAAATTTTTTGATCGATGCTAAACCATCGCATAGCTGCATCTACCCTATCCTCGTTCAATTCTAACAATTTAAAATTAAGATGTAGAAAAGCTTAAATATGGATTAAGAACCACTAGAAAATTATTATAATCTATTTTTCTAAAAAAAGAAAATTATTTAAAAATTTTTGGTCAACTAAACCCATGTACAACTTCCAACTCCTTATAAAACACATATTAGAGCACGGCGTGAGATGGGCTCCGGAACAAGAAATCGTTTACAGGGATCTTCTAAGATACACGTACAAAGACATGTATGAGAGAGTTCACAGGTTGGCCAACGCATTAAAAGATCTGGGAATAAAGAAGGGAGACAAGGTAGCCGTATTAGACTGGGACAGCCATCGCTATCTGGAATGCTATTTTGCCATTCCAATGATGGGGGCCATAATGCATACAGTTAACGTTAGGCTCTCTCCAGAAGATCTCGTTTATACGATGAACCATGCTGAAGATGATCTTGTGCTCGTGTATAGTGACTTCGTTCCTTTGATAGAGTCTGTTAGAGACAAGCTCAGCGTTGACAGGTTCGTTTTGCTTAAGGATGGAGATTACAAGACGGATTTAACGGATTTGGAGTACGAGGAATTGCTCGGGCAAGCTGATAGCCACTATGACTTTCCTGATTTAGATGAGAACACCGTTGCAACGATGAGCTATACGACTGGCACAACAGGAAGGCCGAAGGGAGTATTCTTCACGCACAGGCAGATTGTTTTGCATACATTCGGATTGATTACGGCTTTCACCTCTTACGACACCCCAACAAGAATTGGAAGCAGCGATGTCTACATGCCCTTAACGCCAATGTTCCACGTACATGCCTGGGGAGTGCCATACATGACAACGATGCTTGGAAACAAACAGGTATATCCGGGCAGATATGAGCCTCAGATGATTCTAAAGCTGGTCTTGGAGGAGAAAGTCACCTTCAGCCACTGCGTGCCGACAATTCTGAACATGATCGTAACGGCGATGCCGGAAGGTTTCAAGCTTCCAGGATGGAAAATGGTCATTGGAGGCTCAAAGCTGAACAAGGGACTCGCTCAAAGGGCAATTGAAAAGGGAATAAACGTGATGGCAGGCTATGGAATGTCAGAAACCTGCCCCCTGCTAACGGCCGCAAACCTTAAACCCGAGCTCAAGGATGTTGAAGATGAAGTCGACTATCTGATAAAGACAGGATTTCCCGTACCTTTGGTTTATGTTAGAGTTATCAAAGATGGCTGGATAGACGTTAAGCCTGACGAGAAGGAGATGGGAGAGATCGTCGTCAGAGCTCCTTGGTTAACGCAGGCATACTACAAAGATGAGGAGAAGACGAAGGAGCTGTGGGAAGGAGGATGGCTGCACACGGGCGATATCGCTGTTGTCGACAAGTATGGATACCTTACGATCGTCGATAGGGTTAAGGATGTTATAAAGAGCGGAGGAGAGTGGATATCTTCGCTCACTCTTGAAAATCTTGCAAGCCTGCATCCTGCCGTACTTGAGGCTGCTGCTATCGGAATTCCTGACGAGAAGTGGGGAGAGAGGCCCATGCTGATACTCAAAGTGGACGATAAGACAAAGATTAGCGAAGATGATATCAGAAAGCACATGGAGAAATTCGTGGAAGAGGGAAAGATAACGAAGTGGGCATTGCCTGACAAGATCGTTTTCGTAGAAGAGATACCAAAAACGAGCGTTGGGAAGATAAATAAGAGAGTTTTGAAAGAGATGTTCTCTTAAAATCTTAATAAAATCTTAATAACTTCTCCCAATCATTTTTTTCTGAGGGGTTTATATCTTTTGAGATCAACATATTTTTATGGGCCGCGGAGATGTGGCTGCAATTGCCCTGATCCTCGGAGTGGTCTTTCTGCTTGCACTCTATTACATCATGATATATCAAAACAGGTAGAAAGTGGAGACAAAGAAGGTAATGATTAATCTTACTATTTTTGAGAGGCTTCCAAAAAATTTATATGGTTCTTGAGAAACTTCTCGATACTGAGATGTTGTCGATACTGAAGCAGCTGGCACTTATGGACGCCCATAAGAGGGTTGTGAAGCTTAGCTCCAAAGAGCTTGGAGAGAGAATCGATCAAAGCTTTCAAACGGCTGCAAGGAAGCTTAAGGAACTGGAAGAGAACGGATACATTATAAGGACTCTAGAAAAAGATGGACAGTATATTGTGATTACTGAAGAGGGGGAGAAGCTCCTCTATCGGGAATACTTAGATTACAAAAGGATCTTCGAGGGAGTTGAGGAGATTTTCATCAGAGGAAAAGTGATGAGTGGAGTAGGAGAAGGGAGATACTACGTTTCGCTGGAGGGTTACAGGAAGCAGTTCAGGGAGAAGCTGGGTTTTGATCCATATCCTGGAACTCTCAATCTAAAACTTCCAAAAGAGCAGGCTTATCTGAGAAGGAGAATTGATGAGGAAGAGGGTATAATGATCCATGGATTCAAGACGGAAGACAGGACTTTTGGTGAGGTAAAAGCATTTAAGTGCCGAGTCGGGGGATTTGAAGGAGCAGTCGTTTTGCCTCAAAGAACTCACTATCCAAAGGATGTGCTCGAAGTCATTTCTCCCGTAAAGCTTCGAGACAAGATGAATCTCAAAGATGGTGATTTTATCGAGGTGGAGGTGTTTCTATGATAGACGAGGCTTTAAAAGCGTTCAGGAAAGGAGAGGCTGTACTGCTTTACGATTTCGATCATCGTGAGGGCGAGACAGATATCGCTATCCCAGCCGTTAACGTAACACCCCAAGATGTTGCGATGATGAGGATCGACGGCGGAGGTCTGATCTGCGTCGCTTTGCATCCGATAGCGGCTGATAAACTAGGCATACCATTTATGCACGACGTTCTCACTGCAGCAAGCGAAAAATATCCAGAACTTTTACCATTGAGTAGGGGAAATGACATAAAATACGACTCTCGATCCTCTTTTGCCCTCTGGATAAATCATAGGGATACGTTTACTGGGGTAACAGATATAGATCGATCTCTAACCATAAGAAGGCTTGGGGAAGTAGTTGATATGGTGATGACAAACGGAGAGTTCGATCTTGCAAGCGAGTTTCGATCTCCTGGGCATGTAGCTGTTTTAAAAGCCGCTATAAATCTTACTTACGATAGAGTTGGTCAGACTGAGCTTAGCGTAGCCCTTGCAGAGATGGCAGGAGTTTCTCCAGCCGTTGCGATATGTGAGATGCTTGATGCATCAACAGGAAAGGCTCTAACAAAAGATAAGGCAATGGAGTATGCTGAGGAAAAGGGAATACCGTTTGTACAGGGGAAAGAGATAGTTGAACAGTATAGAGACTTCAAAGAAGTTAAAGTTAAACTTTTCCTATGATTTGTTTTTATGATTTGTTTTATCCTAATTTTACTATCACCCAATCACTTAAATCAAGTCAATTTTTGATGAACTTGGTTTTCTGAAAGAATGGATGAGACAAGCTCTGCCATTTCAAGCTGCGAAGTTTCAGATGTCTTCTTTACATCAATCGGCTCTATATCAAGACCCATAAAAAGTTCATTAAGCATTCTTTCTCCAGCCACTCCTTCAATGGCTTTGAGATACATACCTGTGAAGAGATTCACAAATTTCTCCACAACTTCATCTTCCAACTCGAAGTAGCATTGTTCCATAAGAAATTCTGCAAGTTCGAGAGGTGCCCTGTAAGCCGTGCCGAGTTCAACACCCCATATTGAGAAAATTTTGGATTTTATCGCAAAACCCATTTTTTCAAGTTCACTGAAGAACTTTACAGCTTCATCATAAATGGCGAATAAGGTAATGAATCTCGACATTAGCTGTATAGGGGTCTGAACATCCTTTAACTCTTTGAAAAGGGATTTATCAGAAATATACAGCCTGGAAAGAATGTTTGGAGTTGTGTCACCTTTTAAAGACATCCCAGAATCTGATTCTCTGACTTTCAAATACATACCATCTTTCTGAAGGGTCCCAGAGGTCATGAAGAAAATCTTTCTTCTTCCGAATTTTTCAATTAATGTTTCAATTTCAGGTAGGCTTTTTCTAAGTTTGTGCTCAAACACACTTCTAGCGATCTCCCTTCCATCATCGGTGAGGTAGTTCATCCTTACCTTTGGATGCCTTGTTTTCGGATGGGAAAAACCGTAACCAAGGTTCTTAACTTTCTCAAGTAATGGAATATCCGGTTCTATTTCCATTCTCACCCTCGTGTCTTTTGTGTGGATGAAAACTTCTGGAAACTCTCTGTACACGTAAAGAAGATACATCGAATTGAGGATTGCTAGGGCTTCCGTTTTGTCTTCGAAACTCTCGATGAATTTTTCAATTATATCATACTCGACAACCTCTCTTGGGCTAACTTTAAATCCGAATTTGTTTTTGAAGAACCGAATGAAGTCTTCAGGATTACAGAATACAACTTTTTTCCCTTGAAGCTCAATCTCTTCTTTATTATCTTCTCCAACGACGAAGTTAAGCTTATGTAGCTTGAAAGTTATTCTTTTCAGTGCTAGCTCTTTATTCTCGCAGACAGTTGCTGAGACTGAGAACCCACCTTTTCTGCCTGCGATGAGCTCACCATAAGGTGTAAAGATCCTTTTTGTTCTCAAACCGGAAAGCTTGAACGTGAGTAGTATTTTGAATTTGTCAAAAGATATTCTTAACATCTCAATACCCCATACAATTTTGAAAAAAAGTTTTAAAACCGTTTTGATTTGGTTAAAGTTCGTTAAAGTTCGTTAAAGTTCGTTATCAATTTAGCAGAGTAAAGAAGCCAAAAAATTTGGAGTCTGACGTTCTAAGATTGTCCTAAGACTGTTCTTCTGAGATGATTCACTTACATTTTACTTGCTTATGTTCTACCTTATACCTTCCCCTTAAGGAGTTCAGCTCCCTCTTCAACCAGAATCTGAGTGGTAGTCGGAAGTTTATAACCAGCTCTCTTTAAAGCATTCTTACCCACTTCAAAGCCTTCTGGCCTCACCCAAATGCTCATTATCTTCGTTCCTTTAAAGACTCTTGCTGCATTCCCAACAGGTCTGCCGTAAGCCATCCTCATCCCTTGTGAGATTCTGTCTGCTCCAGCTCCTACTGCCATTTTGTGCTCCCTTAGAATGTGGTGGGGATAAATTCGGAGCTTGAGATAGTAGTTAGATCCTCCAAGTCTTCTGGCAGCGAACTTGTTTGCAGCTATTCTTGCAGCCTCAAGGGCTGTATCCCTAATCTGAACAGCTTCTTTGGCAACGAGAGTTAGTTTAACCGGAAAGCTGGCGTTCTTGTTGCCCATATCAAACTGTCTAACCCTTATCCCCGGTACTCCATCAACAAACTGCTTTTTCGTAAGGGGTCTTTCGAGCCTTTTGAACATCCTCGCTGGCTTTCTTGCCATGTTATCACCTTCCCAGCATAAAGGGGTGATGTATTTAAGGGTTTTGCAGATTTTGATTTTAGCTTACCACTCGTCTACCATCTTCAGCTTAGCACCTCAAAAACCTTTACACTCCCATGCTTCGATAGCAGCTTTATTCCTTCAGCTCCATTCTTAACGTGGAGCTTATAAAACATCGAATTCTTGTATACTTTAAATACATAGGTGTTATCTTTCGTGTCTAACCCTGCTATTCTCATAATAGCCTTGAACTTTCCTTTAAAAGTCTCATTACCAAGCATCATTTTGTCATCGGTGATTATGTATTTCACACCTCTCTTCTTCAGAATTTCTTTTGCAAGAGTTTCATTATCGGTTGCAAAAAACCTCGCAGCATCGATGGCTCCAGCCTGGAAGTTGTTGCAAACAACTGGCCTTTTTGCAATGTAAAGGATCCAGTTTCCGTAATCCCACCAGCTTAGTATGCTGTACTCGGGCTTTTTAACCGGATCCAGATAACCTGAAGTAGGAGGAGAGGTTTCCTTTAGATCTAAAAGTGCAGAAAGCCAATCCTCATTTAAATCAAATTGAGTGAATGAGAAAATTAAGCCCGTTGAAGAGATAAAAAGTACTATAACTAAAGAATACGCGATTTCTGTCTTTCCCCAACCTGGATCTTCAGATCTTTTATTCTTTTCCCGATTTTCACCCTTTTTTCGTTTTTTTCTTTTCGCGATTCTCTCATCCACTTCTCCTGGTTCAATTTCAGCAAGGATAGGTATGTTTGAGGCTTGCAATAGATAACAGATCCCATAGGATGCATAAAGCACGAGCACAGGAACAAGAATCTCATCAAACCTCACTTGGAGCATTGAAAGGACGAACGCTAGAACAAACCAAGAGAAAAGATATACGGAATTCTTTTCTCTTTTGATAAGATGATAAATCGAAAATGAAGTATAAAGTTGCAACGAGAAACGCGAACATTCCAGTCTCGATTATCACAGAAAGGATTTGAAGGGTTTTTGCCTCAGCTATGGTTGGAAGATATGGGCTTACTCCCAATATATAATTTATCCCAAGCCGTATAGTCGGGAAAGAACTTACATAGAGTATGAATTGCTGAGTCAAGAAAAAATAAATATTTCTATCACGTAACTCTTGCTTTCTCAAAGTTTTAAATAGCCTTTATTTATTAAATATTCTATCAGGATTGAGACTTCTTCCTCCACGCTAATTTTGTCGGTTTCCAGAAGAATCTCAGGATTTTCTGGCTCTTCATACTTCCCATCATAGCCGGTGAGATCTTTAATCTCACCCTTAATGGCTTTGGCGTATAGACCTTTTGGATCTCTCCTGATGAGTTCTTCCTTCGAGCATTTCAGATATACCTCAACAAAATCCCCTATCTCTTTCCTCGCATAATCTCTGGTGGATTTGAAAGGTGAGATTATGGAAACTATGGTTATTACTCCGTTTTTAGCCAAAAGCTTGGCCATTTCTATGACGACTTTATTATGCATCTCCCTCTCTTCCTTACTAAATCCAAGATCTGGATAGAGTTTGCTCCTTATCCCATCACCATCCAGTATTTCTACATCAAAGCCCAGTTCTCTAAGCCTTTTCCCAAGGGCATTAGCCAAAGTTGTCTTTCCCGCCCCACTTGGGCCGGTAAGCCATATAACAAACATACTATCCCCTCTTTCGAAGCTGATTCGCCTCGGCCTTAAATCCAAGCAATTCAAGCATTAAGGGAGTGAAATCGTAGATGGAGAATTCAGCTGCAGAAGATTTATCACTTTCAGGAAGAGCTAAAGCAAACACACCGTATTCGGAATGCACCGCATCGTCGGGCCCGGTATCGTTCTCTTTAAGGTAGTTCGAAGGATGGCCTAGAGTTCCGGCTGCTCTCCAGTAGAGATCGTCGAAGTAGACCATGAGGTCGGGTTTATCGCCGTTCGTTACCGGATAAATTTTTTCAGGGTAAAAAACCCTGTTGTCCCACTTCTCTCCATTTTCACCCCTTATCGATTTAATGGCCTCTTTTACCTCTTCCCTTACGGAATCGTAGCTTGATTGTTTCACAATTCCGTTCTTCTCCCTTCCCTTCACATTTAGGAAGACTCTTGAATAGTAGCCTCCCCAAGCCCAGGCTATTGTATTGCTCCAGTCCACATCGAGTTCCTCGAATCTTACAACCCTGCCGGAATTCAGTATCTCCTTGTTCTTTATTCTCATGAAGCCTTCCTGGATTAACCACTGATTGATTGCAAATGCTCCTTTCATCCTCTTAACACCATGATCCGACACGATCGCTATTGCCGTGTCTTCATCGAGGAGCTTAAGGGTTTCACCGATCTCCTTATCAAGCAACCTGTAATAGTCCAAGATCACATTGCTGTATCTTCCCTTTTCGTAGAGATGATGCTTGGGATCAAAGTACTTCCAGAAAGCGTGATGAATTCTATCAAGGCCGATCTCAACGAACTCGAAGTAATCCCACTCTTTCTCCTGCATGAGATACCTAATCACCTCAAATCTTTTTTTAGTCATATCCCATACTTCTTCCAGAACACCATCCCTGTCTTCTTTTCTGAAGACAACGTCAAAGATGTATTCCCCAACGAGCCTTTCTACCTCTTCTTTTAGTTCGGACGGATAAGTGTAATTTAAGGAGGAATCAGGGGTGATGAAGCAACTAATGAGATTTCCGTTAATTTTCTTGGGTGGATAAGAAGGGGGAACTCCAACAAGAACCGATTTCTTATCTTTTGCCGCGATATAGTCCCATATCGCTTTCTCTTTTACTTTAAGACTGTGAGCGATCCATATATCGGTATAGCTATTCTGCTTCCTATGCCTGAAGCCATATAAACCGAGTTCTCCAGGTGTTTTCCCGGTTGCCATTACCATCCATGCCGGAATCGTTATTGCTGGAACACAGCTCTTCATAGGCCCATAGACAGACCTTTGAAGTAACCTTCTAATGTTTGGCAGTTTATCGATAAATTCGTTGAAGAGGAGTTCTGGCGGAGCTGAATCCAAACCGATAACAAAAACCTTCATTTCACCACCCTAAGAAGGGGCTCAACAACGGCTAAAACACTTTCAACGTCGTTTTTATTGCATATCACTCCTAGAACATCTTTCTTTCCACCAGCATTAAAGCCGTTATCCTTCAATTTTGTTATTATCCTGATAATATCCAATTTTTTAAGATTTGGATTTATTCGTAAATAAATCTGAGATTTACCATTGAAATCATGGTTCACAGCTAAAACGACATTGTGACCCATTTCCCAAATGATCTTCCTGGCAATTATCGATATCACATTCATATCACTCTCAAAATGAAGTTCACAGTATGGAGAATCGCTTTTAAGTTTAGTAATTATCCTCTCTACTTCCTCAGAAATTCTTTCAAGATTCCTATTCCACTTTTTGATTTCAAGGAGTTCTTGAGGCGAATTTTTGAGAACTAGAGTAACAGCCTCTTCCACTCCTCCTCTGTCCATCACTATGTAATTCGAGTCAATGAGTTTAACCAGTCTCAAAGCCTGATTTTGGGTGAGTCCTGCCAACAACTCCAAATTCCGTTCGTAATTAAATGCCTTCAATCCAAGATCGCCAATTGCTCCAAGAGCAGAAAGATGATTCCAGCGATTAAAGTAATCTGATACAACCCAGGTCGCAGAAGGAAGGTCCTTTGAGTGATTTCCATTCAAGTTTGGGTTTACGTGAACGACGTTTGATAGATTGATCTTCTTCTGAGGGTGGTGATCGATGAAAAATATCCTTTTAAAACTCGGAGCGAGCATTTCAATCTCTTCTGGGAGATTAAGATCAACCACATGGATATCCGATGCGTGGTAACGAGTTAGCCTGTTCCTAGGAAGTTTAAATTCGCCAATTTCTGGACTAATGTTTTCCCACATTTCCCCTTTCTCTTCGAGAATCCCAGCTATTATCGCAGCCGAACAGATGCCATCAGTGTCCCAGTGGTGGATTATGCACTTCATTCTAGCGAGAAAACTAATCTAAATAGCCTAAAGCCCTTAATCTTTCCTTAACCTTCTCCTCTTCTTCTTCAGAGAACACTTCTTCCTTCTCTTCCTCTTCCAAGCTGGCTAGAACCTCTCTTAAGACATAGGTTACGTAGTCAGACACAGAGGTAAAGCCCGTGCCTTCAATTCTGTTTTTTATTTTCTCATACAATTGAATGGGTATGCTTACAGTCGTGTATTTCCGTTCTTTCTCCTCCATTCTACCACCTCCTTAATGATATGTAATGTATTTTAATGTATTTTAATTAAAACTTACAAGGTTTTATAAGGTTAACCCTCATCATTGTGATATTCTATTTATGATTTCTGAAACCTTATATAGAAAAAAGGAGAGCTTATCAGGAGATTATATGAGTGAGAGTAAAAAGATTAGATGCAGACCAATTTGCAAAGGGTTTGCAGAGGGCGAGGTTATAGTAAGCAGGAAGAATTTCTCCTTCCTCGGAGACGTTGACCCAGAAACTGGAGTTGTAAAAGCGGAGGATAGTGACATTTTTGGAGAGACAATCTCCGGAAAGATTTTCGCTTTTCCTTCCGGAAGGGGGTCAACGGTTGGAACCTTCGTTTTGCTCAGAATGAAGAAGAATGACACCGCTCCACTCGGTATAATAAATCAAGTAACCGAGCCCATAATTGCGGTTGGGGCGATAATAAGCGATATTCCACTTGTAGATTCAGTTGATATTTCTATCCTGAGAACTGGAATGAGAGTAAAGATTTTAGCCGAAGAAGAATGCTGGATCGAAATAAGTGGTTGATTCCAAAAGTTTCAGATCGAAGAAAAAACTTTAATCACCCCTTAAACAAATTTAAGAAAAAAGTGGTGCGAAATGGCTGACAGTTCTCAGGATTTCGAAGAAGGAGGTAAGTTTGAAGAGTTTAAGGAGTTTAAGGAGATAGTCACCAAGGCTTTTGAAATATACGATGAGGAAAGACTACCAGATGGTGTGCAGTTCTACGTCAATCCAAAAAGCAAGGAGGCGATCGAAAGATTCAAAGAAGAACTCATCCATTTTATACCCAGATTTCATGTTGAGATAAACTACAGGTATGGCGAGATGGTTTTAGAGCTAAGACGGGCTAAAGAAGAGAAGGAAAGGAGATGGATCAACATCATATTGCTTATTGCAACAATTTTCAGCACAACTTTTGTAGGTGCTTCTTTTACACCTGATTTCAACATTCTCGAGGGCGTAAAGTTCTCCCTTGCAATAATCTTCGTTCTTGGCAGTCATGAGATGGGTCATTTTCTTGCGGCTCGTACTTGGGGGATGAAAACAACTCTCCCTTATTTTATCCCGTTTCCAACTATTGTGGGAACGTTGGGTGCGGTTATCAAGCACAAAGGCCCAATACCGAATCGAAATGCGCTTTTCGATGTCGGAGTTTCAGGACCAATTGTAGGTGTTGTGGCTTCGATACTTATAACTGCAATCGGACTCACGATTCCCTATCAACCTGCAGAAGGTGGTAGTTATATCGAACTTGGAACTCCTCCCCTCTTTGATTTCATATCATCTTTAATAAAACCCTCTGGATACTTCATCCACCCTATAGCCTTTGCAGGATGGGTTGGCATGCTCGTCACATTCTTCAACCTAATTCCTGTAGGTCAGCTCGATGGTGGACATGTAATGAGGGCCATGATCGGGGAGAAAGCTGATTACGTCTCAAAGTTCATACCCCTTCTACTAATTTTTGGGGGCTGGATCTACTCATTTATGACGAAGCAAGATTCCATTTTAATTTTTTGGGGGATAATAGCTTTGATCTTCTCCCTCCAGAGACACCCCCAACCGCTAAACGACAAGATCTCAATTGATCGGAAAAGGATGGTTATAGGTATATTCACATTTATAATCGCTATACTCTGCTTTAATCCCTTACCAATCAGATCTCTTGGTTGAGAAGAGAAAACTAAAAATTAAGAAATGATACCTCCAGAAAAAATTTATGAAGTTGAGTTTCATTTAAGATAACCACAGGTTAGTAAATTCAGCAAAGACTGAAAAGGTGATTCCACTGAAAATAGAAATCGGAAGGGTTAAAGAGATCATGGAAAATATTTTAGAAAGAAAACTGAATTATCAGAACTTCGATGCTGCTGCTATCCTCTTCCCCTTAATGATCGATAAAGGTCTGAAACTTATTATGATCATGCGCTCGAAGAATCTAAAAAGGAGTGCAGGGCATATAGCTTTTCCTGGGGGGATAAGAGAAGGGGATGAGACGCCAGTTGAGACCGCTATCAGAGAAACAGAAGAAGAATTGGGGATCCAAGCATCAAAGGTTGAGATTTTAGGATATTTGACACCAAAAGAGGTTATGGAGCTAGGGATTAAAATACATCCGGTTGTAGGGATTTTTGAGAAATCCGAAATTTTTCCAGACACCTATGAGGTGAAAAAAGTCCTAATAGATGACTTTTTCAAGGTTTTAAGATCTAGAAGGGTTGCTGACTGGGGTCCAAACTATGAATGCGACGGAGAACTCGTTTGGGGTGCTTCCAGCAGGATTCTCGATGATTTTTACCTCAGAGTTATCAGAAAATTCGGTAGTATTGACAACTTTGAAAATCAATTCTAAGTGCATATATCTTTATTTAAATCTTTTACTCAGTTTGACGGAAAATTCTTCATTTTACGGAATTTAGATGCTGAATCGTTATGAAAAATGATTACACAAGTATCCCGTTTAGTATTGTGGCAATGGTATGAAATTTGAATGAGGAAATGAAGAAATAGAAGAAATAATTTATAAATTGTTACTCAAAGTATCCTCATAATGAGACTTCTTTCATTGGGCCTTGGAAAAAAGGGATGCAGAATAGTTGATTTGCTAAACAGAGATGGTGAGAGGGTAAATGATGTTAATCTCTTCAAATGTTATGCCATCCACAGAGAGCTTCCATTTCTGAGCGGGATCAGCTTGAATGAGTCAAACAAGTTTACAGCCTGGTTGGATGACGATGAGGCCGCCAGGAGTATTATCAATACAATATTTTCAAGAAACGAATTTTTTGAGGCATCACTCCTGATAACCGAATTAATGGACGATTATGGTTTCAATTTCGCTTTAAGAATAGGAGAAGAACTCATGTCCTTATCAGAAGACCCGGTAATGGTTCTCGCAATCCTTCCTTATTTAGAGGCGGGTTCAAATTATGAAGAAATCAGGAGAAGACTCAAACTCCTTAACGATTCTTCTCACTTTTTGATTCTCTTCGAAGATAGAGAAAATCTAGATCGAATGATTCTCAATTCGATGAATATGATGGCTCTTGTTGGGGAAATAGATCTTAAAAAGAAGATTTCTGGCGAGGTTGTAATCGATACAAGTGATGTTTTTAATTCTCTTATGAAAAAAGGTCTTTCAACTATTGGATTTTCATCAACTGAAGTTAAAAAAAGCTTTTTTGATAAACTAGCTTTTTGGAGGGGAGAGGAACCGGCCAAAAGGAAATCCGATAGGATGCGCAAACTCCTAAAGAGAGCGATGGAAGAGAACCTCAGCGCTAGATGTGATCTCTCAACAGCTAAAAGCGTGTTAGTCCTTTTTGAAGGCGATCCAAGCGATATAACTATGGACGGTATGTTCTCATGTCTGACTTTAGTAAATCAAAAATTCCCAAGGATTGAGCTTAGATACGGCGACTATCCTGTGCCTGGTTCCAAAAATTTGAAAGCAATGATTCTTTTTTCTGGTATGACAGGATTCAAGTACTAGTTTTAGATCAAAAACAAATATTTTTAGGTAACTATCTTTGCCCCGTTTTCTTCTACAATAACCGTATGCTCTGCTTGGGAAACTAAGCCCTTTTCAATTTCCGCTAACACAGGATAACTTCTCAATATACCCTCTCTAACGAGTTTATTCATGATTATATTCGGTGCCTTTTTAAGCCATCTCTTGGCGAAGGGGAGAGTTTTGTATTTCTTTACCTCTTTAAGAATTTCTCTTTCTTGCTTCATTCTAACAGGCCTTTTGGCAACGACCGAATAGATTTCGGTCTCTCCTCTCTCGCTTACTTTTCCGACGCCCGTTGTAGCGAAAGGCTCTATCGCAATAATCATACCTTCTTCCAGCTTAACCCCTCTATTGGTCCTGTAATTGAGAATCGTCGGAGGAGCATGAGCAAGATAGGGTAGAAGACCGTGCCCTGTAAGATTTATCACGGGTTTGAAACCCATATCTCTAATTTCCTTTTCAATTACCTCTCCTATGGCAGATGTGTCTGCTCCTGCATAAACCTCATTAATGGCGCTTTCTAAGGCTTTTTCGGCAGCTAAAACGAGGTCTCCATTATCCCCCAAATCTATCGTTATAGCTGTATCGGCGATTATTCCATCGATATGGGCTCCTATGTCAAGCTTAACAATATCCCCCTCTTTGAAAAATCTATCATCATCCTTTTTAGGTGTAAAATGGGCCGCATCGCTATTTATGGAAATGTTACATGGAAAGGCCGGTTCAGCTCCGAGTTCTCTAATTCTGTTCTCTACAAATTCAGCAATCTCAAGAAGTTTGGTGTTAGGTTTAACAAGAGATCTTACCTCCTCCTTAACCTGCTTCAGAATCTCCCCAGCCTTTATCGTTTTCTCATGAACCTCTTCTACTTCGTCCACGACTCCATCCATGCTTCTGAAATCCTTCCGGAAGTTTAAAAATGTAACTCACATAAAGTGCTCATATAAAGTATTGAGAAATATAATGTAAAGAGAGAACAATAATTAGAATCCCCAGAATTAACCTTATTACCTTTTCCGGCATAAATTTCTGTAGTCTGGAACCTGCATACATTCCAATCATCCCACCTATGCCCAGAAGAATCCCATAAGATAGATTTGGGGGGAAACCTAAAGCTGAATAATAAAAGGTGCCAAAAATCGATGTCAGAAAGGTTGCGAAGAGGGTTGAGCCGGCAATCGTGTAAGCAGGTAAGCCCAGAACCGATATGAGAAAAGGTGCAACAAAGGCTCCTCCACCAACCCCATAAGTTCCGCTTACGATTCCAATAACGAGCGATACAACAAAGAGTAGGGGAACTGAATAGGAGTACTTCTGCCCAAGGAATTCGTAGGATACCCTTCTGATCCCCTTTTCAATAACCCTTACACTAAAGTCATGTACTAAATTTCTATCAAATCTATCGAGTCTTTTTCTAGTGGTGATAAGCCTTAATCCAAGATAAAATAAAACGAATCCAGCAAATAGCTTGAAAGATTTGGGATCTGGGAGGTAGTTTATCCTTATGTTTGCACCAATAAAAACCCCTGGAAGCGTACCAGCGATAATCGTTGCTGTAAGTGGCATAATGAATCTCTTCTCCCTTATGTAGCCATAAACTCCACTTGGAATTGAAACAACGTTGTAAAGAAGATTTGTAGAACTAACAGAGGGGGTCGCAAAACCTAAAACGCTGACCTGGAAGGGAAGAATCAAAAAAGCCCCCGAGACCCCAGCTTGGGATGTGAAGAGAGAGATAAGAAAAGCAATTAGAGGCAAAAACACGTATTCGTTGATTGTCATTTCCAACCTCAACTTGAATAAAGGGTTATATAATCGTTGTACTTCGTTAGAATTTCACATCCCTTAGCCTTAACAACGATGGTATCCTCAACCCTGACGCCACCGACTTTGCGGTAGTAAAGTCCTGGCTCTATGGTAAAAACCATTCCCTTCTTTATCACATCCTCGTTTTCGAAGATTTTTGGCTCTTCATGGACTTCAAGCCCTACACCATGCCCTGTTGAATGGATGAGGCCTTCGCTGCTCTTACTCCTGATAGTTTTATATCCCCTCTCTTCAAGAACTTCGCAAACGGTATAATGGATTTCCTTTGCAACAATCCCATCCCTGATTTTTGAAATCGCAGTATTTTTTGCCTCTGTAACCGCCTCCAACATCTCCTCGATTTCATGATTTTTTTTCAGCAGAACGGTTCGAGTAAAGTCTGAGTAGTATCCGCTTTCTTTGCTTCTCGGAAAGATGTCAATGATCACATGATCTTCTATTTTTCCCCTCCCTATATCGTGGGGGTCAGCGCTGAGCAAACCACTAGAGACAATCGTATCCTCAGCAATAAAGCCTTCCTTGAAAAGGAAGAGTTCGATCTCGTTTCTTACCTCCTCACAAGTCTTTGCTTTTCTTAGTATCTTTAAAGCGTGCTCAAAGGATTTTATTATCGCGTCACTTGTCCTCTTTATTTCCTCCACCTCTTCTCTTCTTTTTACTACCCTCAGTTTCGAAAACGGGTTTTTAACTACCTCCACATCCATTCTTTCTTTGAGGTAAAAGGAAAGGAATGATGGAAAGTCCGGAGGAATGAGAATTTTCCTTCCCCCATGGGTTCTTATAAGCTCGAAAAGGGTTTGGCATAAGGCATCAGAGGGGTTTTTCTTTTCTTTCAGCAATTCATAAAAGCCCAGATCTTTAAGGGATGCGATTTCCTTTACCTTGCTCTCTCTTTCAGCCCTCCTTTTCTCCATCTCATGAACAACAAGCAAATCGGTTCCATCGTCGCCTATAATATAAAAGGCCGGATCTGGAATTTTGAAGCCCGTGGCATAGAAAAAGTTCGCATTCTTGCTGGAAGCATAGATTACAAAAAACTGAGCATCATGCTGCCTGAGAATCTCAGGAATCATGCTTTTCATTAGTTTTTGATTCTTAAAGCTTTTTTGATTTTGAGGTCTAGGGAATTGAGATTTAGTATTCGGTACTACCCGCTCCAACATCTAAATTTAGGTCAGAGATATTAAACTCAAAAGGTTAGTTACCACCTAAACAGCCAGAAAAGCGGTCAATGAGGTCACTAAAACGGAGTTTAACAATCTCCCCTTCAAAATACATCTCAAATTCTTCATCGTTTCCGATTTCAATTTTATCTCCGGGGATGCTAGCTTTCAGCGCACATAATGTTATCAGCGTGTAGCCTCTTATCACCACATTCCAATGCTCGAGAAAGGGCATCAGCTCCCCAACTGGATCTGGATGGGCATCTCTCATATTCTCAGCATCTCTCCCTATTCCATATATCACATACTTCAATTCAACCTCTTCGTTCCTGAGAAGGGAGAGTAAGATGTTTTTGAATCCTTTAAAGGCAACAGGAGCGTTTCTACCGATCTCACCAATTGCAAGAGGTGCTCCTCTGCAGTAAGCCCCAGATTCATCCCTCAGATGCCAGAACAATCTCCTTAGAATTTTTCTAACGAACTCAGCTTCACCTTCTCTCTCAATCACACCACAGATTATTCCAAGAGCCTCGGCAGCGTAAAAAACAAAAGGTTCTGATTCGTAAAGAAAGGAAATAAGAGTTGTAGCTGTCCTCTTTTTTCCCTCAGCAGAAGCTATCTTATCATACACTCTCGCTTCGACAAGTCGTTTAAGACTATTTTTGTCTATTCTATGTGGTTTGGACATGAAATCAAAACCTTGGTCCTACTTTCAGAGAGAATCTATTTCAAAGAGGTAGTATTTGTCTCCAGCATCCCAACACTTCATCTCCTTTACTTCATATTTTCACGTTTTTTTACGATCCTAGCAGCTGTAATTCCTTCCCAGATGATCTTATAACCTAGAAAATCCAACAGAACATCGATTCCATCTTTTTCAAGCAAGGTTTCCATATCAGAATTCTCATCCAGTTTCTTTTTTATATCCTCTACATACTTTCTATCGAACAACCAGTTTTCAACTGATATTTTTGACCCAAACGACTCCCTGATTTTCTTTTGGATTTCGGTTACTTCAACACCATATTTTTTTGCTAAGTTGATAACATTCAGAGCTTTCGTCTTTTGTACTTCCTTCAAGGCCATTTCTAAATCTGAATCGTATTCCTTTTCTTCAAAATAACTATTCACAAGCTTCAGAATCTTTATATAGGGAAGCTTCCTCTCAAAGGAGACCACAAATGGGGCTACCTCCGTTAACTCCTCTTTTCCAATTACGATCAGCGGTACGTCGGCTTTCTTTATCTTCTCAGCCTTCTTTTTTAGATAATCTTCAGTCCAGAAACCGGCGATTTCTATATAAACCTCTTTATCTCCCTTCCTAAGCCTAAAATCAGGTATGAATGCATAATCCCCTGCTTTAATAACTCTTGGTTCTCTCTGGATTTCTATATCAGGTCGTGAAGCTTTTAACCTCGTGTAAAGCTCTTCCTCCAGCGATGAATCGAACTCGATAACCTCTGATTTTTCTGGAAAAGGAATATATTCGCTTGAACTGCTCGAAGTCCTTGAACTTGAAACATCCATTCTGTATATCTTTCCTGAGTACTCATCAACTACCTCAGCCTTGATCCACCATTCTGGCGAGGAGACTATAAAAGGTACTATCTTTGCAAAACTCGTGCCATATTTTCTAGTTTGCTTAAGAATTGATGCTGGCCCAGTTAGCGTGATCTCGCCCTCTCCAACCTCATACATCAAGCCTAGACGTTTTATCGCCCAGAATATTCTTTTGTGCTCACTCTCCGACCAGAAGCTCATCCTGAGAGAGTTAAAAAGGGATGTTTGGAGGAGAGAAAGATTATACTTCCTTAAAAGCTCTTCTGGAGTTCTGATTCTTATTTCTTCAATAAGACTTTCTTCTTCAAGATCTGCATAAATTGAGTTTTCAATTTCCTCTATGGTTGAGTCGAACTTTTCTGAGGCTTCTTGAATTGTCCTTTGTCTCTCATCTTTTGTTGTGACGAATCCTTTTGAGAAGAGGAATTTTCTTACTTCATAAGGAATTAAAGGGGTTGAACTTTTATAGTGAATGTTATTTTCGATTATCCTTGCAAGCCCTCTGAGCCTTCTGTAATTCTTCGATGTTTCCATCTGTCTCAATTCTTTCCTTGCAACCTTTAATTTGTCTCCAAGACTTTTCCTATAGATATTAAGCACTTTTTCAGTGATTTCCAAGTCGTTAAGCGTGAGAAACTTTGGAAAAATCTTTCCTTTGTATTTTCTGACTTCAAGAAATTCCTTTGGAAGCACGTAAGAAAGTTGTGATCGATACTTTATTAATGTAATGGGTTTTAAAAAAGAGCAATTTTAGATCTATACTAAAAAATTATCTCACTATTTCACAGTTCAGTTTCACTCTTTCAGTTTTCTCCTCCTTCGCGATGAGGTTCTTATCTCTGAAGTCTCTGCTGAAACCAGCTCGTAAAGAATCGCTTTCTTTCCAGATGGTCTCAAAATCCTTCCCAGTCTCTGAATATACTCTCTTGAACTGCCTGTTCCGCTCATTATAATTCCAACATTTGCATCTGGAACATCTATTCCTTCATCCAGAACCTGACTGCTAACAATGGCTCTGTAAAGCCCTCTTCTGAAGTACTTGAATATTTCTTTCCTCTCCTTCTGATCGGTTCGATAGGTTATGGCCGGTATCAGAAAGAGCTTTGATATCGCATACACGAGATCGTTGTGGCGGGTGAAAATTATTATCTTCTCACCTCTATGCCTTTCCAATATCTTTTTTAGCACTTTAAGTTTGTTTTTTGAGTTATAAGCTATTTTCCTGGCTTCATCCCATGATTTAAGCGCCTCATAAGCATCGCTGTCATAGCCCGTGCGCATAACGATTCTCCTGAAGTCTTCAGGATTCGAGAATTTCAGCCCTTTCTTTCTTACATAATCCTTGAAGATCTTTGATTTCACCTCATAAGCTCTTTTTTCTCTCTCATCCAATGGAACAATAATCCTCCTTATAGAGTAGGGGGCAAGGTGTTTTCCAGCTATGTCATCTGGCTTCAGCTCGAAAACCTTGCCCCCAACTAATTCTGGAAGTTTTTCATGAAGTCTGTCATCCCTCTCCATCGTTGCTGTAAGGCCGAGTCTGTAAGGTGCTGCACTCATCTCGGCAATCGTTCGGAAGCTTTCAGATGGAAGGTGATGAACTTCATCGAAAACAATTAAGAGGAATTTATTGCCGAAATTTTCAGCGTTTATGTATGCTGAATCATAGGTTGATACCGTGATTGCCTTGATTTCCTTGCTCCTTCCAGAGAATTCTGCAACCTCCCCAAAAACCGAGAGCCTTTCGATCCATTGATCCACCAGATCGAGAGTGGGGACGACAATGAGCGTGGGAACATTAAGCTCTCTGATGATCTCCATAGCTACGAAGGTTTTTCCCGCGCCAGTGGGAAGTACCACAACGCCTCTACGATCAACCATCCACCTCCTCACCGCTTCTTCCTGATAATCCCTCAGTTCGAAATCCGCTTCGAAGAATGGTATTGGTGGAAGATCGAATACCTTCTCCTCGTAATCTATCCCCGAAAGATCGAGATAATCGATCAGATCTCTATATTTGTACGCAAGAACTCTATAGCATCGCTTTCTCTCATCATATGTACCGAAAGGGACATGAGCATCTCCTTTTATAGTAAGCGTACCTCCCTCGTACTCTATTTCCACAAACATCTTATCTCCTCCAGCTACAGATCCACAACCTTTCCCGGATTAAGAATTCCGTCAGGGTCGAAGGCTCTCTTGATCTTCTGAAGAAGTTCATATTCTGCTTTTGACAGATGTTCCTTCAAATCTTTTTTCTTCACAATTCCAACCCCATGCTCCCCTGTTATGCTCCCACCGAGCTCTCTTGCAATCCTGAAGAAGGTTTTTTTCAGCTCTTCGTACTTTTCTTCCCATCCTTCTGTTTTCAGCGGATGCTGGTGGATGTTTCCATCTCCCGCATGCCCATAGTTCACAACCTTGAATCCCATTTTTTCTGCTACTGAATTACACCTCTTAACGTATTCTGGAATCTGAGCTGGAGGGACGCTTACATCAAGAACCTCGATTACCTTCTCCTTCATTCCCTCATATATGAGGCTCCTTACCTCCAGCAGATCTCTCTGCTCCTTATATCCTAAGGCAATAAAGGCGTTGCTTGCACCCTTTCCAATACAGATTTCCTCGATTTTTTCAGCTACCTCAACCAGCTCATCCTCATTTCTACCTTCGATTATTACCATCAGGTTCGCCTCATCCTTGGGGGGCCACCTCTTCCCGCTAACTTTCTCTCCAATCTCTAAAGCCTCCCTTTCAATGTATTCAAGGGCTAGCGGAATTGTCCCATTCCTCAGTATTTCAACAACAGCCTCTATCGCCCCTTCAATCGTTTTGAAAGGGACGGCAATTGTAGCTGTTTTTCGAAAAGGAGGAAGTAAACGTAAGACTACCTCCGTAACCACGGCGAGAGTCCCTTCACTCCCGATTAGGAGATGCATCATATTATAGCCAGCGTTATTTTTTATAAGCTTCCCACCGAGCTTTATGATATCTCCGTTGGGAAGGACTGCTTCCAATCCGAGAACATAGTTCCTCATCACCCCGTACTTCATCGCTCTAACACCGCCAGCATTTGTAGAAACCATCCCTCCAACAGTTGCTGTTTCATCCCCTGGATGAGGTGAAAAGCTCAAACCGCTTGCCTCAGCATTCATAATTAACTCTCTAAGCGTTATCCCAGCCCCACATACAGCACAGAAATTTTCAACATCGATCTCCATCTTCTTCATTTTTTCAGTGGAAAGAATTAACCCCTCAGCAGTAGGAACTGCTCCACCGCTCAATCCAGTACCTCCTCCCCTTACAAAAACAGGAATTCGCTCTCTGCTTGCGATTTTCATTATTTTAGAAACTTCATTTGTGTTTCTGGGCTTTGTAATCAGAACGTTCTCTGTGGGTTTTAATCCCAAGGACGGAGGAGTTTCATCGTAGAGGTAGGATTTAAGCTCTTTAGCGCTGTAAACTTCTATTCCACTCTCTGAAAGAATTTTTGAAATTTTTTCAAGTTTATTTTTGATTTCTCCGGTCATTTTATCAACTTATTTTAATACTCCTATGCTACTTTATTAGCTTCTCCTTCTGAACAACCCTAACATCGAAGATTTTAGTATAAGGATAATTTCCGCTCTCATCCTTTTCCATAGCCTTAACCATATCCCAGATCGTCAGCAAAGCCGTGCTCACACCAACAAGAGCTTCCATTTCAACACCCGTTTTGCCTGTAGACTTGACCGTGCAAACAGCCTTAATTTCATTCTCAAAAGTCTCAAAATCGATTTCGACAAGGGAAAGGGGAATTGGATGGCACATTGGAATTAGATCAGGTGTCCTTTTGACAGCAAGTGTTGCTGCAACTATCGCCGTTGCAAAAACGTTACCTTTAGTAATTCTGTTTTCAGCTATGGCATTTATTGTTTCCTCTTTAAGCTTTATTTTTCCTTCAGCAATTGCAAGTCTAAAAACATCTCGCTTATCAGAGATGTCAACCATTTTCACCTTTCCAGAATCGTCAAGATGGGTGAATCCCATAGTTGAAGGTGGATTAAAAATTAAAAAAGGTTTGGGAAATCCAAAAATTATCATGTCTAAAAATATTAAAACCTAGATCTATTTAAACTAAGTTAAAAATCACCAATGAGTTTTATGAGCCTTTATAGAACCTTAACCTATGTATTTTCCCATTTGGGCCGTATACGGGAACGTTTCCTGGCATGGGATTCAGATTTACCTTTTTCTGAAACTCTGTCTGGGCCTGCCAGGCAGAAGAATTGATGGCCAACACCCCTCTATAAAACTTCGCCCCGTACGTATGGATGTGGCCAGTATGGATTACATCCGGGATTTCATCTATTACCAGCATATCATCCTTCTCCGGGGCGAGGGGGGATCGTCCACCATAGATTGGCACCAAATGTCTTCTTTTTAGAATTTCCTCAATCGCTCCAATCGGGTTTGAGTAATCAAGTCTTGGAATTTTTAAAATTATGTCATCAAAGCTCCTGCCATGGTATATCAAAACCTTTATCCCACTTACATCCACCCAAGCGGGATTCCCAACATGAATTACGTTTTTGGGAAAGAGAGAAGCAAATTCGTTGGGCAAAGAAGGTTGAGGCTCAGCTTGTCTAACAGCATCATGATTTCCTGGAGAAAGAACGATCTTAATTCTCTTGGGGATACTCTCTAAATGTTCTGCCGCTTCTTCATACTGACCATAGATGTCTATTATCCTTAATTCTTTGTCCTGATCGGGATAGATTCCAACTCCATCCACTACATCTCCTGCTACGAGTACGCATTTCACCTTCTCTGCCAACTCCCTCATGTATTCATTACCAACCTCCCCATTCAACCACCGAATAAAAACATTCCACGAATCCTCGAGAAATGCATTGCTGCCAAAGTGAATGTCCGAGATGAAAACGATTGCAAAGTCCTTGTTTGGTCTTTTTCCATTTTGTGGGATGTCTGGGAAAATAATACGATTAGCGATCAGATTTTTACCTTTCAAAATTCCAGAGACAGCTATAACCTCATCTCCGAGAAGTTCAGATGCAACTTCTCTGAGTTTACCGGTAGCGATAACATTTATCCTGCCGGTTTTATCTTCTAACTCTATTAGATAATTTCCACTCGAGGTTTCCCTTACTCCACAAACCAACCCAATTATTTCAGCTTCATTCGGCCTAATTCTCGTTAAACTTGCTATCGGGATGGATTTAACTCTTCTTTTTAGTATTTTGGATAGTTTTTCGAATCTAGAATTAAAATGAAAAACGAAATCCTCAATCCCACCCTCACAAGATGAGTTTCCCGTTATATCCCTCTCAACTTTTATTTCAAATTTTTCAGAGATTTCCATCTGTGGTTTGCTTTCAATGGTTTTATATTTTCCAATCAAATTTTTTACATATTCAGGAGTTACGATTATCCCATCATGGGATCTGGATATATATTCGATGAGGTGATCGATATTCCCTCCTTTCAACTCCTCTAAAATTTCAACCGCGTCGGGATGGATGTTAAGTCCCTTTTCAGCAAATTTGGAAACTATGTCTCTTGCATTCAGATTCATCTCCGAACCAATTCTTTCCACTTTAACCTCCCCTTTCTTAACGATAAATTCAGACTGAGATACAGTTTTTGCCTACCCTGAAAGTGTAAACTTTCGATACGTTTAATTACCCCTTCCTATTCCCTGATTTACATGGATAGAAGCTCATTGATCAATCTGGGTAAGGATGTGCTCTCAACACTCATCATTGTAGGAGTTATCGTTGGCCTCGGAATACTCCTCACAGGTACATGGCCATTTATGGTTGCGGTAGAATCAGGGAGTATGGAACCAAACATGCATCGTGGAGACGTTATTTTCTTGGTCAGTCCAGATAGGGTCAGCATTATCACCTATGTTGAAGGTGTTGAGAAAGGATATAAAAGTTTTGGAAACTATGGAGACGTTATAGTTTATAAACCAAATGGTAAAGGGAATAGAACTCCAATAATACATAGGGTTTTAGCTTATGTACACAAAGGAGATAACATTCCCGTTAGGGTGGGCAATTCAATCTATTTAACCAAAAATATCGCATCGAAGGATGGATATATCACTCAAGGAGATCATAATCCGATTCCGGATCAGCCCTATGTATCTGAGCCCGTTCAAAAAGATTGGATAATTGGTGTAGCCAAGTTCAGGATTCCGTATGTTGGATATTTCAGGCTTATCTTCAGCTAGATTCAATGATAGAGATGGTACAATGATAGAGTACCTCGCTTCCCTCATCATAGGTATAATTTTGGGTGTTTTGATCGAGAGATCAAGAAGAGAAGTAAGAAAGGAAAAAGATTTCGTATCAAAAAGTATGAGTATCAGCCTATTCCTCTTGATATTCTTTCTGGGGTTAGACATTGGAAGAAAACTCAACCTTCAAGAGATGGCTCAGGTCGGTAAGCTCTCCATCGTTTTCGCTTTGACGACGATGGTTTTCAGCTACATGTTCTCCAAAATTCTGCTTAAAGCGGTGAGATAAATGTTCGTTGCACTAATTTTGTTCGTTCTTTTAGCAGGTATAACCCTTGGTTTTAAAACAAAAGAGTTTGCATTCAGCTTTTCAGGAGACTTGATCCACTGGATCTTGATTTTTTTCATCTTCCTAATTGGGATGGATCTCGGACTTATGGAGTCTAGAATGGAAAAGATTAGGAAATCATGGAAAGTTGGAAGCTTAATTGCTGCGGGGACTGCTTTGGGATCTGTATTTGCTGGGATAATAATATATTATTTCACAAACCTGCCCCTAATCCTTGCAGCGAGCGTGGCAGCTGGAATGGGGTGGTACTCATTAACGGGCCCTTTCCTTGCGAAAACAATCGGAGCTTTTGCTGGAGCTCTTGGATTTACATCCAATTTTTTAAGAGAAATCTTAACTTTCCTTATCTATCCAAAACTGCGGGATAAAACTACTGGCATCTCAATAGGTGGTGCAACAACAATGGATACGACCCTCCCCCTCATAGCAAAGTTCTCAAGCTCAGAAAATGCACTGATAGCCTTCATCCATGGATTTTTCATATCGATTCTTGTTCCTTTTCTACTAACACTTCTATCTAGCTTGTAGCACAAAAATGGATTAAAATTTTGGTTTAAATTTTAAAAACGATTAAAGGGAGATTTTGATGATCAGCCCATGTTCCTTCTAATCCATCTGATTATATCTCCTTTTGGAACCGCACCGACGATCTTATCAACCGGTTTACCGTTTCTGAAAAAGATTAGAGATGGGATGGCTGTGATAGCATACCTATTTGCTATTTCCTGCTCTTCCGAAGTATTAAGCTTACCGAAAACTACATCCCCAGCGTACTCCTTTGCAAGTGATTCAATTGTAGGAGCTAACAGTCTGCATGGGGCACACCACTCCGCCCAGAAATCAACAACAACATACTTGTATTTCTTCAAAACTTCATCAAAATTGGAAGACGTGAGGGTGATGGGGCGATCAGGGAATTCAAGTTTTGTTTCGGGTTCTCCAAGCATCTTCTCCATCATTTCCTTCATTTTTTTCTGTCTGATCTTCTCAAGTTCGTCCATGGTAAGAATCCTATGCTCTGATTTTTGAAGGTTTCGGAATCTAGAGTCTGATGTAGTTTCCTAAAATTATTTTCTAACATCAAACCACCTCATGTGAGGTCTTTTGTTATTGTACCAGTCAATGAATTCATCTATTGTATCGAAGTACCTCATCTTAGCTTCAAGAGTCCCATAGAACCTCTCTATCTTTCCGTTTGTCTGATAATGATTTACTCTCCCAACAATATGTTTAATTCCATTCTCAACAAGGAATCTTTCAAACTTAAAAATACCTTTGACTTTCTCCTCTCCCGCAGAAGCGTAGAATTGAGTTCCTCTATCAGTAAGGATTGATTTAGGTTACCATAATTATCCATGGCTTCTTTCAAGACTTTTATTGTATTCTCAGTAGTTGCTTCATCAAATACTCCATAACCAACTGCTAAGCGGGATGCGTCGTCTAAACAGGCGATTATCCATTTTTTATTATAATAAAACCAGTCAGTATGCCATAAAGACATGGAATGCTCTCTTTCATAGCAAATCCACTTCTTTCTCTTTTGCTTAGCTTTCTCTTCCTTTGCACAGCCGTTCATTCTAAGCACTTCTATATTGTTCTTGCTTATGTTGTAACCTTTCTTTCTTAAAATTGTTTGCAACACAATTGCATTGCATCTGTATTCTTTGTATGCTTCCAATATGGCTTCTATTTTCTTCTCTGATAGTTCTTTTTTGGGTCTTCCTGGTTTTCTTTAGCTTGGGAATCTTTCCTGTTCCCTGTATTGCCTGTAGATCTGATTTACTCTTCTTGTTGAGATTCCTCCTATCTCTGCTATTTCCTTAGTTGGTATTCTCTTCTTTTTCCCTCTAGTTTCACATATCTGTTTAGTTGACTGGAAAATAATTTTGGGAAAGACAGTGATATACGATAACGAAACTTTTAAGGTTATTTCGTGCTCAAATATGGACTTTTGCCTCGAATACCTAGACGATTGTGTACCACACTGAAGTTTGTAGCTGCCAAAGATTACTTTTTAAGAGAAGAGAGCTAAAAGCTATGATTACAAAACTCAAATAATTACTTCTGAGAAAAACGTTTTAGAAGGTCTAACATTTCTTCAGGTTTAGTTTTCTCCTCCCAACTTATATTTACACCATCAGAACTAACTTCAATTATCAATTTGTTTATTGTTGCAACATATCTCGTCCTTCTTTTTTGCCCTTCAACTAAAACCTTATCTGCTTCTTTAATTAACCCTTTTTCAATCAATTCTTTGAATTTTCGATAACAAGATGCAAGAGGGATGTCAAATCTTTCACTAATTTCCTGTACTGTAACTGGTTTCTTCATAGCTTCATACAAAATCCTAATAGCTACAGGATCAATCACTGGACTTAAATCCTTCAACTTTACTCCCCCATAAATTTTTACAATAAGAATATTAAAATTTTGTCTTAATGATAGTCAATAAAGAGGGGAAAATTATTGCAAGGAGTGTGAAAATTAAAAAGGGTTGGAGGGCTGGAGTTGGACTAATGTTCAGAAGAAGCATTAAAGAAGATAGTGCTCTTTTATTAAAATTAAATTCTAAATATGTACATTCTTTTTTCGTATTCTTCCCATTCAGAGCTATAGTATTAAATGAGAACCTAGAAGTGGTTGATGAATTCGTAATGAAACCTTTCAGAATAAAGAGGGTCAATGGTACTTGGATACTTGAAACGAATGTTAATAATCGAGTTAAAAAAAGGGAGAGACTGTTTATCATGGACTAATTACGTATTAACCTCCTCCATATACCTACTTACTGCAACCTCTCCGTAGGGAGTAAGTTTACCCTTTTCCATCATCTTCTTTTTCTCTAAACTCATTAATACTCCATTTACTTCAACTACCTCCAAACCAAGAACCGAAGGTAAATCTTCTACTGAAAGCCCACTATATAATGTCTGAAGTACTCGTTTCTCCATTATACTTAGATTTGCTTTCTCTACAACCATAAGCAAATCTAAGTACTCAAAGCTTATGTATCTACCAAATAAATTGAAAATTCTTTTATCTGGAATATGCAAGTAAGAAACTATTGATTCGCCTTTCTCCATTACTCTAACATTGATTATTTCAACTTGCTTATTCTTAATCAATCTAACATCCTTTCTTATATCTCTTACAGAACTCAACTTTATCTTTATCTCATCAATTATAATCTGCTTCCTAGCTATATTAAGAATTCCATCTTTCCATTTTGTATTAAGTACCACACCACCTTTAATTGCCGGATACTTGTATATCACACGACTACCTCCAAGTATCGTTTTTAACAATAAAAAGAGGAATTTCTCGAGTATTTTATCGCTACTTTTGATGATAATTATGTTTGGCTTGTTATTATTAAAAAAAGCTAACTTTATAGATTCCATCATAACATCCTTCAAATCTTCAGGAACATATAACTTATTAACATCAAATACACTAGATGTATTTACAACAATTTTTCTCCTATTACTCGCCACAACCAACCTTCTATTTGTCAGTATCACCCTGGAGTTCTCAAAATCTTCAATTCTTTTTTCTCCCCCCTCTAAAGCTATTGTAGACTTTGCACAAAAATCAGCTATTATTTTCTCCATCTTATATTTAAAATATTTCTTAAGTTTTTAAATTTTACTCTCAGAAAAGTAATTTTAATAATAGATTTAACTTAGATTAATTTCATAAAATATATATCTTTTTAAGGTGTTAAGTTAATACAATAATTATAAAACGTCTCTAAGTTTGAATAGAGTTAAAGTTCGCATGTAATTAACTTAGATCTTTAGAATTTTCACTAAACTTAGTAAAACAATTAATGACGTAATAAGATAAACAATGGGCTCAAATAAGCTAAAGTACCCATTTGCTGCAATCCTTCCAACCAAACCTACTGGACTGAATGGATTCGTGAAAAGAAGAGGTATAATCGATATTATAACTATCGAAAAGACTAGCTGGCTCCTTTCTCTATCTTTTATAACCACACTGAGTGTGTAGGCTAGAGAAATAAGCATAAGAGAGAAAGATAGAGAGAGTGAAAACACTAAAGCAACATTGTGAATATCTATCCCGTTAGCTATAACTAAAATTATCCATATAGGTGTTAATGTAGCTGATAAGATGTAGGATGCAAGGATTTTTCCAATGGAAATTTCAGTGCTAGATAGGGGAGAAGACTTTAGCAGCTCTAAGGTTTTTGTTTCAATTTCCTCTGTCATGCTATCAATTAACAATCCTGCGGCACTCACAGCAGTTGTAATCATCAGCAATGGAATCAAAACAACGTAAATGAACTTGAAAGAAATTGAGACGCCTTGCGGCAAATCGATTCTCTTACCTTTTGCATAAAATGAAAGTTCAAAGATTGGAATGCTATTCCTTCTCCTTAACTCTTTCTCGTACTTCACCAACTTTTCCTTGATAAACAACGAGGTCTGAATTGCTTTAATCTCCTCCTTCGGCAAATAAACTCTTAAATAACTTTTTGAGCTCTCATTTGCAACTATTATTGCATCGATATCGCCTTCATAAAAATCTCTGAAGGCTTTTTGCAAGGAATCGTACTTTTTAACTTTCATAATTTTTTCAAGCATGGGGGCATTACCAACTAATGCCACGTTAGCTTCCTTCTCTATCGCAAATCCCACGTACTCTGGATTGTATAGAGTTAGAATGCCGAAAGTTATTACTGAAGAAAAAGAGGTGACAAAAATAAGCAGTACCATCACACTTACGAAAGTTCTCTCCTTAACCATCCCCTTTAAATCTTTTAATGCGAGTCTCAATACGATCGAGACTCTCAAAGCAGCATCACCACCATTGCATAGTTGTATATGTAATGTATGGTAATTGAAACTGCCAAAGCTCTATCAAAACCAAACCTGAGTAGAGATGCAAATACCAGCATCGTCAGGCAATGCAGGAGTAAAGGGAATACCAAAAACTTGGAAAGAAAGAGAAAATTGTACTGAGTTGCGATATTCAGCATTACTATTATTTTCTCGCCAATAAAAAACCCTAGAGCCGAGAGGAGAGCTGAAATATACAGGTTTGCACTGTTTTTGTATGCAGCATAAACGAAAGAGGCTTTAAAAGTCTCCTCAACTAAAGCTATTGACGCGATTAAAATTGGAATTGAGTAGACTTGTGGAAGTATAAAGAGCATGGATAACAAGAAGAACTCTACCATGAAAACAAATGGAATTGAAGATATTGAAGCTGCAAACACGTAACTACTTCTTTTAATAATTTTCTCGTTTAACAACACGATTTTATTTAGTATGCTCTTTGAATACAGTATTTCGGAATCCATTGCCTTTGAGGATAGATGGAATAGAATAAAAGCCATCGAGTAGAACTGAAAAGTGGAAAAGACGTATTCTCGAACATTTATCTTCGAAGTCTCAAAAAATGATAGCATTAAAGTGATGGGAGATATTTTACTGACGGGAATAGTACCTGAAAATATTGCTGGAATAAAAACATAAGTCGTTAATAATAAAGAGAGAGATAGTGAAAGAAAAGTTAATTCTCTATAACTCCTCGAAATTATGGATGTAAAGCATTGAACTGCCATTAAAAAGAGTATGATTGGAAAGATGAAGAGCAGACAAATAACGCTTTCACCAAATATCAAGGAAACTATTACAACACTTAATAACGAGAATACCAGATACAGAAAAACCTTCCCCAAAATAACCTCATAACTTCGAGCTGCTGGGATCAAAACCTCAATTCTCCTCGAGATTTTATCTTCTATGAGAGATGATGAAAAAACTTGGATTACAAAGAATGACGGAACTACAAAAAAGAACGAATAGATAAGTTTTTCCAGTAAACTGGGCGAGGTTATCTTGTCTGGTGTGGAATACTCTAACCTAAACTTAGTAGATTTGCCAGTTGGTAAAGTTAGTGGGGTTTCTTTACTTCCAACTCTTTCAACTTTTTTCTCAATTTTTTCGATTTTCTCAATTTCTTTTCCTCCTTTTATTCCTACTGATTTTGGTTTTTCAAATGATGGTTTGAGTTTTCTTTCTAAATATTCAACAGAAACCAAGACAGGAAACGCTTTTTCTCCATATTTTTCAAACAGATACTCCTTGTATTTATTCTCAAGATAATCTCTTAACTCGTCCCCAGCGGAGAGGGATTTATCTGTACCGCTCAGAATAACATAGTTCGTACCTGAATACACATCAATTTTTTCCGTATTTAAATATTGTATGGCATCACTATAGCTTAAATCGTATATGACATATCTTGGATCATCTATCTTATATGGTGTAGCAATTCTATATAACATATAATCCGACTTGACTCCGCTAATAGCTGAATAATAGGCTGAAAATGTAGATATGATCACAAGCAAAACCAATATTGCAACAAATCTTTTTGAATACTTTTTCTTTGACTTTTTAAATTCCAGTTTTGAGATTTTAAATATAGTATTAGACATAGTATTAGAAATCCTAATATATTTAAATTTTTAACTGAGTTTATGCTTAAGATCATCAACTTAACAAAAAAGTACAATGATTTTTTAGCTTTAGATAATGTCAATTTCGAAGTTAAAAAAGGTGAAATTGTTGGATTAATAGGTGAAAATGGAGCTGGAAAATCAACAACAATGAAGATCATTGTTGGACTCATAAAACCAACTGCTGGTAGAGTTGAATATTCTGAAGTAGGCGATGTAAGAAAAAATATAGGTTATTTGCCAGAGATAGATTCCTTGTATGAAGGGATGAATGCAATTGAGTATCTAACTTTTTTTGCAAGTTTGTATAACATTCCATCTGATTTAGCTGGAAAAGAGGCTGAAAAACTTTTAAAAATGTTGAATCTACAAAACAAACAGATATCCGAATTTTCAAAGGGTATGAGAAGGAAGTTATCTATTGCTAGAACTTTAATTCACAACCCAAAAATTTTGGTATATGACGAACCTACTGGAGGGTTAGACCCAATCACTTCTCTCTTCATAGCCAAATTAATGGAGGAGTTGAAGAAAGATAAAGCAATCTTGTTTTCTGCACACAATATGTATTATGTCGAATCCATCTGCGATAAAGTTGTCATCTTAAAGAGCGGAAAAATGCTTTATTATGGTAGATTAGATGAATTAATAGATATTAACAAAGAATACGTGTTATATTATACAATAAATGGAAAAAAGGACTTCTTTACAACTTCCAGTATTGAAGAACTTAATGACTTCATAAAAGATGTAATTATTAAAGGTGGTAAGATTACAGGAATGGAGCAAAAATCACCCAGACTTGAGGATGTCTATTTTAGTCTAGTGAATGACCACTGACTTCTCATCTAAAGGGAAAAATGCTAATGGCTTAAATAATTCGAAAATTTTCACTTTACTGCTCAGAATTGAATGGAGGGTCTTCATAATCATTAGAGTAGGATTTGAAATTTCAAATGTGAAATTTCAAATCTAATATTTCAATTATATATATACAAATTTAAATCTTTTAAAATTCTAAAATTTGAAAATTTGTTAGAAACCTTTATGTACTATTACAATCATAATTGTAATAAGAATGAAAAAAGGGTGAAAAAAAATGAAGTTTTGGAAGGATGAGAAGGGACAAGTAGGGATTGGAACACTGATAGTCTTTATAGCAATGGTACTTGTTGCAGCAATAGCAGCTACTGTTTT
>MTMO01000055.1 GCA_002011235.1 Archaeoglobus sp. JdFR-27 | reverse complement strand
GAGCTGAGAAGCTGAGAAAACTCTGTTCTTGGCCATTTGTATTCCTCCTATGTAAATTCAGTTGGGAAACTCTCAAGAAGTTCGCATCCTTTACTTGTAACAATAGGACTTTCATATTTTTTTGAAGAAATTTTTTCTATAGTGCTAAACATTCTATCAATAAGGCTGAAAGTAGCTATATCGCTTTTTTTCTGGATCATTTTTTGGTAACAATAAGTGCATGAGAGATTGCAGTTGTAGGTAGGTACTAAAACAAACCGGTCAGGAACCTGTTTTATAAATTTATTATTCTTACCTGATGAAACATCAAAATGTACATTATATTTACTTACGTACACCTTTACCTCCATAAAAAATTGAAAGGTCATCAATTCATTGCACATCCCTTTCCCTTTACTCATAACTTATACAAACCAACCATACGCACCCATAGGAGACGGGCTCATTACTTATATCTCTATTTTTCCAGAGGTTTTTGTTGGAATTAATAGGTTTCAACATTTCCCTATCACCTCCTACATATGTACCATTATACTAACTATATAAAAAATTTTTGGAGTTAATACAATAAGCTACCAAAATAACAAAAATAAATAAAGAAAATATAAATTATGTAACTAATATTAACTCAATTAGTAGATGAATCAAAGATACAAAAGTCTTTTCTCGAAAAAAGGTGTTGAATTAAAGATATTAGCAGTTTTATTATATTTCCGTTTTTCTTTAAAAAATAAGTCAGTTTTTCTACCTCTATTTGAAGAAATAAGTCACTAATCAGTTAGAATCTACTTTCACAGACCAAAAAAGTAATTGATCAACCAAGAAAGAAGAAGAGAAGATTGGTAGCGATAGATGAACTAAAATCAAACTAAAAAAGAAGCGTATCTTTGTCTGAGCAGCAATAGATGTTGATAGTAAGGAATGCCTATCCATTTGGGCACCAGAGGTTGAAAAAACACGAAACTATTTTTGCAGAGGAGGAAAATAGCAAATAGTTTATCTCAACACACACCTCAAACTCCTCATTCTGTTTATTGCTGCTGCAAGCTCAAGTCCTCTAAAGATTGCGAACTCTGAAAAACCAAGCACATCCAAACCATCTCTTTCAATTTCTTCCATCACGGCATCAACAATTTCCTTCATACTCTTCCGACCATCCATCAGTTTCATCGCTTGTAAAATCGCATAGCCTATCGCCCTTGTCTGCTGAACCTCGAAAATCTGCTCAACGCAGCCAAGGTCTATCAACTCTTTGCCAAACATAATCGTATTTTTACCTTTTACAGAAATCTTTAGCCAATCTTTTCGAGATAAGTCTTTGTGGTCTATCAGTGGAATTCTCTGCTTGATTTCCTTAAAATCCACAGGAACCTCTTTTTTCCTAAGTTTGAATTTTTCTGCTATGGCTTTAGCTTTTTCCGTGTAATCATGGGGTTTATAGTTGATCATGCAGATAACGCAATCGGCGACATCGAAATAGTCTCCACTTCCTCCCATAACTATCACAGTCGAAATCCCCATTTCGTAAAGCTGCCTTACTCTATCGATGAAGGGTGTTATTGGCTCTATCTCCTTTGGAACAAGTTCCTGCATCCTGAAATCCCTTATCATGAAATTTGTTGCTGAGGTGTCTTCATCGATCAGCAAAACCTCAGCTCCAGCCTCGATAGCCTCGATGATATTTGCTGCTTGGGAAGTACTTCCACTCGCGTTCTCCGTGGAAAAAGCCCTGGTATCTTGGCCGAAAGGAAGGTTGTGTATGAAAGCGGAGATATCGACCTTTTCAATCCTCCTTCCGTCTTCAGCCCTTATCTTTACCGCATTCGGATTGGTGACGACGAACTCCCTTCCATCGCCAGGGATGTGGTTGTAGATTCCCGATTCTAGAGCTTTAAGCAAAGTAGATTTCCCGTGGTAGCCACCTCCAACGATCAGGGTTACACCTCTCCTTATCCCCATCCCTGTAATTTCACCTTTATTGGGCAGCTCAACGAAAACTCTAAGCGAAGGGGGAGATTCGAAGGGAATTGCGTTCTCAAGGGGCCTCTCATCTATCCCGCTTCTCCTTGGCAAAATGGATCCGTCGGCAACGAATGCTATGAGGTTTAAAGAAGGTAGCAAACCTCTAAGGAAATCCGCATCTTCAGCTATCAAAACATGCTCGAAAACCTCAGCCTCATCGAGATTTTTAAACCTTAAAGCATCTGAAATCGCTGGAATGGCCTCCATAAAAATTCTTTCAGCCTCTGCAGCAAGAATTCTCCTGCCATGGGCTGGCAAACCAACCCTGAATCTTATCTCAACCCACTCATCGTTTACAAAAGCAGAATTTCTCTTCAAAATTTTCTGACTTGGCTTTTCTACCTTAATCATCCCGCTGTAACCGCTTCCACTCTTTCTGCTGTGTTTTTTCGCCTGAGTATAAAGAACTCGGGTTAAATAATCCCTCAATGCAATTTCTCTGCTCTTAGTGTTGAACGTCTCCTTAGGAAATCCTGCAACTCTCTGCGGGATTTTAATTCTAACGTTGCTCGGGTTTGCAAAAGGATCTCCTTGAACTCTATCTATATAAAGCACAAAATTCTGAAACTGATATTTTCCTTTGATGATCTGATACCTCTTGTATCCCATCCCGTCTATTTTCCTTAGCTTCTTCGCGAGTTCATCCCGATCTAGCAGATTCAACAGATTCAACACCCCTTATGGCTACAGTTAATTAGCATGGATAAGAAAAACTTTTTTACACCCCAGCTTATTTTTGGGGTATGCAAATTCTGGAAAGTGAGGTAGTAATCGGCCTTGAGGTTCATGTTCAGCTTAACAGGTTAAAAACCAAGCTCTTCTGCTCATGCTCAACAGCCTATCATGAAAGCGAGCCAAACACTCATGTTTGTCCGGTTTGTCTTGGAATGCCTGGTGCAATGCCTGTTGTGAATCGAGAGGCTGTTAAGGCAGCGATAAAGGTTGCTTTAGCTTTAAATGCTGAAGTTCAATCCTTTACAGTTTTCGATAGAAAGAACTATTTCTACCCTGATCTTCCCAAAGGATTTCAGATCAGTCAGTACGATCGTCCTCTAGCATGGGGGGGTTATTTAACTATCGAAACGGAGGAAGGAGAAAAGAAAATCAAGCTAAAACGGATCCACATGGAAGAAGATCCTGGAAAACTCACTTACAAGGGCTCCATCACAACAGCAAAGTATTCGCTCATCGATTACAATCGCTCGGGTGTGCCGTTACTTGAAATTGTAACGGAACCGGTTATGAATTCGCCGAAGGAGGCAAGAGAATTCCTCAACAAGCTCAGAATAGTTCTCGAATACTTGGATGTTTTCGACGGCTCTTTGGAAGGAGCTATGAGGATCGATGCCAACATCTCACTTAAGGGAGGAGGGAGAGTTGAGATTAAAAACATCTCCAGCTTCAAAGGAGTTGAAAAGGCTTTGTCCTATGAAATTACAAGGCAGAAGAACCTGCTTAGGAGGGGCAGGGAAGTTGTGAGGGAGACTAGGCACTTTGACGAAATCAACAACATAACCGTCTCCCTGAGAACGAAGGAAGAAGAGCAGGATTACAGATATTTCCCTGAGCCGGATCTTGTGCCAATCCATACTGAAGAGCTTATGGAGGCTGCAAAAGCTGAGATTCCAGAGATGCCAGAGCAGAAGAGGGAGAGATTCGTCTCGCAGTACGGCTTGAATCTCGCAATGGCGAAAACGCTTGTCTTGGATCCAAAGATGGCAGACTATTTTGAGGAGGTTGCAAGCTCGATTGAAGCTAAGAAAGCTGCGAGCTGGGTGGTTGATATTCTCAGAGGAGAGCTGAATTACCGGGCAAAGGACTTCAGATTTGCCTTTGGCAGGTTCCCTCCTCAGGACTTGGCAAAGGTTCTTACGTATCTGGAAGAGGAAAGGATAACTGAAAAAGGGGCTGTTGAGATAATAAGGACAAAGCTCGATGAAGGAGGAGAGGTTGACGAAATAATTGATATAAAGGGGCTTTTCGCAATAAAGGAAGGAGAAAAGATCAGGAAAATCTGCAAGGAAGTAATTGAGAAAAATCCGAAAGCCGTGCAGGACTATTTCAATGGAAAGAAGGTGGCGATAAACTTTTTAGTTGGCCAAGTTATGAAGGCAACCCGTGGAAGGGCGGATCCAGCGGAGTGTGTTATGATTATCAAAGAGCTACTTGGGGAATAATTTAAGATTGATACTATGTCTGCTTCCAAAGGCTGGCTAATCATTACGGAAAAGGAAAACACAGCAAGAAGAATAAGCTCAATCCTTTTCGGAAACGTAAAAAGGACACGAAAGTTCGGAATTAACGTTTATAAAGCTAACCACACGTATGTTTTAGGCCTGAAGGGCCATATAATCCAGCTTGACTTTCCCGATGAATACAACAACTGGAGTAAAATCCCGTTAAAATCGCTTTTAAGAGCTGAAATGGTCAAGAAAATCACTCAGAAAAATCTGGCTAAGATTCTTGCTGAATTGGCGAAAAAGATAGACCGCGTAACGATCGCAACAGACTACGACAGGGAAGGAGAGTTGATAGGGGTTGAGGCGTTGGAGATGATAAGGGAGGTAAATCCCAACGTCAAAGTTGACAGGGCGAAGTATTCCGCCATAACCCCTGCAGACATAAAAAAGGCCTTCTCAGAGCTAAAGGAGGTTGACTTCAATCTCGCGAAGTCTGCTGAAGCCAGACAAAAGATAGATCTTATATGGGGTGCGGTTCTTACCCGGTTGGTTTCTGTATCATCGGGAAGGCTTGGAAAGGACTTTTTGAGCGTTGGCAGGGTGCAATCACCGACTCTCCGCCTCATCGTTGAGCGGGAAGAAGAGATAAGGAATTTTAAACCCCGAAAATATTGGGAGATTTACGCAGATTTTAAGAAGGATTCTAAGATCTTCACCTGCAAGCACGTTAAGAGGTTTGATGACAAGAGGGAGGCTGAAAAGGCCTTTAAAAGGGTTGGTGATAAAGCAAAGGTTCTGAAATTCGAAAAAAAGATAAAAAATGAGAGGCCACCGATTCCCTTCAACACTACTGAATTTCTTAGAGAAGCTTCGCGATTCATGAGTCCGAACAAAGCTATGAGCATCGCCGAATCCCTCTACATGGCTGGCTACATCTCCTACCCCCGAACGGATAACACTGTGTATCCAAAAACGATCAGCCTGAAATCGATTGCAAGGAAATTCATCGAAAGCGATTTTAGAAAAGAAGCCGAGCTCGTTTTATCCCAGCCGAAGCTAAGGGCTATAAGGGGAAAAAAGGAAACGAAAGACCACCCACCAATCTATCCCACTTCTGTCGCATCAAAGAACGATCTCAAGAAGGAGGAGTGGACAATCTACGAGCTCGTAGTTAGAAGGTTCCTTGCAACCCTGTCTCCAGATGCTGTTTGGGAGTACAAAAGTGGAGAACTTGATTCGAATGGAGAAAAGTTTGCCTTTAGCGTTAGAAAGATTCTCGATCCAGGTTGGAGGCAAATTTACATTTATTACAAAGCTGAAGAGGGATTTGTTCCCGACCTCAAGGTTGGGGAGATCCTGGACGTGGTTGATAAAAGGCTTGAGGAGAAGGAAACGAAGCCACCATCCCGCTACTCTGCTGGAAATCTTATTCAGCTGATGGAAAAGCTTGGATTGGGAACGAAATCAACAAGACATGAGATAATCAACAAGCTTTACTCGAGGAGATACGTTTTCGGCAATCCTCTTCGCCCCTCTGAAATCGCATTTGCTGTAATAGAGGCTTTGAAAAACAACGCTGAGATGATAACCCTGCCTGAGATGACGGCAAGGCTCGAAAGAGAGATGGACGAGATAGCGGAAGGGAAACTTGAGGATGGAAGGGTTGTTGAAGAATCCATAAACTTCCTTGAGAAGATTCTTTCAGAAGTGGACATGAAATCCTTCTCTGCAAGCTTGAAAGAAGGTGTGAGGAAGGACAAGGTTATTGGAAAATGTCCTGACTGCCTGAAAGATCTTGTGATAAGGAAGTCCCGTGACTCAAAGAGGTTTATCGGTTGTACAGGCTTTCCGGAGTGCAAGTTTACCCTCCCTCTTCCCCAGAATGGGGCAATCTATCTTACATCAAAAAAGTGCGAAAAGCATGGGCTGAGAAAAATAAAGATCAGGACTAAAAAAGGAATCTGGGATCTCGGTTGTGCTTACTGCAACTATCTTGAATGGCAGAATAGGAAGGAAGCAAATTTAAAAACTACATCTAAAGTTAAATCTAAAGGTTAATCACTAAAGATTGATCCTGCAAATCAAATGCCCCATCTTTTCTTTCTTTGTTCTTAGATAGTCTAGATTTTCTGAAGAAGGTTCAACCTCTATCTCCATTCTCTTAACATTGAAGTCGTATTTCTTGAGTTCCTCAATTTTTAAGGGGTTGTTCGTCATCAAGACTATGTTCTTTACGCCCAAATCCATTAGTATTTGTGCGGAAATTCCATAACTCCTTAAATCAGGTGGAAATCCGAGTTCGATGTTAGCTTCGACCGTGTCTTTTCCCTCCTCCTGAAGTCTGTATGCCATGAGCTTGTTGATCAGCCCAATACCCCTTCCTTCATGCCCTCTCATGTAAATTAAAACACCTTTTCCAGCTTTGTCGATTATTTTTAGTGCATTCTCCAGTTGATCTCCACAATCACATCTTAATGAATGAAAAACATCTCCTGTAAGGCATTCCGAGTGGATCCTCACAAGTGTTTCTCCCTCTGAAACCTCACCTTTAACAAGGGCTATTATCTCTCCAATGGGAGTTTTGTAGCCGACAGCTTTGAAAACACCGTAGAATTTGGTTGGAAGAGTTGCCTCGACTGCCCTCTCAACGAGTTTCTCATTTTTAAGTCTGTAGAAGATGAGGTCCTTAATTTTGATCACCGGAAGGTTATGTTCATCAGCAAACCTTACAGCATACTCCACATTTGCAATTTCTCCTGAAGGAGTCATTAGGTTTGAATAAACACTTGCTGGGATGAAACCCAACATCCTCGCAACGTCGAGGGATGCCTCACCAAATCCAGGTCTTTCGAGAACTCCACCCTCTTTTGCCTCTTCTACAAAGATTCTGCCTGGGTAAACGATATCTTCAATAGCAATCTTCCCCATCACGAGGTTCCTTATGAACCAAGCCTTCTCTTCGGCAGAAACCCCGTTTTTTTTGAAATCCACGGGGATAGAGTTCTCACCATAAAAACGAAATCTATTCAAGCCAAGTCTTGAAATGGTATTCCAAGGGATCGCAAGTCTTAACTCATCACAGTTTTTCATGAGGAAAGCAATTTCATTTGATCCAATTTTTTCTGCAGGAAAGGAGAGAACAGCTTTTTGATCGTCAGTAATCACGCAAATCCTTTTTGAATCGATAATGTCGGGCAATGACATGGGAGTTTGTTGAATGTGAATGTATTTATAATTTTTGAGAAGATTCTCAATAATGTTAATTCATTACAAATTTTTCGCATCTTTATCCTTTAATTTTTCCGCCTCTATGATCTCCCTAAGCTCTCCCTCATCCATCTCTAAGATTAAAGATCCAACGTAACCACATTTCTTGCAGTGGTACTTTCCTGTGTAACCACCCGCATCCATCTCAACATTTGTTGACTTGCAAACGGGACAAACGAGAATTCTCATTCTTAAAACTTGTATCAACGTAAAAATAAACTTAGTGGTTGATTTAATGAACTCAAGATGTTTGCATCAGATCTCACCTAATTTTATTGAAAGAGTTCCATCTAAAAGAATTAAGAGTTAAAAGGTTATAAAAAAGATGTGAGGGTGGAATAAGAAGGTGCAACTAGGGGTTATATCTGTTATAAAAGTGGCTTGCAATCTGTTACTATCAGCTAAGTCGCATTTGGGGTTGGTTCAGCTTTGTTCGTTGATGATTTGAAGTTGTAAGAAAACAGATAAAAATTAATGATTCTGAAAGCATCCTCATTTTATTGTACTCTTCTCATTAAGTGCCCATATAAAAAACAGAAAAAAAGGAATAAATTCAAATAAACTCAAATAAACTCAAATAAATTCAAATAAATCTCAAAAACTTACTTCCTGAAATATTCTTTTGCTGTCTCAAGTGAAGCAGCAACCAGCTTTGATCCATTCACGAGATCGTTAAGATCCAAAACCTCAACCGGAGAATGGATGTATCTTGCAGGAACGCTAACAACACCTGCTGGAATCCCGGATTTGGTCAGATGGATGGCTGTGGCATCTGTAGTTCCACCATCGGCAACCTCCATCTGATAGGGAATCTCATACTTCTCAGCTGAAGTTTTAAGCCAGCTTATAACCTTTTTTGAGGCTATAAGGCCCCTTCCTGAGGCATCTACCACGGTTATCGCCGGTCCACCTCCAAGCTTAACATCCATGTAAGCAGACTCTGCTCCCGGAAAGTCTGCAGCAACACAGACGTCTGTTGCTATTGCAGCATCAGGCTCTATTGCGAAAGCGGAAGTTCTCGCTCCCTTAAGCCCCACCTCCTCCTGAACGGTTCCAACTGCATAGATCGTTGCATCGCTCTTTGTTTGCTTTATCGCTCCTATCATCATCGCTACACCCGCTCTATTGTCGAATGCTTTTCCAGTGACTCTGTTTCCTGCGAGCTCCCTGAATTCTCTATCCAAGGTTATTGGAGTCCCCACGTCTATTCCCATCTGAATAACCTCATCCTTGGATGAGGCCCCAATGTCTATAAACATGTCTCTAAGCTCAATTACCTTCTTTCTCTCCTCATCCTTCATTAGATGGGGTGGTTTGCATCCCAGAACGCCGTAAACTTTCCCCTTCTCCCCATGCAGAATCGCTCTCTGGTTCAGAACAGTCTGATCAAACCAACCACCGAGGGTTGAAAATCTTATAAAACCCTTGTCATCGATGTATTTCACTATAAATCCTATCTCATCGATGTGGGAAGCGACCATTAGCTCGAGGTTACCGCCGTTTTTTATGCAAATAAAATTTCCCATCGAATCGACTTTAATCTCATCCACAAAATCCTCAAGCTCCTCTCTTATTACCTCTCTAATTTCATCTTCAAATCCACTCACACCATGGGAATCGCTCAGCTTCCTGAGCAGCTCCTTTGCGTTATTCACATCCACACTAACACCTCCTACTCAAGTATCGCATGCCTTTCTTTAAGATCCTCTTCGTCGAGTCCTTTCATGTTCAAAAGCTCTGCAACAAGAGCGTCGAGAAATATCAATGAGGTTAGCTCGAACATCGTCCCGAGAGGGGCAAGCTTTGAGATTTTCTCATCCTTCTCCGTTTTAACTTTTCCTTTTAGAGTCACTACAACGTCACTGAGCCTGGCAAGGCTCGAATTTTTATTGCTGGTGAGGGCTGCAACTTTGGATCCAACCATGGATTTCGCTTTCATTGCTACGTTAATCACAGAACTCGTCTCACCAGAACCAGAGATGGCAATAAGTAAGTCATCTTTCTTTATCTTTGGAGTAACTGTCTCTCCAACCACATAAACCGAATAGCCAAGATGCATCAGTCTCATTGCAAAGGCTTTGGCAACAAAACCACTTCTCCCAGCACCCATTATGAATATGTTCTTTGATGAATTGATTGAAGTTATGAGTTCTTCAACCTGAGAAATGTCCAATTCCTCCCTTAAATTTCTCAAATGGTTCTCTAAGTTTTTTAAAAACTCGAGTATTAGTTCTCCTGTCAGAACTATCACCTCAGACTACCCCATAGCCACCTTTAATTCTTATTCATGTTGCAATTTAAGGTTTTTTATTCTTATCTGATGAATGGTAAAGGGTAGGATGGAGATTTTTGGATAAAATCGGTTAAAAGATTTTTTGAGAGCCACATCACTCAGATAAGGTCGTTAAAATTGCATTAGTTAGCTCCTCCGTTACTTCTTCACTCGAACCTCCAGATAGAATTATGAGTGTCTTGACCCTTTCAATCTTCTCCTTGATTTGCTCTGTTATTTTCCTGAAGCATTCTGTAGAGAGGTTTAAATCTGATAGCTCACCCTCATGTGCATCTTGGCCAACATACCAGATAAGCACTTCTGTCGAAAAATTCTCCATTGCTTTCAAAGCATCTCTGATATTTTTCAAGTATTCCTCCTCATTTTCAAATCCAAAACAAATCTTTCTACCGTTAGAAGATCTCCCGGTTCTTCCACAGAAACAGAAATACATCGAATCCCGGTCGTAGGTTATATACTCAAAAACCCCTTCTCCATGATGGGTGTCGGTATCTAAAATGGAGATTTTTTTGAAGCCAGATTCTCTAAGAACCTTGATGGCGATATTAACATCATTAAGAAATGAATATCCTTTGAATCTGTCTCTCATGGCGCTGTGCCCAGTTCCAGATGTTGGAACAAATACAAAATCAAAATCTCTCAAGAGTTTGGCAGCTGTATAAACTGCCCAGGCAGATCTAAAAGTTGAAGAGGAGGCGAAAAATCTCCTTACCTTTTCGATCATTTCCCTACTATGAATTTCGTAAAGGATTCTTTCATCGAATTCAAAGGTCTCTGGTTTGATGTATTCAATGTTGAAGTTTTTGATTGCCCTCTCAAAACCAATCAGCCTTCTCGAAATCGCTAGATTCGTCTCTTTTATCTCTGGAGAATAAACGATCGCAAATCTCATCACTCACTCTTTGTAGAAACTCCTAAATATCATTTTTTGTAGAGATGTCTTTGCATGTCACAAAGTGATAGTTCTGAACACTCTGGAGATTCACAGGATGCTGTAAATGTGAACGTTACTTTTCTCCCCTCTGGTAAAAGGTTGAAGGTTAAAAAATATTCTACAATTCTAGGGGCTGCCCAAGAGGCTGGAGAAGGTATAAGAAGCATTTGTGGCGGAAAAGGAAGTTGTGGAAAGTGTAAGGTGGTGCTTGAAAAGGGAGAAGTTGAAAAGAATCCAGAACCCCATGAGAAATTCATAAAAAAAGGTGAAAATGCGATACTTGCCTGTCAATCACGAATTCTTACCGATGTTCAGGTTTTCATTCCTGTAGAATCTAGGTTAGAGAAGCAGCAAATTCTCGCAGAGTTTATAGTGAAGGAGAAGGACTTAAAGCCATTGGTGAGAAAGGAATTTTATGAAGATGCATTTCTTCCTGAAATCGTATCTCAGAAGGGGTATAAACTCATCTTTAATCCTGAGATTGAAGAAGGAGATTTAACTCTTGTTTTGAGGAATAATGAGGTGATGGAGGTTGAAGAAGGGGATACAAGAGACGAAGTTTTTGGAATTGCAGTTGATGTTGGGACAACAACTGTCGTAGTATCTCTAATCGATCTGAGAGATGGCAGGATTGTAGATGTAACCTCTGACTACAATGGCCAGATAATATACGGTGAGGAGGTCCTTTCGAGGGTCGAATTTGCTAGAAGCAGAAAAGATGGATTGAATATACTCCAGAAATCGATTATATCCACTCTTAACAAGCTGATAGGTAAGATAATGGGTGATTTTCCTTCAGAGAAGATATACGACGTAGCGATCTCAGGTAACACTTTAATGACTCACTTTTTCTTCAAAAGGGATGTAGAATATCTCTTTGAAACATCAGAACCAAAACTGGAGAGAAAACCCTTTGTTGCAGGGGCAAAGGATCTAGGGTTGAGTGTACATCCTAATGCAAACGTTTTTGGACTTCCACCTGTGGGGAAATATGTGGGAGGAGACATCGTTGGGGACATCCTGACGTCAGGCATCGCAAATTCCAACGAGATATCCCTTATGGTCGATCTGGGAACGAATGGTGAGATCGTCATAGGGAGTGAAGGATGGTTCATCTCAACATCCGTCGCCTCAGGCCCAGCTTTCGAAGGATACGAGATAAAGAACGGGAGCAGAGCGGTAGAAGGAGCGATCGATCACGTTAAAATAAATGATCCAAATGAAGAACCAGAGTACACGGTAATCGGGAATGTAAAGCCTGCAAGCATCTGCGGTAGTGGGCTTATTGATCTTTTAGCAGAACTCTTCAAAAACGGAATTGTGGACTTTACAGGAAGTCTTCAGAAAAATCCAAGGGTCAGAGAGGGGGACGATGGTAAGGAATACTTGGTCGTCGAAGCGGAGAAAACATCAACTGGTAAGGACATCGTTTTCACACAGAAGGATATAGACACCTTGGTAATGTCCAAGGCTGCCGTTTGTGCTGGTATGAGTGTTTTGCTGAAAAAAGCGGGATTGGACATAGAAGACATCATGAGGTTTTACATCGCTGGGGCGTTTGGCTACTACATTGATATTGAAAACTCCTTTACGATTGGCCTTTTCCCAGAATTTCCCAATGCAGAAGTCCTTCAGATAGGAAACGGAGCACTTGCAGGAGCATATATTGCTCTAACCTCCGAAAGCAAAAGAAAGTTAACGGAGAAGATAGCAAAGATCATGACGTATTTCGATCTTAGCACGGATCCGAACTTCATGGAGGAGTACAACGCAGCTCTCTCCATTCCAGGAAATCCACAACTCTTCCCGACGATTTATTCGAAATATGTTTGATTTTAGGTATTAAGAAATAAGGAGATTCGTATGGTGGGTTTGATTTTAGCTCTCGATGTGATGGATGAAAAAAAGGCTTTTGAGATTGCGGAGAAGACTGCAGAATGGATCAATCTTATAAAGGTAAACTATCCATTGGTTCTTTCTGCAGGGGTGGATGTAATAAAGAAACTTTCCAAGTTCAAAAAGGTAATTGCCGACTTTAAAATTTCTGATATTCCATATACGAGCTCTCTTATTTCAAGAATGGCCTTTGAGAATGGAGCTTTTGCCGTTATATGCCATGGTTTTGCTGGAAGCGATACATTGAGGGCAGTAAAGGATGTTGCAGGAGAATATGGCGGTGAGGTCTATGTTGTTACAGAACTTTCAAGTCCTGGTGGGGTGGAGTTCCTCCAAAAGGTGTCGAACTCTATTGCTGTGCTTGCAAAGGATATAGGCTGTGACGGCATAATCGCTCCTGCAACAAGGCCAGAAAGGGTTAGAGAGCTGAGAGAAATTGTTGGAGATCTGAAAGTCATCTGCCCAGGTGTTGGAGTGCAAGGGGGTAGGATTGAAGATATTAAAGAATTGGTGGATTATATCATCGTTGGAAGGAGCATTTACCTGGCTAAAGATCCTAAAAAGGAAGCAAAAAAAATCTATGAATTGTTGAAATGATTTAGTTGAGGTGGTTAGCTTGGCCGATTCCATCGAGTTCGCAAAAATGCACGGCAATGGAAATGATTTCATCCTTTTCGATGAATTTGACGGTGAATTGGTACCAGAAAAGAAAAAACCAGAATTTGTTAAGGCTGTATGTGATAGGAGATTTGGTGTTGGAGCAGATGGGGCCCTGTTCGTTCAGAAATCCAGTATAGCGGATGCCAAGTTCAGATACTTTAACAGCGATGGAAGCGAGGCTGCGATGTGCGGGAATGGTATAAGGTGCTTCTCCCGATATCTGGTTGAGGAAGGATATGCGAAGCCTGGAAAGATCAGAGTCGAAACTGTTGTAGGGGTATTAGAACTCTGGGTCGAAAAAGCGGAAAGTTATATGGTTAAGGTTAACATGGGAGAGGTTAAAACCTCAGCTGAAGAAATTCCTGCGGTAGGTGTGCATCAATTATGGGGGGATAAATTTGATGTGAATGGAAGGGAGTTTGAAATCTACGCGGTAAACTCCGGAGTACCACATGTGGTAATCTTTGTTGATGAAAAAGAGCTGGAGAATCTCGATATTGTTCCTATTGCAAGGAAAATTAGGTACAATGAGATTTTTCCAGAGGGTACGAATGTTAATTTTGTTAGTCTGCTATCAACGAACGAGATAAAGATAAGAACGTATGAGAGGGGTGTGGAGGAGGAAACACTCAGCTGTGGAACTGGAAGCGTTGCTGCTGCTTTTGTCTCGGTACAACTGGGATTGGTTAGGGAACCTGTGAGAGTTGTCACGAAAGGTGGAGGTCTAATCGTCGAATTCAATGGCAAAATTGCTTACATGGCTGGGAGCGCTTCGAGGGTCTTCGATGGTAGGCTTAGACTATCGGAGCTAAGATTCGAGAGCATTGATTGAAGGATTGAAAATTGAGGCGTAAATTTGGAAATTAGCTATGAAAATGGTAAAATTCAGAAATAGACTCGTCCTCTCTGCGATGGCTGGGATTAACGATCACAAGTTCTGCTCGAAATTTCCGGCTGGCATGGTTATTCTTGGGGGATTTAGTGTGGATGAAGAATCTATGGAAGCCTCAAAGAAAGCTGTAAAAAGGGGTAGAAGAGAGTTCATCTTTGAAGATCCGCTTAAAGGGGTAAAAACTGAGATTGAAGGGTTGATTAAGGCATACGATGGAGTTTTCGCTGTAAATGTGAGATCTGCAAGCGAAAAAGGTTACTTGAAAACAGCAAAGCTTGTTAGCGAATATGGAGGAATAATCGAAATCAATGCCCACTGCAGACAGCCTGAGTTTGTGGAAATAGGATGCGGACAGGAACTGCTAAAAGAACGTCCCAGACTGATATCAATCGTTAAAAAAACATCTAAGATCTGCCCAACGTGTGTAAAGATAAGAGGTGGACTTCCTTTAGACTATTGTGAACTTACTAGAGAGTTGAAAGAGGCGGGATGTCTCATGCTCCACGTTGATGCCATGATACTAGGTGGTAATGCGGACTTTGAACTCATTAATGAAGTCTCAAAGGAAATCTTAACAATAGGTAATAATTCTGTCATCGATGTTTATTCAGCTAAAAAGATGCTTGAAAGCGGAGCGAAACTTGTCTCGGCTGCCAGAGCAGTTTTAAGGGATGAGAAATTTTTTGAAAAGCTTTTAAAGGATAGCTTACTCTCTTCTCCTTTAGAAATACGAGTTGATTAAAAACTCTAATCAAAAACTCTAATCAAAAAAGGAAAAGTTATTATCTGCTCCCTTTATATGTGCAGCAATGAGAATCTCGCCGAGATGTCCATCATGCCTTCTCAACAGGGTTTATATGGAGGCCAGGCTGTCAACTGATAATCAGGAAAAGATCGACAAGGCAATTGAGGAGGCATTGAAGATATTGGCAGATGAATATCCAAAAAAAGGGATAAATGCGATGATAGCTACTAGGATGCACCGCAAAGTTTACGAGGCTCTTGAAGATGAAGATCCTTACAAAGGGCTGAAAGATTACGCTAACAGGATAACGAAAGAGTATTTGTCTGAAATCAAAAAGCTGATTGAGGAGAGTGAAGATAAATTTAAAGCCGCTGCCAAAGCATCTATTATCGCAAACACCTTTGATTATGGAGTAATGGGCCACGAGGTAAAGGATTCTACTTTTTTTGATTACTTTCGAGAGAAGTTTAATGAAAACTTGAAGATCGATAACCTTGATGTGATAAAACAAAAGTGTAAGGGGAAAGTTGTTTACCTAACTGACAACTCCGGAGAAATCGTTGTGGATCGACTCTTCATGGAAGAAATCAAGAAAGCCTGCGAAAGGCTTACTGTGGTTGTGAGAGGTAAACCGATAATTAGTGATGCAACCTACGAGGATGCGATATTTGCCGGGATTGACGAGGTTGCTGATGAAATTCTAACGAATGGCAAGGGAGCAATAGGAATAATCGAATCAGAACTTCCGGAGGTGACTAGGAAAAGAATCTATGAGGCAGATATAGTTATTGCTAAAGGAATGGCGAACTACGAATGCCTTTCAGAATCAGATCTGCCAATTGCATTTCTGCTTACTGCAAAGTGCGAGCCGGTGGCAAAGTCTATAGGTGTTGAGGTAGGAGACATGGTTGCTATGCTGAGGCTAAATTGAGGGGATGAAAAATGGATGAAAGGGGAGAAGTAGGTGAAATAGAAAGCCTCAGGGAAAAAACCCTCATAGATCTCTTTTCAGCTTTTGAAGGTGTATATGGCCCATCTTTTGAATGCAAGTACTATCCTTGCCATTTCTCCGGCCAGGATTGCACCTTCTGCTACTGCCCCTTCTACCCTTGCCTTAACTACAACATGAGTGGTGAAATTAAGCTTACATCTGAAGGCAAATTCGTTTGGAGTTGCATGGATTGCTGGTTGATACATGATAAGAAATTTGCAGAGGATGTTATCATCGCTTTAAGCAGATTTCCAAGGCAGAGACTCGTCGAAGAGGACTGGTATTTTTTCAGTTCAATTCTGCAAGAACTTTTGTATGGGGAAATTTTTGTAGAAAAGGAGAACGGCTGCTATAATCTGATGGAAGTCATTCTGTATGACAAAGATTGTGAGGAAACTGAAGATGGCGAAATACTTGCGGTGAAGTTGAAAAATTTCAGCATTACTTCGGTAAGAAGAATAAAGGGGATTGAAGATGCTGAAAATGAAATCTTAATTCCTTTGAAAGAGAAGAACAAGTATTACGGAATTAAAGCTGGAAGCTACGTTGTTTGTGGTGGAAAAAGCGTAATAAGGTAATAAGGTATTAAGGTATTAAGTTTAATCTTGGGATGGCATAAGATACCATCCCTTAGGCTATGGGAAATCTTAAGAGGGCTGCAATACCACCCAAAGAGTTTAACTGTCTTCCTGGCTCGAATTCTGAGCTCATTATTACAACTTTCCCGTTCCCTTTTTCAACATCTTCAAGTAAAGAGTCTACATCCCATTTCTCTCTTTCTTCCATCAAAAACTCATCCGTTATTAGCAACACATCTATTGCTCCATAATTCAGTGCTTTCTCAACCTCATTCAGTCCATAAGCTACGTTGCCATTCTTTGCTATCTCGCCGAGAAGCCTCTCGATGTATTCTGCCTCTTCAGCAAGTCTTAGCTCCCCGACAATCCTAGTTACAACCCCTCTCCTCAAAACTTCAACAAACCCTCGTCTGCCCGTAGAGGACACATCCGCTTTAATCAGCTTCTTTGACAGCTCAGCTTCTCTTTCTCTCACGAACTTTATGAAATCCTCCTTTGTAAACCCAGGGCCAGCAATAACTGCATATCTAAAATCAAGGTTTTTTAAGGTGGATAAGATCTCTCCAAAAAACTCTTTTCGGTAATCTCCCATCCCCTTTCCATAGCTTCTCGTTATGCTTGCAACCTCCTCAACTCCCCACTCCCTCAAAACCCCTATGGTTGCCTCACCCTCTTCTATCACCACGATAACAACTTCAGGCCTCTTTGATGCCTCTATCGCCCTCTTAATTCTATCAAGCTGCTCATCCTTCCAACACTCCTTTATGACACTAACCTCTGTCCCAACGGAGATGTTCAATGTGTGATGTCCAGAATCCTCAACTCCTGCAACTATCAATCCTGAAACCCTTAGCCTATTCGCAAATCTATGGAATTCAACTTTCTCAACCCTGATTCCAAGCCTAACAGTGATCTTTTCCTTGTCACTCCTTAACTTATCGCTGCTCTCGCTTATCCTCTTTGTGAGGGCAAACACAACGTCTCCAGGTTCGATTATATGTCTCAAATGCCAAATATCATCCAGATTTTCTGGAATCAGCTTGATCTCTCCCTCATTTCCCTTTAGTCTCTCCTCTACTACCTTCAACTCCTTCACTTCCCTTGTCTCTCTGCCTTCTTGCTTTTTACCCAACCTCTATTCTTCTTAATCTTTTCAGAGTAATACTGAATTGGGTGGTAAATTCCTTTGCATGACTCGTCGTAAAAGCAGTTGTGATACGTTTTCATAGTTTCGCATGAAGGAGTCTCGTATTCGGTTCCCTTTGCCCCAGCGATATGCTCAACCTGATACCTCGTTTTATCCTCATCGAAGTCTGGAGCTGTTTTATAAAGATCGATAATCTCCTTAATATCCATCCCGAGGTTGAGGAGGAAGGATGTTATGGCAAATCTTGCCGTATGGGGGATATTCACACCCGCTTGAAGATCTGAAAGAATCTTTCGCATGCAAGGTGGAAAATCTGAAACCTCAATTCTTTCAAAGCTGATTTTTGGTAATTTTTCCCTTTTTCTCTCAGCAATAACTTTAAACTCCCCAATATCCTCTTTTATAAAGTCAAATTTGAGTATGGAGGTGTAATCTTCTCTCTGAGACAGTTTATTCCTGAGATGTTCCTCAAGAACCCTTAAAAAATCTCTCTTGCTTAAGGGTATGTAACCTCTCTTCAATCTCCTGTTCAGCAATCTCCAAGTAGGAGCTTTAATCTTAACAGCAACCTTTAGGTAGGAGGAAACATGAACCTTAAAATCTTTAGAATACCTTACCTTTACACCAAGATCTGAGGAAATTAACTTTAATACGCCAATTCCTTCTGAAAAGAAAATTCTGGCGTACCTCTCTGATTCTTTAACAGCATACTTCCTTAAAACCCAATCTTCGAGGTTAGAAGATAGAATCCGTGAATATAGATAGCCTATCGCAGAAATAATCGCATCTTTCTTTCTTTTAAGGTAAAATTCGGTCTCCGACTCAAATGAACAGTTCCTAAAACATTCGCTACATGAAAAGCATTCGTGACTTAAAAACCCAATCTCACATTTTTTATAACACCCAATTTCACAATCAAAACAAGAAAAATCCTCAATTATGTCTTTAAACGTAATTTCAGTTCCTTCCACAATCGATTTTACAATCTTCTTACCCCTTTCAACCCCTTCAGCCACAACATAGTTTCTTTTCGCAGCATTGAACATGTTTTCAATACTACCGAATTCGTGTTCTAAGAACATCCCTGTTATTTTGAGAAAAGGGTACTTTATTATTAAGGGAAAGAAAGGCAGATATGGTTTCTTCTTTGCTGTGAGAACGGGCATAAAGGTGAAAGAAATTTTATTCAGCCTCAATCCTTGGAGCAAGAATATACTCTACCTTAACCTTCCCCGCAGCCACTTCGAAAAGCATCCTTCCAGGATAATCGTTTCCGAGTCTTATCGTTAACACATCTCCAGGAGAGGCGATTTTTACGAACTCTTTTAGGTATTCAAGGGAAAACATACTCCTTGCTTCCATTCCATTGAATTCCGCGAGTTCAGCCTCTGTTAGGTGGAAGGTTATTTTGTCGACATCTCCCTCCGCCTCAATAAAGAATCCTTCGCTATTAGTTCTGAAGACAACGTGATCGCTTATTTTGTCGGCCGCCATAATGGCCTTCCTGAACTCTCCGGCATCCATGACTATCTTTGCGGGAAGATCTATCTGTGGAACCCTTGGCTCCTTTCTGATCGCTGAGGGATCGATGAGTGAGACTGAATACCTCACACTTCCGAATTTGATTACGAGAGAGGTCTCATCAACAACGGTAAGCTCAACTATCTCGTCACTCTTTATCGATTTCGAGATATCGAAAATTCGGTTTACATCAACCCCAGCAATGAACTCACCATCAACATTATAGGATTCGAAAGAGGATGTTGGGACATCTACTATAACCATCGCGACATTTGCTGGGTCAACTGCCCTTGAATGCAAACCCTCCTCCTTGAAGTGAAATCTTGCTTCGCTGACAAGGGACACCATCGCTTTTGAGACCATCTTCAAAATTTCTCCGTTCAAAATTACATCTACCATTGAGCATCACCGTTTGTGAGAAGTATTGCGGAAATTATTTATAATTTTCTTTATGCCATAAAATTTCCAGAACTCGCCAAAATTCCTCATATCTGCTTCCCTCCCTTTAACAGTATGATTTAGCATCTAACTCTACTATCTCTCCTCTTGGTTCCCTCTCCTCAAAGATCTGCCCTTCATACTTGTACACTTCCGTCCCCTCCATCAACCAGCAATCCGGAGGTAGTCCAGCTTTCATACATGTCTGGGAAAGAAATTCTTCTGCATCGAAGTTGTACTCAATTGCAACCTGGGGGAGGAGAAGACCTGAAAAAGCCCCCCTTCTAACAATTAGCCCATGCCTTCCTATCTCAACATGTTCAGGCAACTCTTCAAGTTTTGCCTCAATCTTTTCTGGAGGTGTGAGAACGGTAACCTCAACGGTTATTTCATCCATCTCCTTAGGTTTAACAGGAGGAAATCTTGGATCTTCGGTAGCTGCGGCTATTGCAGAGTCAATTATGGCCTCATCGAGCCGTTTGTAGGGATATGGAAAGCCAATACAACCTCTTAAATTCTTGTCTTTTCTCAGGGTTACGAAAACGCCTCTCTTCTCAGAAAAAACACCCTCATATCTCTCTTTGAGCACGATTTTATCGTTTAAATATTTCTCTATTGCTCTTCTTGCGAGTTTTACAGCCTTAACACCTTCTTCAAAACTGAGCAATTTTACCATGATTCTAATTTCTCGAGCAAAGATATATTCTTTCCGTTGGAAGAGTTAACGTTTTAAAACATTGTAGGCTATTCTTCCCATGCCATTTCTCGGGATCGATATAGGTGGGACTAACATAGATATCGTTTTACTTGAAGATTCTGGAGAGTTCAGGCACCTACAATCTTTCAAAACATCTGATAAAATTTCAGAAATTTCTGAGATCATAAAAGATTGTGAAAGAAGATATGGTATAGAAAGAAGTTGTGTTGGTGTTGCGGCATGGATTAGGGATGGAAAAATCGTAAAGGCTCCAAATCTTCCTAGGGTGCCTAAATTTGATTGGTTAATGGAGAACGATGCAAACTGCTTTGCCTTTTATACCTCAAAAAAATTGGGTTTCGAGAATATGCTTGGCATCACTGTTGGAACGGGAATTGGATCAGGGATTGTAATAGGTGGGAAGATCTATAGAGGAAGAGGTTTGGCGAGTGAAATAGGGCATGTAGTCGTTGGAAGCTCAGGAAGGAAATGTGTTTGCGGAGGAAAAGACCATCTTGAAGCGTATTTCGGCGGCTGGGCAATAAAAAAGGAAACAGGTAAGGAAGCCAAAGAATTGTTTAAGCTTGATGAGAGCAAGGTTTATGAAATAAAAGGATTCAAGGAGTTCTGCAGGGTTATTGGTTTTGCAGTCATGCTCATGGATTTTGAAGCTGTAATCATTGGTGGGAGAATTGGAAGTAGACTTGATATTGCAAGGGTCAAAAAAGAAGTTGGAAACTATCTTATGCCGGAATTCAATCCGAAAATCGTTAGTATAAACGATGAACTTGCAGTGGCCAAGGGAGCGGCCATGCTTGCCAAGGAGGGATAATAATGGAAATGATAGAGGAGGCTGCAAGAAAAATAATCAACATGGAAGTTAGAGGAGCGGCAAAAATTGCTCGATTTGCTGCTGAATCTCTGTTGAAATTTGCCCAGAAAATCGACGATGATTTTGATGTTAAAATAAAGGAAGCAGCAGATATGCTCCTTAACACCAGGCCAACAGCTGTAAGTCTCTATAACGCCATAAATTATGTTATGCAGTACTCTGGCAGGACTGTTGAGGAAAAAAGAGAAGATTTGATTAAAAGAGCATTGGAATTCATCAATTGGGTAGATTCTGCTAGAAGAGAGATTGGGAAAATTGGAGTTAGGAGGATAAAGCAATCTGCAACAATTTTAACCCATTGTAATTCCTCTGCTGCGCTTTCGATCATTAAGGAAGCTCATGAGGCTGGGAAAGACATTGAGGTTTTTGCAACCGAGTCAAGGCCAAGATATCAAGGCCACATAACCGTCAGGGAATTAAAGAGCGAAGGAATTCCCGTAACGCTCATAGTAGATTCAGCCGTTCGATATTTCATGAGGGAAATGGATTATGTTATTGTTGGAGCGGATGCCATAACGGTTAACGGTGCGCTGATAAACAAGATAGGCACATCTCAAATAGCTTTGTGCGCTAATGAATTTAAGGTTCCATTCATGGTTGCAGCGGAAACCTACAAGTTCAGTCCGAAAACCCTCGCCGGCGAGACAGTGGTTATAGAGGAAAGATCACCGAGGGAGGTGGCTCCAGAGGACTTGCTTTCTGCAGGGATTAGGGTGAGAAACCCAGCCTTTGACATAACTCCTAGAAGATATATAGACTTGATAATAACTGAAATAGGTGCAATACCGCCAGAGATGGCGTATCTCGTTATAAAAGAGAGGTTTGGTTTTAGACTTCCAACTGAAGAGGAGATAATTGTCTCACCAGAGCATTACGATTGATAGCTGAGTTATTTATCGCTGAATCTACGACTAACCCCTCATAAAACTCTTTATAAAGTAGTTTTTCAAGTTGAGGGGATCTGAAAAATAGAATATCCTCGATCTACCACAAGCTTTTGCCATATGCTCACAAAGCCGTCTGAAACTCTCATCCCTTCCGAGCATTATAATCGAGAGCCTTGCGTCGACATTTCTGAGAAGTTTTGCCTCTCTCACAGCACATTTTCCAGGAGAGATGTAGGGATTGAAGCTCGAGGTTGGTTCTCCGTCTGTGATAAGGAATACTATGCCGGTTCCGTCAGATTTCTTTATACTTTCCCTTGCTTTTTTTAAAGCGAGACCGATGTCTGTTCTCCCCTGTGGATATAGATTGAGGATCTCTCCTCTATCAACCTCTCTTGCTCTGTGGTTGAAGGCTATAACCTTAAGTTCTTTAGAATCTCGCCTTTTTATTGCCTCTCTTAGCCCTATTGCAGATTCTATTGCTCCAATGAATTTTTTCCCTCTCATTGAGTCGCTAACATCGATTAGCATTATGTAGATTATTTTTTCGAGATGCTTAGGTTCCCTTGCGATAATGTTTTTCTCATCAAAAGAAAAGTCGTCTTTCAATGCGCAATTCAAAAGTGTTTCCGACAAATCGATGTTATCAAATACATGGGTAAATGGGTCGTAATCCGTAAGGAAATAACTTGAGAATACGGAAACACTCTTTTTGGGAGTCTCCTCCTCTCCTGGATTTTTGACTGGCAACTCCTCTACTGCAAGCTGGATAATCTTCTCACCGACCATTTTTTCGGCCTGTTTGCTGAAAAGTATCATTTTCCTGTATCTTCGCCTCTCATAGCCCTCGATATAGCCTTCTTTCATCAGATCCTCAAGGATTTCCTCTCCAAGGTTCTCTATTAAATCATTCGGACTGAGATCTTCCTGCGTAATCAAACCTTCCATCAATTCCTTTTTTATTTGTTCCCATGCCTTCTGTTTCGCTTTTCTAAACTCATCGACCCTCTCAATCCATGAAGAATTCGAGTACCCGAAATTAGCTATTAAATCCTTTAAAATCATATCTAAGGTTTCGAAGTTCTCTAAGGATTCGCCATTTTCAAGATTCTGTTTGATGTAATCTTTCGAGCTTATATTTCCTTCTTTTTTGGAATATGGATTAAAGAAAGAATAGAGCAACTCCGAAACGAGTTCGCTGCTTAATTCTTCATCTTCCTTACAAAGCCCACATTCGGGCTTTTCAATCTTTGATGGCTCCCTTTCCAGCATATTCATACTTTCCACACTCAATTTTGGAAATTACCCCAGTACACCTTCTAAGGGCCTCGAGAAGAATCTCTAATGCAGAGTTAAATTCTAGTGTAGATGAGCATAGGTTGTTAATGAAAGATGATAGATAGGTTTTGTCTGAAAATTCGGCCCTCTCGATATCGATAACACCCAAACTAGATATTTCTTCAATAATTTCCCCAAAATCATCCCTTGGAATGCGGGAATAGATCTCCATTGATGTTCGATTTATCGCATCCTCTACGAGGGCGGAAATAACCTCATCCTTTGACACATCTTCATAGTCAAGTTCGAGCCTACTTCTCAATCCAAGTTTAACATTCTCATAATTCTCCCCGTAATCGGCGAAAAGTACAACATCTCTCCCCGCTCTCATGGCTGAAGCTTTTACATGATCGAAAAGCTTTATCGTTGCCCTGCAAGACGGCTCAACCTCTATACGGCTGGCAACTTTGCCCCCATTATTCATTCTAGCAAGCCTTACGGTTCTTGCCAGGATTCTAAGGTGCCAATCTGGTAAGACTGGCCCCTCCTTTAACCTCATATTCCGTAATCCGATCAAAATCTCCTCCTCAAGAGTATCTGGCGGCCCAATAAATATTTCTTCCATTCTGTCAAGGAGCGGCTCCTTTATGTCAGAAGTTCCCCGATAGTTTGCGGGATTTGTGGAAGATATGAAAATCGTATCTATTCTGAGCGGAATTATATCGCCTTCAGGAGTGGTAATCTGCTTTTCTTCAAGCAATTCATGGAGAAGAGTTTGCATTGCCGATGGAATCGCTCCAAGCTCGTCAACGTAAGCAATACCCCTGTGAGCCTTCAGTATTCTGCCAGGAGTGAAAACCTCTGGAGAATCGATATCATAACCTTCTCTTATTTTTTGGATACTAAGGCCACCTATCAGCTGCCTGGTGGTCATCATTGGATCGCCAAGAATCCTCACCCATTTCCTGCCGACCCAGGTAAGCTCTACTTTCTCTTCCTCCATAACGGCCTTCTTGCACGAAAAGCAAACCGGCCTTGTGGGGTCATCATTTATCTTGCAGCCCTTAATGGCTAAAATCCTTTCAGGTAGAAGCTTAGCTATGCTTTTTGAGAAAGTGGTTTTCCCGTAGCCTTTCATTCCTTTAAAAAGAATGTTTGAACCACTCATAAGAGCATTTTTAAGCATTTCCTTCTCAGGTTTCTTTCCAATTATTTCTGGAAAAGGATCGATCCCCTTTTTTTCAAATCTTAGAAGACCTTCTCTAATATAATCAGCGACACTTAAAGAATGATAATGGGAAAGATCTCCATTCCAGATGTCTACCTCTACACCATCGAGGACGAATCTGGGGGCATTAGATTCGGTGACTATGACATCCTCGAAAAGGTAGTCCAGATACTCACTGGCCATATTTGTTATTTGCTTTAAAATTATAAGTTCCTTTTGGTCAAAAGTTTTCTTTTGGTTTCTTAAAAATTCCTAAATTATTTTCCCATGAATTCAAAATAGTTATTGGACTTATTATAAATTTCTCATTTCTAACCTAATCTTTTTGTTGACTTGTTTTCAGAGTTACTATCTTCAGAATTACTATCAGATCTACTGTACTCAGACCTGCTAAGCCTTTTTAAAGTAGTAAGCAGGATGATAAATGTAGCAATTCCCACAACAGCCATTCCTCTAATACCATTAATTTCGAGTATAATATCAAAAAAGAGAAGAAAGGGGGTGAGTAGACCCAAGATCAGGGTGAATGTCTGTTTGGCATTGAACTCTATATTTATTCTTTCTAATCTTCTGTAAAGATTGAGGAAAAGGTAAATTGCTAAAATACATGGAATTGCTGGAGGAACAGGAGTTTCAGGAATTATGAAAAAAAGAAAGAACATAGAAAATGTGAATAATAAACCGTAGAGGAAATTCCTTCTCGATTGGAAGTTCTTTGATTTAAAATCGAACTTTGGTGGTGGGATGGAGCAAGAGGGCTTCAATCGGGATGCCAACCTAACGATATAGATTGAAAGTAGGAGTGTTAGGAGGTACTGGATTGGAGGAGGAGAATATGGGTTAAGAAATGCGAATATTAAGAGAGAAACAAACAGAAATATCCCAAAGACCTTTTTCAATGATTTTGGAGATAGAAGAGCCTCATCACGATATTCCGGATACAAAATTTGGATCAGCAAGATCGGGATTGAGATGCTGAAAACCGCATGGAAGATTGAGAGCCAAACGGCCCAAACAAAGTTCATTCCAGCAAATCTACCATACTCGGCTAATTTTCCAAGATCCATCCAATTGGGATCGAAAAACGATTTAACAGCTAAACCTTCCTCAGCAATTCCATAAGCCACTCCAAGGAGCATTAGACTTGTAAAACTCTTTCCCCACTTTACCCAAAGTTCTCTAACCAGAAGAACGCCACTTCCATAAAATGCCCAAATAAAAAGGAATGTGAAAGGGTTTATTATCTCCAAAGGAGGTGATGAACCGCTGACGACTTCTCCTATGAACGCTGAGAGTAACGAGAGTTTTAAGGCGATTTTGGTTCTCTCTTCAAACCTCATCTTGGTTTTACCCCTCCTTTGCTTTTAGCTTAGGGCTTAAATTTAAAAAGTTAAGCAACAAAATTTGGTTTAAGGTGATTGGGATGGTTAGAATAAACAGAGTAAATAGAGTAAACAAAGTAAACATCGAAATAAACGAGGATAGGGTAAAGCGGTTGGGAAAAATCATCCAAAAATTGGGGTACAAAGCAATCTCCTTCGATTCACCAGATCTATTTCCCGAAGATGATGAATTCATCTATTCAAATTACGTATTCTTTCTCGTTGCAATAGACCATAGAACCCATCCCGAGCCTAAGAGGTTTGAAGCCTTTGTTGGAGGAAAATTTTATCACGGCTCTGATCTGATGTATTTCCTTGCGAGAAGGGCTCAAGAAAATGAGCCGGATCTTTTTACCGCTAAGAAAATGATTAAAATTACTGAAAAAGACGTAGCAAGGATTTTCAGTGTAGGCGATGTCACAATTAAAGATCCTGCCGAGAGGGCGTTGCTTTTAAGGGACTGTGCAAAAAGGTTGATTGATAGCTACGAAGGCGATCTCAGAAATTTACTGAAATCCTCGGAGGGATATCTTCTCAGATCGGATAAAATAGGGGTTCTCCAGCAACTGAGAAAATTTCAGGCTTACAAAGACCCGTTGACGAAGAAAAGCTATCTTCTGGTCAAGATTTTGCGAAGACAGGGTTATTTTGAGCCTGCTGATATCGAAAATCTCAGCTTTCCGGTTGATAACATCCTGATGGAGGTAGCGCTGAGAACTGGGCTTGTTGAGGCATATGCACTGCAAGGGAAAATTGCAAGAAAGGAGCAGCTGAATGAAAAAGAGGTTGAATATCTTAGAAATGCAACCAGAGAAGTGTTTGAGATGGTTTCAAGAGCATCAAATATTCCTCCTGACGTTTTGGACGATTTAATATGGACCTTTGGCAGGGAAGTGAACAAAATTGTGAATGAAGGCGATCTTAAAAATATCAGAACCCCGTTGGATGGTAACATCGAACACAAAAGAGCTCTGGAGGATTTTCTTGTTTTTATTGGTGGCTTCGATGGATGTGGTTTTCTCTCTCTTAGAAAGCTTAAACTTCCGAAAACTTGGTATTTCTGAATTTCTAAAATCGTGGTTGTATCTTCCTATTCCTAAATGAAGACCGTAAGATAGGATTTCTCAACCCATACTTTCTTTTAAACTCCCAGTATCTTAATGATCACATCTTTACTGGGCTCGTCGAAAATAATAATAAAATTCCACTTCTGGTCTCTAATCTTGGATTTATTTTCTATTCAAATTATTCAAATTATTATATTTTTAAATTTACTACCTCTATATCAGGGGATCACAATGGATAATATCCGAGAATAAACTTAAGCAAAAATTAGCAAATTTTAACTCAAATGAGCTCAAATCTGGATTACGAGGTTTTGTAGCGCTTGCTTGCTTGGAATAGAATGCAGATACGATGGTAAAAGCAGTCTTAATGAAAAGATTGTCGAGCTGGCAAAAGATAAACTCAGATCCTGTTTGTCCAGAGCAGCTTGGCGGTTTACCAATCTATAGGGGGTCTATAGAGCTAAGAGAAGGATGAGCAATCACAATTTCCGGGAAAGATGTTACTGCCCATCTTGAAAGAGGAGCACAACAGGTTTTGAAGCTGGTGGAGTTGTTTGGTGTTAAAGAGGTAATTATGAAATAGGGAAGCTCATCTTGCGGTTGCGGGCAAATCTACGATGGCTCTTTTTCGGGTAGGCAGATCGAGGGCGATGGTAAAACGGTTGTTTTGTTGGAAAAGAATGGGGTTAAGGCAATCTCGGAATAAAAACTCTGAAGTTAGCTGAAATCGATTTTTATGTGAATTTGGGAAAATTGCTTGAAAATTGAGAAAATATGGCCCTCAATTGTAATAGAACCAGTCAGTATGCTATAAACTTATAGAATGCTCCCTTTCATAGTGTATCTTTCATAAGTGTATTCTTGGAGTATATTCTCGATTTCCGCTATCTCATTTGTTGGTGTCTCCTTCTTCTCTCTGATCGTCCACCTTATCACTTTTTCATCAAGTTTCACACATGTGTTTGTTGAAGTGGGCAGTAATTTCGGAAAAAAGACAACTATTCAGCAAAAAACTTATTCAGTAAATGAAAAATTTTATTAACAAGTATCACTCAAAGTCATAAAGATGTTACGAAAGATGTTATGGGGGTGGAAACTTGCACATACCTGATGGGTTCCTCGACTTGGATATTGCACTGATATTTTATATCCTAACTGGAATCGTAGTCGTAATTTCTATTGTTAAAGCAAGAAAAGAGCTGAATGATAAGAAAGCTCCTGTTGTTGGGATGGTTGCTGCATCCATCTTCGCTGCCCAAATGCTTAACTGGCCAATCCCAGGAGGAACTTCAGCACATTTTGTTGGTGGAGCCTTGGCTGGAATAATTCTTGGGCCATTTGCTGGCTGCATTGCTATGGCATCCGTTCTTGTTATACAGTCCCTTGTCTTTGCTGATGGGGGAATAACAGCCTTAGGGGCAAACATATGGAACATGGGAGTTGTAAACGTCTTTGTTGGGTACTACACATATAAGTTGTTAGAGAAAAGAGGTATTTTTCTTGCCTCAGCGATCGCTGGTTGGATTGGAATAACCTTTGCAGCAATCTTCGCTGGATTGGAGATTGGTCTTTCAAGTTCCTTTGATTACTCTATTGCTGTGACGGTTCCGGTAATGGGAATCTGGCATGGATTGCTTGGGATTGTTGAAGGATTCGTAACGGCTGGAGTTGTTGGGTATATAGCCTCTTCGAGGCCTGACATACTACAAAAAACGGTTTCCGGGTGATAGTATGTTCTCGAGAAAATTCTGGTTCGTTCTTGGAGTTCTAATAATCCTCTCACCCCTCTTTGCATACGCAGCCGAGCTTGTAGGGTATTCAGAACCCCTTGAAAACATTGCAGAAAGGCTTGGTGTAGAAGAAAATCCAATTTATGAAGGCATATTACCTGATTATTCTGTTCCTGGGTTGGATATGTTCTCTGGGACTCTCATCTCTGCAGTAATTGGAACTCTGATAACCATGGGGGTAACATTTGGTGTGGCAAAAGCAATCTCAAAAGATGGGGGATGAGAAAAAGACAAGGGAGTGGAAATGGATCTAATAGACAAAAGCTTGAAGGAAGCAACAAACTTCTTCCATAATTTTTTCGCGACTGAGAAGATTGTATATAGAGATGGTTTTCTCCAAAAACTCGATGCAAGGTTTAAGATTCCGGGGATGTTGGTACTTTTAATTCTTCCTCTCTCCACATTTGATCCACTCAAGTTATCTCCCATGTTTTTTCTGATTGCTTTCTTTATACTTTCGTCAAAAATTGAACCTAAACTCTTCCTTTCGCGGGTTTGGCTTTTTCCTCTTTTTTCCTTTATCGTTGTACTTCCAAAAGCATTCTTTTTTGAGGGGTGGGGGATAGGCTTCTCTGAAAGTGGACTCATTTATGCGTTGATCTTCTCGATGAGAGTTTTCATCGCAGTTTCCATTCTAAGTTTGGTAATCCTTACAACCCCTTTTTCTGAAATCATTTCAACGTTAAGGTTCTTTAGGGTTCCAGAATCATTTATCTCCGTTTTGGTTTTAACCTATAGGTACATAACTCTGACCTTCTCAGAAATGCTCAGGATTCTCCTTGCTAGGGAAAGTAGAAGAGTGAAAAGACTAAGCTTCTCTGAAGTATGGAAAAATGGAGGCAATGCTCTTGGAGTCCTCTTCATAAGGATTCTGGAAAGATCGGAGAGGGTTTATCTCTCTTCGCTCTCTAGAGGAGGATTTAGGCATAAGCCATATACCTTCCCACTAAAGTTCAGACCCATCGAAGCATTTTTTATCACCTTCGTCTCTGGATTTGTCTGGTGGTTTATCTGGGAGGTTCACGTCTGAAAGCGATAGTAGCTAAGGATATCTCATACACATATCCCGATGGAACGGTTGGCATCGAGAAGATTAGTTTGCAAATTGAAGATGGAGAGAGAGTCGTACTACTAGGCCCAAATGGTAGCGGGAAGTCAACCCTTATAATGCTCTTATCCGGCCTTATCTCCCCCTCAACCGGCGATGTAGAGATTTTAGGATATAAACCTAACAAAAAAAATGTTGAATTTTTGAGGAGAAATATCGGTGTGGTGTTTCAAAACCCTGATGATTTCCTGTTCAATCCAACAGTTAAGGAAGAGTTGCTTTATACTCCCGCCCAGTTAGGCATCCCTTTCGACGAAGCGATTGAAATTGCCGAAAAATTTGCAAAAAAATTCGAGATTGAGGGGATTTTAGAGAAGCCACCTTTCAGGCTGAGTGGTGGTGAGAAGAAAAAAATATCTATAGTTTGCTCGATAATGCTTGAGCCCAGAATTCTTTTCCTCGATGAGCCCACTGCTAATGTTGATGGGAAAACCAGGAGAAAGATTCTAGGGATAATAGAGAAAAGCAAGTCGACGATTATAACAGCAACTCATGAACTTGAGATAGTTCCGAGAATTGCAGAAAGGATTGTTCTTTTAGGAATCGACAAGAAAATAAAGGCTGACGGTGGACTTGAAATTCTGGAAAATGAAAAGCTGCTTGAAGAAGCTGGGGTAGTTTAGTTCGATCATGTTAAATTAGAAAAACAATCCTGACTCATCAAATCTTTGACTCCTGACTCATCAAACCTTTAACATAAGAAAAATATTTAAGTAGAGTTGGGGAATTTGCCAGGCTAGGTGGTTCAGATGGTTTGGCAGGGAAGAAGTAGAAGAACATTCACAGGGAAGCTGATAAGGAGTGCAAGGAAGAAAAGGAAGTATGAGCTTGGGAGACCGCAAGTTGAAACCCTGATAGGGGATAGAAAGATTAAGAAAGAGCGAGGCAGGGGGGGAAACATTAAAATAAAGCTTGTCATGGATAAATTCGCTAACGTCTACGATCCAAAACAAAACAAAGTTGTCAAGGCTGAAATCAAGAATGTCATTGAAAATAAGGCCCATGTCCATTATGTGAGGAAGAATGTTATAACGAAAGGAGCTATTATCGAAACATCCATCGGAAATGCCAGGGTTACCAATCGTCCATCTCAGGAAGGCGTGATTAACGCTGTTCTTGTTGAATGATTTGGTGATTTTTATCTGACTTTCCTTGCTTTTTTCTTAAAGTCTTGTTTAATTGTTGTATATATGTATATATTACTCTTGATTTATCATTGTACTACTTTCAGGTTATGACCTCAGGTTACAATCTCATCCAGCCTTCCCAACTCTTTCGCCTTCGCTATCTCCATCATCGAGAGATCTAGAGGGTCTTCGATATTTATACCATGTTTCAGCTTTAGATTTCTCATCTCAGGGGAGGTTGGACCGATAGCAGGATCTCCTGGCACTCTTGGAGAAACATCGAAGACGAAGAAGTCGAGTTTGTCGTTAACATCGTAAGCTATTGCCCCTTGCAGACCGAAGAGGCCGATCAGTCCTGGAGGATATTCTTCTTTGCAAGTTTCGATGAACCTCTCGGCATATTCGTAGATCATCTGCTGCTTGCTCTCTCTCATCGTAACACCAAAATGGCCGATCTCTTCGTTCCTAACTGGCACATCGATTTTTAGCTGATCCTTTGCGGGAAGATTCAGGAAGCCCTGAAGGTTTACCTGCCTCCTATCGGAAAATCCTACAAAATCGAAATTTCCAAAAACATCCTTTAAAGCATAACTGTGGAAATTCGCATTGAATCTCGCTCCCAGAATGTATTCCTCGATTCTGGCCTTTTTTAATCCTTCTTTGTTGATAACACCGGCTTTGAGAAGTTCTTCTGCCTGTTTGTAGTAATCTTCTGGAGATGAAGCGTAGAAGAATGCCCTCTCAAGCGGGTTTTTGGCCTGCTGAACCTTTACAACAACGAGCCTGTCGATCTCTTCAGGGGAGGAAAATTCTATCGGAAATCTCAATCCAGCCTTCTTTAGAAGATAATACTGCCCTCTCTCAAAATTTCTCTCTTCAGCCCTAAGCATGAATCGGTTACCGTATATCGGAACAAGAAATTCCTTCTCAATTCCATCGTATCCCACATAAACGGCAAAACTCCTATTAGGAATGAATATCGTGTTCATCTCCACAAGTTTCTCCTGAATCTCTTTATTCAAAAGATCTTTAAAGGAATCTAAGAGAAGAATTTCGTCATAGAGGTGTCTGTTAAAATTTGTATAGAGTTTCTCCCTCCCTTTCTGAACTATTATAACCGTTTTTAGACCGAAACTTTTGGCAGAAATTCCTGTCTCCTTTGCTGAATGAGAACCAAAGATACCTATTGTGACATCTTCATATTCTCCTGCTATCTTTTTCGCTTTCTCCATCATTTCAACCACCCAGAATCCCATTCAACTAATTTTTCTTAAAATCCCCCAGTATGCTCTCTGCTGCTATTAATCCAGTCACAGCAGCTCCAACAATCCCTCTACTAATTCCAGCTCCGTCTCCAATTGCGTAAACGTGTTTTATGTTCGTTCTCATGTTCTTATCAACCTTCAATTTTAAAGAATAGAATTTTATTTCTGGTGCATAGATCAGGGTTGAATCATCCGCAACACCTGGAATTACACGATCCAGCTGTTCTAAAGCATCTAATATATCGGTAACGACCCTTCCTGGATAAGCAAGGCTTATATCTCCGGGAATTGCCTTCTCAAGTGTTGGTCTCACGAGAATATTGCTCTTTATTCTGTTCTCTGTGCTCCTCCTTCCAAGCCTAAGATCCTTTAACCTCTGGACAATTGGATTCCCACCACCAAGCTTCGTAGTAATCCTTGCGAGATCTCTTCCCCACTCATTTGGGTGTTCGAAAGGTTCTGTAAATTTGTAGTGGCCAAGAAGGGCAAAATTTGTATTGTTCGATCTCTCCTTTGCTTTACTGTGTCCATTAACTAAACAGAAATCTCCATAGTCTTCTCTTATCACCCATCCCCATGGACAGGTGCAGAAAGTCCTGAGGTAGTCGTCATACTTCTTCGTCACAACTTTAAGCTTTGGATCGTAAATAACCGATGTAATCTCCTCCATTATCGATGCTGGAACCTCAACCCTAACTCCAACATCTATTGCTCTAGCCTCGGAGTCCTTGCTGACTGCAAGCTCGTACTTTTCAGTCCATTTTTCAAGCCATTCCGCCCCCCACCTTCCAACCCCAACGATCAGTTTATCATACTTATACTCCTTTCCCTTTGACGTTACGATTTTTTTCTCAACTGGGTTGATATCCACAACCGATGTTTTTGGAAAGATCTTAACTCCATTTCCAATCAAATAGTTTTCAATGTTTTTTATCACCTTTGGAAGTTCATCACTGCCGACATGCCTTTGCTTGAGTGGAACGAACTCTATTCCAGCTGCATTAGCTTTTTTGAGAAATTCATCCAGTTTTCCATTGTCCATTCCATAAACTTCATCAGGAGCTCCATTTTCTAAAAAAATTGAGTCTACTTCATTCATCTTCTCCAAAAGATAATTCTGATCGATAAGCCCCAAGAAGTCTCCACCAACCGTGAAGCTCGAAGGATACTCGGGTTTTACGAAATTAAGTTTTCCATCTGAAAGTCCTCCAGCTCCTCCAACACCTGAAGTTATGTTACATGGCTCACATTTCATACAGAAAGCCTCAGACAAATCTATTGGACATCTTCTTTTATTTATATCCCTTCCCATCTCAAAAACAGCAACCTTGAGCTTTCCTGCCAGTTTATGGGCCGCGAACATCCCTCCTGGCCCAGCTCCAACAATGATAACATCAAATTTCATACATTTTTCACTTGGGTTGGAGGAGTTTATTTAACCTTTTCCTTATTTTTTAGTATCTATTAAAACCTTTACCTTTCAATTGGCAGATAACGAGCACTCTTTTTGAAAGTTGTTTTTTTGTTAAACTAAGGAGAAAGAAATTGGTTTTTGTTAATTTCGATTTAACGACTTTATTAGTTAATTGTAATTCCTATCCACTCTGAATTTTTGATCGTTGTCTAAATTCGATCTCGATTTCAAGTTTCCTCTCATCGCTGTTGAGTTCTATCTCCACCTCAACCGGCTCTGTGAAATTGAAATTTATTTCCCATTCATCAGAACTTATAGTTACTTCGTTTCCATGTTCCATCTGTTCTATCAGGTTTTTTAGGAAATTTATAAGCTCTTTTTTTGATACGTAAGTCTCAAATTCGAATTCCCCTGTTTCTATAACTCTTTTTTTGTCTCGCAATATTGGAAGATGTGCCATGCCTCGAATGGATAGCAAAACTATATAAATTTTCTTAGGAATTTTATATATAAATGATTGAAATGCTGGGTTCAAAGAAAAGGCTTTAGATATTGAAGATGTTATCTAGAGGTGAGAGGTGTGTCACAGGGATCGTAGAGGAGCTGAGAATTGATGGAAAGACTGTAAAATATCATCTCGATATTTTGGAAAGTTCAGGACTGGTTGAACACAGATTGAAGGAAAGAGAAAAAATACTACAGGCTGAAGAAAGATATAAGGCTGGAAATCTCTCCATCACCATACAGAAAGTTTTTTCTCAATGTGTTTGAAAAAGATGAGTCTAGTCTCGGATATTTAATTCCGGAAGAATTACCGGAAGAATTACCGGAAGAATTACCGGAAGAATTACCGGAAGAATTATCTAATCCTTGGTAGGTTTACAGATCGTAAGATCCTGCTTACCTAGATAGCAAAAAATAATAAAGAGATGCCCATAGGCTTTTATGTGGAAGTCAGCAAACTTGATAAAAATATTTATCTTGTTGAGGGAGAAAACCGTGGGCGTTATCCTTTTAGCAATTGCATCCTCATAAAGGATTCCTGTCTTTTGGACAGTGGAGCTGGCAAAAATCTCCAAGGGTTTAAGGTAGAAACGATCGTTAACTCCCATTGGCATGAGGATCACATAGCAAAAAATTGCATTGCAGACGAGGTCTTTGCCCATGAGCTAGATGCAGAGGGGGTTGAAAATTTTGAGGAGTTCAAGAAGAGGTATGGTCTTGGTGAATTAGTTAAGATATTTGTTAATTTCGAGTTCTGCAAGGTCCATGAGGTTTTTCAAGATGGAGATGTTCTCGAGTTTAAATCTCGAATTGATGTTATACATACTCCCGGTCATTCCGCTGGCCACTGTTGCTTTCTGATTAACGATAAGATTTTTTATCTTGCTGACATCGACCTCTCTTCTTTCGGACCTTGGTATGGTTGTCTGGATTGTGATGTAGATGATTTCATAAATTCAATCAAAAAAGTAAAAAAGATAATTGGAGAAGGGGTAGAGATTGCTGTTCCAGGCCATGGAGACGTTATTCGTGGAAATGAAGAGATTCTGAGGAGACTTGACGGATATCTACAAACGTTTTTTAACAGAGAAGAAAGGATTAAAGAACTTGTTTCGTTAGGAGAGGACCCGGTTGGTAAGGGCATAATATACAGGAAATTACCCGAACCCAAAGGAGTGTATGGGCATTTTGAAAGGATTATGATCGAAAAGCATATGCAAAGGCTCGGGTTGAAACTGGATCATGAAGGGAATTAAATCAAGAATTATCAAGAATTCAAATCGAAAATCTAAAAATTTATGATTGAACTGTGACCCAATTAACCGGCCTGTGGGCTCAGCATCGATTGAACCTTCTTTTGTAGCTCCATCAACCTCTCTTTGAGCTTCTCCTCCTGCCTCTCAAGGGTTTTAATCCTTATTTTCAGCGTTTCGGTCTTCTCTTCAAGCTCCTTAACCATTTCATCTTTGCTCGTCTGGACGAGAATTCCTCCTACTGCCTTGTAAACAACCGTATCCTCTTTTTTCTGCAGCTCTTCAAGGGCCATCTCAGTCTCTTTTAGTGTAGAATCAAGTTGTAATCTCTGATTCACAACAATCTGGAGCTGTTGCTGGAGTTGCTGAAGTTGAGCGACCATATTTTGGAGTTGGGGTGGAAGTTCAGTACCCATATCCTAACACCTCTTCACATGTTTTTATAAGTCTCAACCATGTGTTTAATGAGGCCCTAAATGAAGTAAGATCTTCGGCCTCAAGCTTGAGCAATAACGAATCTCCCTTTAAATAAATTTTTGCCTTACTTCGTATCCCTTCTCCCTCTTCGGGTTTAAGAGATTCGTAAACGATCACAGGGTCTCTTAACCTGAATTCGAAGATTCCTGTAAATTGTTCCATGGGAAAGCTGAAATTTCATGGTTCATAACCTTTCCTGTTGAGGTAGATGAACATCATCGTCTTTCCTCTGTACCTAAAATCTAAAAAAATTCTCCCTCTTTTCTTCCCAACAATCACCTCTTTAACCAGTTCTTTTCTAATTTTAAGTTTTCTTTTAATTTTTTCTCCTGCGATGTTAGAAGGAACTGCGCCAAGGATTGAAGGATTAAATTCAAGTTTTCCTGAAAAGAAAACTGGAGAATTATCCATTTTTAATTTTACCGTTCTTACAAGGTTAAATCGAATTCTGAAAATTTCTTTTGAGTTTTTAAAAACCTTTAAAATACTAGGGTTGCCTTTTATCTCTTCTATTATCACCAAATCGGGAAATGAAGAAAAGAAATCTTCAAGGCTCTTTTTACCTCTCGGAATGTAATGCCAGTTCATATAACTGGAAAGAAGTCTTACAAATGTCCTGGTTTTTCTTCCAGGCTTTCTTGAAGTTGTGACAATCATATGGTTACCTCTGTGTGTTGCTTTTTAATCTTTTACCCTGCATTATTTTTGCTTCTCAACTAAAAATAAAGATTTCATCATACCGTGAAGGCAAAAATTAAAATTCATTGGAAGATTTGAAATAATTGATGCTCGAATTACTCCTCAAAAACGCTGTCAGAATTGCAAAGGCGATAAACGAAAACCAGATTTTCATAATATCAAATAGTTATGTTGATTCAGAGGTCATTGACGGCGTTAGAATATATAATGTGCCTAAGAAGTACTCCACTTACATTGAATCGGTTGTCTTCTCTCTTGAAAAGGAATATGACCTTGAAAAGATACTCGGAACTGAATTCATCGAGAAGATGATAATAGGGCATCATACTTTTGAATATGTATCTTCTTTAGCTTATTTAAAAAATATTCCTATTTCAGATAATTTTGTAATTCTTGTAAACTTGGAGTCTTACCAAGGTATCCTTATCCTTAACCCAAAAAAGAGTAGTCTTTACAATGCGATTATAGAGTGTAGTGAAAGAGTAGATCCTGAAATAATAAGAGCGATCCTGAACGTGGCTGTAAGTCTTGCAGCAAAAGGCAGAGAGGGTAAGACAATCGGAACAGCCTTTATTGTTGGAGATGTGAGAGAAGTGCTAAAAAGATCTCGGCAACTCGTGATAAATCCCTTTGAAGGACATTCAGTTGAGGTGAGAAACATCAAAGACCCATATATCTGGGAGACGATAAGGGAGTTCGCCCAGCTCGATGGAGTTTTTATTGTTGATGATGACGGAACTGTTGTTTCGGCAGGGAGGTATCTTGATGTTTCCGCATCGGATTTAAAGATCAAACCTGGACTGGGAGCAAGGCACATGGCATGTGCGGCAATATCACAAGAAACCGAGGCGATTGCGATAGTTGTGTCAGAGAGTGGTGGGGACATCACGATATTCAAAGATGGTAAGGAGATCCTAAGGCTGAGCAGCATCTTCCTAGTTTGATTAAAAGGTTTTTGTTTAATGATGGAGAAAGGTTAACTTTAAAAACAGTTTGGAAATGTGATAGGTAGGCTTTAAGCCATACGACCAACCAAAAATTTTAAAATCTTAAAATTAAACTGGAATACATCGGAGGTATAGGCAGAAGATGAGTTCGGAAATTTGCAGTGTCTGTGGGCTGCCAAAAGACCTGTGTGTCTGTGAAGAGGTAGCCAAGGAACAGCAACAAATCCTAATAAAACTATCGAAAAGGCGCTACGGAAAGGAGGTAACTCTTATTGAGGGCATTGACATGGGTGAGATTAACATCGAAGAACTGGCAAAGTATCTCAAATCAAAGCTTGCATGTGGCGGGACGGTTAAAAACAAAGTTATAGAACTCCAAGGAAATCATGTTAATCGGGTGAAGGAGCTTTTAATAAAGAAGGGATTCAACCCAGATAGGATTAAAAGTTGAAGATGTAAATTTTAAGTTGTTTTTCTTCTAGCCTTTTTTGTAGCTTTTCTTGGAAATGATCTCCTTCTTAGAAAATAAAACCGATTAAATCGCTTATTCTACTTCTCAACACACCTGTAATGTCAATTCCGGTTAGATTTAAAACTACATATATCCCAAGGAACGTTCCGATCATACTTCCAATGTTTGTTAATGCGACAACCATGAGAACTTTAAATACTTTGTTCTTCATCAAATCTCTGAATGTTTTTGCCTCTGAAAGCCTCTCCAAGTCGCCTGAAGTCGGCTTTCTTATCCAAGCCTCTACCAACCCTGAAACCCATCCGGCTGCAATCGCAGGATTTAAGGAGGTTAGCCAGGCGAATAAGAAAGCTGCTAGAATCGATAGTGGATGGGCTCCCGCGATTGCAGCCCCCATTGCTGACAGAACACCATTTATCATAAACCAATAGAAGAATGCTGTTAGAATCAGCTGGGTGTTAAGGGAAGAAAGAACAGCTACGAAAATTAAGATTATGATCGCAAGAATACTGTAACCCAGGACTTTTGCAAGGTTAAATCTTCTTTCTTTCACCTCCAATAAGCTTTCCGGCTCCGGAATTTCTTTATGAAGCAAATATTCTGAGATCCCCTTTTTATGTCCGGCTCCGACAACTGCGACAATCTTGCTGTATCTTGAAGAAGCCCTCATGAGATTTCCAGCCATAAAAGCATCCCTTTCATCCAACAATACCCTTGCCGCGTTGGGAGAAACTTTCTGAAACTCTGAGACCATCGTAGACAAAACATCTTCTTCGAGCATCTTTTCAACATCGATTTCCTCCTTTGAAAAAAGTCCACCAATCAGGCTAAAAAAGAGTTTTATTTTCTCTAAAATTGACAAAGAATCCCAGAATCTTTTAAACGTAATTGTTATGTCTCTGTCTATAAGCAAAACATCAGCATTTACTTTTTTTGCACATTCTATTGCTTTTAGCATCTCTTCCCCAGGTTTAACACCGAATTTCTCCCCCATTTTTCTCTGAAAGTAGGATAGAAGGAGCTGAAAAAGCATCAAATGGGCTTCTCCCTTTTTTATCACATCCACAAGTGAAATCTCTGGTTTCTGGTGCTTCACAAGATCCAGATATCTTCTCTGATCGAGCTCAACCGCAACTGCATCGGGTCTTTCTGTGAGAATAACTTCCTCTACCTCTTCAATTGATTTTTTGGAAACATGGGCTGTGCCTACAATTATCAGCCTTCTCTCATCGTTCTCATACGGAGGGTTTTGCAATCCTTCGCACCTCCTTGAATGTCTCTTGTATGCCTATGATCTCGAGCGTCCTCATCAAATCCGTTCTTGAAACTATTCCCACAACTCGATCACCATCAACAACCGGTAATCTACCTATTTTTCTCTCATTCATAAGCTTGAAGGCATCAAAAGCACTGGAAAGGGGCGAGATTGTGACAACATCTTTTGTCATGATCTCAGATACGGGTGTATCTTCAGATGCACTGGAGACATCTTTAAGGGTTACGATTCCGACGAGCTTCCCTTCTTCAACTACAGGATAGCCGAGGTGTTTATGGATAAGCATCATCCCTAGGACCTCTCCCACCGTTGTCTCAGGAGATATTGTAAGTGGATCGTGGGACATGATATCCATTATCTTAACCCTCTTAAGCACATTTTCGATCATAACGATCTTTTCTTCCTCGTTTGCTCCCATGTAGATGAATAGGGCAATGATAATCAACCAGGGATTTACGAATAAGCCAAACACACCAATCATGAATGCCATCATCTTACCAGTCTCGGCTGCTATTCTTGTAGCGTTCACAAACCCCATCCTTTTGGCTAACACCCCTCTTAGGATTCTTCCACCATCCAATGGAAATGCCGGGATGAGGTTGAAGAATGCTAGAACGAAATTATAGGTAGAGAAAACCCTGGAATATTCATCTAAAACAGGGATTCCAATCAATGAAATCCCATAGAAAACAACTCCGAGAAGAATACTCAGTAAAGGACCTGCAAAGGCAATTTCAATCTCCTTTTTTGGCTCTTTTGGCATGTCCTCAAGCATTGAAACTCCACCGAATATGAAGAGAATTATTCCTTTTACTTTAACTCCCCTCCTTCTTCCAATAATTGAGTGGGAAAGTTCGTGGAAGAGAACAGCAAGGAAAAGAGAAATCGAAGAGGCGATTGAGAGAACGATTCTAATCCAGCCTCCATAGGGAAGATCGAGAAAGCCATATGGATAAGGCGTGTAATAGAGGGCATAACTGAAAATAACCAGAACTATAAAAAGGGTAATATGAACATCAACCTCAATACCTGCGATTTTTCCGATCCTGAACGATGATTTCATAATAGGTTTTGGTTGGAGAGATATAAAAATCTCTCCGAAAAAATTTTCATTTTTTAGTGGAGAATGGATGAAACCATGTTAGGTCAGCAACGATATTGGGAGATATTGCAAAGCTCCGGTTTTAAAGTAAAGGGAAAGTAAAGGTAAAAAAATATATATTTGGTTGTATTGAGTGTTAATGGTGAAAACATGATCAGTGAAATCTCAACCCTTTTTGGCTTGAGAGTATACACAGATGAAGGTAGATATGTTGGAAAGGTCGATGATGTGCTCATTGATATAGATCAGAGGCTCATTAAGGGCTTGGCTGTTGGAGATTATAACAAATCCATTATTGATTCTAAGGCTCCAGGTATAATAATTCCTTACAGACTTGTTAAATCGGTCAACGATATTGTTATAATAAAAGATGTTTTTAAGTTATTCAAAGAGAGAAAGAAACTCTCAGAGGAAGAAGAATACGAAGAAGGGTATGAAGAGGAGGAATACGAGGAAGCTGAAGAAGAATACGGCTTTGAGCATGCAGAGGAAATAAAGAAAGAAGAATTCTAACTTTTGATTTTATTGATTTTAATATCTTAGTTTAGGCTGTTAGTGCTTCTCCTTAGCTATTGAATAATTTTACCTATTTTTTAACGTTCATGGTCTCAGGTATGAAATAACTCCATAAATCGCCATAATAAGTAGGACTAAAATTATACTGTCTCCAACTGGAGACCTTCTCACCGGCTCTCCTGGATAGTTTTTCCACGCTTCTTCGATGAGAATTTTTGAATGTTCTGGCTGAAGTCCTGGGATTGTTCCGAATAATTTATAGGTCCCTGTAGCTATTACGAGGAATGTTGCGGAAACCGGACTTTTGGAAAACCACTTCACACGAGCGATAACGTGGTTTGCGATATTAACTGGAAATTGTGCTGCATAGGCCAGAGGTCCTTTAACAAACCCCATGAAAACCCTAGCTCCTTTTCGATAGAACCAATCAGTATCCAAGCTTATAGTAGGCTCTCCGGCCACGTATTTCAGCAAAAGGAAGAATCCCAAGGCTGTGAAAAGTAAAATCTGCATAGTTTCAGTTATATGCTGTCCGGTATAAGGCTCGAAGTCCACAGGATAGGGGAGCATCCTATAAAGGACTTCTGGATAAACTCCCAGGAATATACACAAGAAGGCAAGAAAGCCCATCGCAAGCAGCATGTTCAAAGGAGCCTCCTTAACCTTTCCCGTACCGATCTTTTTCGCCTTCTCAACGTAGTTCTCCCCGAAAAACGTGAAGTAAGGCAACTTAAGCCCTGTATGCAGAAATGTCCCTGAAGAAGCTAAAGTCAACATCAACCATACCAAAGGCATTTTAGCCTCAGCAGAAGCAGCTATAACCATAGACTTGCTAACAAACCCACTGAAAAGTGGAAATGCTGAGATCGAGAATCCTCCGACCATGTACAAAAAGAAAGTCAGAGGCATGTACTTGTAGATCCCACCAAGTTCGGTAAGCTTCCTTCTGCCAGTAACATGGATAACAGCTCCAGCCCCCATAAACAGCAATGCCTTATATAGGATATGACAGAAAGCATGGCTTGCAGAACCGTTGACTGCCATCTCGGTTCCAATGCCGACTCCAGCAACCATGTATCCGACTTGGCTTATTATGTGGTAAGCAAGCAACCTCCTGATATCATTCTCCAAAACAGCATAGATAACCCCATAGACCGCCATTATGGCCCCCAACCAAATCAGAATCTCCACTCCTGGAAATGCCCTCAACAACACGTATACAGCAGTTTTTGTTGTATAAGCAGTCATGTACACCGCTCCAGTAACGCTCGCCTCGGGATAAGCGTCGGAAAGCCAGGCAGAGAGCGGAGGAACGGCAGCATTTAAGATAAAACTGAAGAGAATGAAAATGGAAGCAAGATCCCCATAGGGAATCTGCCCGAATTCTATTGAGCCAGTATTCAGAATGTAAAGGATTATACCTCCTAAAAGGATAACACCTCCGGTTGCGTGAACCATTATATATCTGAATCCAGCTCCGATGGCCTTTCTTCTCTCCTGCCATGTCTCGTTGTTCAACCAAATTAAGAAAACTGACGATATGGCCATTATCTCCCAAAAGATATACAAACTGAAGAGATCTCCTGCAAATACAACTCCAAGAGAGCTTCCGATATACAGAAAGGCGGCAAAAAACTCGAAGTTATTTTTTGAATGGAGAGCATAGAGAACTCCTGCAAAGGCCATTATAACAAAAACATAGGCAAAAACCAAGCTCAATTCATCAACTTTTGCAAGAACAAGCTCGTATCCAAGAAAATCGATTCTGTAAAACACCCCCTCCTGCATCCTGAGCACATCGAAGAAGGCTATAACAGGAATGGCGAGCAGGTAAATGTTTCTTATTCTGTTGTTCCTCAGAACGGGAATGAGCAATGATGCGACAATGAATATGAGCCCTGGGGGTACAAAGAATGGTTGAGACGGAGCTAAAATTGAGGCCGAACCAATCAAAAGTGAAATAAAAGCCTCAGCGCTCATAATGTCTCCTCCTTTTCATAGTAGTCCTCATCTTTCATCAACCACTTATGCCCGATCCACTTAGAGAAGACTATAATGAAAACGCATGAAACGAATCCATAAAAGGCTGCAAACCCTGGAATCTGTTCCCAAACAAATTCAACGTGTCTTTCAACGAAGAAATCAGCTATAACTGTTACGGCGAGCATAATTAAAAATATCCTCCAAAGTTTTCTCTTGTACTCTTCTCTCTCAACCAAGTCTGACAACCTCATCATTCACACCCCCAGAGCGAGCTTTGCAAGCTGCAGGAAGTAATCGGGATAGAAGAATATTATAACGGATCCTATGGCAGTCAAAAGCAATGGAATGTAAACGAAGGGACTTGCCTCCTTTACTCCATCCATATTACTCGGATTCGGCTCCTCGAAGAACGCCTTATAGACTATCGGTAAGAAGTAAGCTGCATTAAGTATCGAACTGATCAGAAGAACAAAAAGCAACACAAGCTGATTCGCCTCAATCGTACCTAAAGCCAGATACCATTTGCTTATGAATCCAGCTCCAGGCGGTAAGCCTATCATCGTTAGCGTTGCTATCGCGAAGGAGATCATCGTTATCGGCATCTTTCTTCCAATTCCAGAAAGCTCACTCACATTTTTTAACCCTGAAGCAACGTATATCGAGCCAGCGCAGAAGAATAGCGTAATCTTCCCAAAAGCATGGCTGGCTATGTGGAAAATCCCTCCAATCATCCCACTGGAAGTGAGCAGCAATGCCCCCAAAACGATATAGGAAAGCTGGCTTACGGTGCTGTAAGCAAGCCTCAACTTCAAATTATCTTGCGAAAGGGCAAATAGGGAACCAACTATTATCGTAAACGAAACGAAATAGGCGAATGGAATCGCTAATCCAGTATTCGTCATCAGATCCACACCATAAACATACAGTATAATCCTGACGGCTGTGAAAACCCCAGCCTTAACAACTGCAACGGCATGTAGCAAAGCACTAACAGGCGTTGGAGCGATCATCGCAGTAGGAAGCCAGGAATGTAAGGGTATGAACGCTGCCTTTGTGCAACCGATCATGAATGTAATGAAAAGCAGCTTTAGTAGATCCTCAGGTACACCTTTGCCTGCAAGAATCCCGCCGAATGAGAAGTCAGTTGTTCCGGTGTAGTAATAAACGGTGGCGATTGAGAAAAGCAAGAAAACACCAGCGGTTAGAAGATACGCAAGGTACTTTCTTCCAGCGCTCATCGCCTCTTCTGACTCTTCATGCACAACGAGGGGATAGGTTGATACGGTTAAAATCTCGTAGAAGATGAAAAGCGTAAAGAGATTTCCTGAAAAAGCAACTCCAACGGCAGATGACATGGCAATGGCAAAGGAGAAGAAGTATCTCGTTTGGGCATGCTCTTCAAGCGAGCGCATGTATCCGATTGAGTAGAGTGTTGTGAAAATCCACAGAAAAGATGAGGTAAATCCAAAAAATAGTCCGAATGCATCGACAGAAAATTTAATTGACAATCCTGGCAGAAACTCCAAAATATCCAGCTGAACGACCTTTCCCTGCATTATTGCCGGAATCATTGAGCATACAATCCCAAATTTCACCAATCCTGCCCCTATCGAGAAGGTTTCCCTGATATTGGGGTTTCTTCTGAAGATTAAGATCATGATTGCGGCTATAAGGGAGGTAACAACGGCAAGTGCCGGAGTTACTGATGTGATCGTCTCCAAGTTAGACACCTCCTGGAATGACTCCACTCATCCAAAGTTCAAAGACTTTGATAAGCACCGGTGCAAAAAATCCTCCGAGTAAGGAAAGAATTGCTAAGGCCATTGTCGGCAAAAGCATGCTTAGTGGGATCTCTTTACCTCCTTTTTTCCATTTGTTTTCACCGAAAAAGACCTTTTCAAAAACTTTCCAGAAATAAACAGCAGTCAAAAGGCTGCTGAACAATATCACGACTACAAAAACCCATTCGCCACTTTCAACTGCCCCGAGCAGGATTAGGTATTTGCTCGCAAATCCGATCGTTGGTGGTATACCTATCATTGAAAGAGCTCCAATCAGAAAAGCCGCCATTGTAAGAGGCATCACATTCCCCATCCCCTCCAGTTGTGAAACCCGCTTTATCCCCTTGCTGTAGATTAACGCCCCCGCTACCATAAATAAGCCCGTTTTCATCAGGCTGTGGCCAAAGATGTGTAGTAAACTTCCAGCAAGGGCGAAGTTGTTAGCGAGACTTATTCCAAGGGCGATATAGCCGATCTGGCTTATACTGGAATAAGCGAGCATTCGCTTGAAATCATCCTGTGCTATAGCCATAATTGCTCCGAAAATAATTCCTGCTGAGGCAACCCAAGAGATGAAAACGAAGATGTCAACGTTTCTTAAGAAATATTCCAATCCGAAAATCGAATAAATTAACCTTATGAGGACGTATATTCCTACCTTGGTGAATGTACCGGAGAGCAATGCGCTTATAGCAGAAGGTGAGTGGGTATATGCGTCAGGAAGCCATGTGTGCAATGGAAAGAGAGCCGTCTTGATGCTCAGTCCAACGATTAAAAGAGCTAAACCTATCAAAATTGCTGGCCTCCCATAGAGAGGAGGCAGAAGTCTTGAGAGGTCAGCCATATTCAATGTGCCGGTCATGAGATATAGATATCCAATTCCAAGAAGAATGAAGCAGGCTGAAACCGTTCCCATGATCATGTAGTTGAAACTCGCCACCAACGAGTTTCTGTCTCCGACAGCAACCAAGGCATATGCAGCTAAAGAGCTTATTTCCAGAAATACGTAGAGATTGAAGACATCTCCTGTTATAATTATTCCTAACATTCCCGTACAGAGAAGTATGTAGAGAGTATATAGCTGTACCTCCTTTTCCGGAACCTCTTTTAAAAGACTTTTCCTACCATATATCGCCACCGACAAACAAATCGTCGAGACAACAACCAAGATGAAACTGTTGAGGATGTCGATCGCATATTCTATCCCCCACGGAGGCTCCCATCCTCCCAGCCAGTAGCTTATTCTTCCCACCTGAATGGCTTGATAAAAAAGAATGATGCTGATGAAAAATTGGATGAGGGTGATAAACGAAGCCCAGAAACTGCACAACTCCTTTCTAATCAACCCGATTAAAGGCGTTAAAAATGCCCCAATCAAGCCCGATACTATGAGTAATATCGGTAAATGATTGCTTAGTTCTTCAATCATCCTTTAACCTCATCAGTATTTTGTTTTCATCAACGCTTCCAAATTCCCTGTATATCCTAATCACCAAAGATAGCCCAACTGCAAGGGTGCTCACGGCAACCACTATTGCTGTCAGTATCAGAACGTGGGGCAAGGGATTTGTGTATGTCACTTCTCCTTCAACGAGTATCGGAGCGATACCTCCTTCAACGTCGGCAATTGAGATGTAGAAAAGGAAGATTGCATACTGGAAAACGCTCATGCCTATTAGTTTTTTGATGAGGTTTGATTTGCCAATCATCCCGTAGAAACCCAGTGTCATCAGGCTTATATAGATTATATAATTGTATTTGGTTAGAATAACATCAATAATATCGAGTACCACCTTAATCCCCCCTCTGAACGAAGGTATAGAATATCGAAAGCATTATTGCCATAACCGTCAATCCGATACCAATTTCTACCATCTCTATTCCCAATTTACTTGACTCGGCGATATCATGGGCGAGAGGTATTTTTCCGTACTCTAAGAAATTTCCACCAAATATTATCGCAAAAACTCCTATCCAAGCGTAAATGCTAACCCCCAAGCTAGCGATTACGAGTACAGCCCTAAATGGAAAAATCTTTTGAGTTTCTTGCAATCCAAAAACCACAGCATAGAGTATGAACCCAGCAGCCAAAACCACTCCTGCCTGAAAACCCCCTCCAGGGCCTGAAGTGCCGTGGGTTAGCACGTATAATCCCCAGAGGAGAATGAAAGGAACCATGAATTTTGCGTTCGTTCTGAGTATGATCCCCCTTCTTGTTTCTTTCATTTCAGAACCCTCCTTAACAAAAGCAAGACTGAAATACCAGCGGTGAATATCACGGTCACCTCTCCGAGGGTATCATATCCTCTGTAATTTGCAAGGATGGCTGTTACGATATTTATGACACCACTCTCCTCGTAGGATCCTTTGATATATCTAGGAACAACATGTAGGTTATGAGGAGCATTTGGGTCACCAATTTTCGGCAAATCAGGAAGTCCGAAAGCAAGCACAATGAAAAAGGTAATACATGCGATAACAGCAAAGTAATTCCTGAGAATTGATTTTTCCTCCTCCTCTTCAAATCTCAAAGTCAGTGCAATCACTGCAACAAGTAAAATCGTGGAAACTCCTGCTCCAACAGCAGCCTCGGTGAAGGAAACATCGACTGAATTCAGTTCAAACCATATGACGGCGAGCATGAAGCTATATCCTGCAAAGAGAATTGTAGCCTCGAGAATATCTTTTGTAAATATTGCTCGGGCTGCTAGAACTATCGCTATTGCAAGTAAAAGGATATCGACAAGCAGTATCATCTGGTTATCACCTTTTCTTTACTGTTTCTTTCTTCCACTCTTTCCACCCTTCAACCGTCCACATTTTATGACCTGAGTTTATTGCAGCCCTTATAATAGCATTGACAGCCACAGGACCTGTGAAGAAGACGAAGAGGATAATCAGAATTAGCTTTATCGACACCAAGTCTAAGCCTTGATAGATTACAAAACCAGCCAGCATTAGTGAAAGTCCAAGGGTATCACATTTTCCGGCTGCATGCATTCTCGAATATGTATCAGGGAACCTAACGATACCAAGAGAACCGGCTATTAAAAAGAACGAACCAGCTAAAAGAAGAACGATTGTTATCGCTAACTTTACAGCTTCGATCACTCCGTGACACCTCCCCTCTCAACATAAATGCTGATCACTATGCTTCCAATGAAGTTCAGAATGGCGTACAAAAGGGCTATATCAAGGAAGCTTGGTCTCTCGAAAACGTAGGATATCACGACAATCATCAAAATTGTCTTAGTTCCTATAGCATTTATCCCAACGATCCTGTCGAAAACTGATGGCCCTTTGATTACTCTGTAAAGAACGATTAAAGTGGTAGCCAGAAGAATGTAAAGGAAGATCTCAAAGATGGACATTACTTTTTCCACCTCTCCAATTCTCCAAAAACGTATCCTACTCTTGTAGCCATTTCGCAGGGAACCTCACTCAAAAGAAACTCTGCTGGCTCTTTTGCAAGGCAGTGGACATAGAAAGTACCATCTGGATCTATATCAACCGTAATCGTTCCGGGGGTCAATGTTATCGAGTTTCCAAGGGTGGTCATGGAAAGTTCAGATTTTAGCCTGGAGGGGAATGAAATTATAATTGGATCTATGGGCATTTTGGGATGCAACACTCTTTTGGCAACATCCAGATTCGCTAGGATGATTTGATAAAACAACCATGGAATATAAAGTAAGAAACGAACAGCCGTTCTGAAAACAACTTTTGGCTCTTTGAGTGGTACGAAAATTTCATGAAAGATATAGGCTATGGCAAATGAACATATCACCCCCATCGAAAGATAGAGTAGCTCAATCCTTCCCGAGTTTAAAATCCAGAATAAATATAACGCAACGAAAGAAATTAGAAGGCTAAAACCTCTAAAACCTCTCTTCCCCACCTTTGTACCTCCTTTAAAGTTGTAAAACCATGTTCAATGGATGCCACCACATGATTAATAACACTAAACTTTAAAACTTTCGGTTTTTGGCAAGCGTCAGCCCTAAAGGACAGTCTAATTTACGGTCTGATTTTCTTGGATTTTTTAAGATTCTTATAATGTTAAATAATGTTAAATTACCGTTTTTAATTACCTTTATATGTTTCTAGAAACAAGAAAGGGTTGAATGTTCATAGGAGTAGATGTCGGAGGCACAAATACCGATGCAGCAGTTATAGGTGATGACGGGATAACGACGATAAAGGTTCCAAATGAAGAGGGCCTTGCAGGAATTTTCAGAAGCATAGAGGTGGAGAAAGGAAGGTTAGAAAAGAGTAGAGTTGTTGTGAGTACTTCTTTACCTCTAAATCTCCTTCTCAGCAGAGCTTCTGAGTTTCCAACCCTTACAATCCTGATTCCAGGACCAGGACTTAATTATGAGAAAAAAGGCAGAATTGTTAAAGGTTTTGTAAATCATAGGGGAGATATAGTCGAAGAGATAGATGAAGAGGAGATCTTAGAGATTTTAAGGAGAGAAAAGTTTCAGAACATTGCAATTGCATCAAAATTCAGCGTCAGAAATGCTGGAATCGAAAAGAGGATTTTTTCCATAGCTTCGAGCTATTTTGATGAGAATTCCATAGCACTCTCACATTATGCCGGGGGTATGAATTATCTCTATAGAATAAATACGACGGTCGTCAATGCGAAAATAAAGAAAACAGTTTTCGATCTTACGAACACAATAAAGAATTTTGTAGGAGATTTTTTTTATTATAAAGGTGATGGTGGGATAATCCCTTATAAGATTGCCTTAGAAAATCCATCTGAGCTTTATAACTCCAGTCCTGCCGCTGTTGCCATAGGAGCTTACTTTCTTACAAGAGAAAAAAATGCTCTTGTTATAGATATCGGAGGCACGACTACAGATTTTGTAATCGTTGAAGATGGCCTGCCAAAAATAATTGAAAACGTTAACATACTCGGCGAGAAAACTCTCGTTAGATGTGTTGACTCCTTTTCAATTCCTTTCGGTGGAGATTCACCGGTTGAAAATGGAAAATTGTATCCTGGCAGAAAGGGAAAACCCATAGCTTTTGGTGGAAATCATTTTACGCTGACCGATGTTCTGAATCTGGAGGAATTTGAGATCGGAGACTACAAAAAGTCTAAGGAATTCGCCAAAGAGATGAAAATCGATAGTGGAAAGATAATTGAAAACTTCATTACGATGATCGCTGAAGCTATAGAATCCGTCAACGTAGAAAGGGTTGTTGCTGCTGGTTTTCTCGGTAAGCATTTATCTGATATGATCTCCAAAAAGGCAAAGATAAATGTGATAGTTCCTGAACATAGCGAGGCTGTGAATGCTGTGGGTGTGGCTGTGTCAAGGGTGAGCTTGACTATGTATGCCAGATTTGATACTGAAAGCGGGAAAGCGGTTTTCAATGGAATCGTTGAGGAAAGTCCTTTTGGTGTTGGAAGTCTTCCTTCAGATGAGGAGATAATCGAAGAGGCAAAGAGAAAGGTTCTGTCTTTGGCTGGGGGATATACAGAGGAGGATGTCAGTGCGATATATTTCAACTCCTACACCGTTGTAAGGGGAGGGATTAAAAGGGGTAAAATCGCTGATATTATAGTGCAAATAAGGCCCGGGATAAGCAGGGAATTGTTATGAAAGATAAGAATAAAGATAAAAGTTAAGATGAGATGATGAGATGAAAACCGGGATAGTTTATCATAAAAAGTATTTGGAGCATGAACAATCTCCAACTCATCCGGAGAGGAAGGAGAGGTTAGCATATACAATGGATCAGCTCATGGAAGAAGGAATCTTTGAGGATCCAAGGATCAAACTCCTCGAACCCTTTGAAGCAAGTATGGATGACGTGTTAGAAGTACATGCGAGGGAATATGTGGAATTTTTGAGAAGAGAGAGTAGGAAAGGAGGATTTATCGACTGGGATACGAATATTCCTGTAGGTGTTTTTGAGATAGCATTACTTTCGGCAGGTGGAGCGATAAGGGCTGCGAAGGCTGTGCTTGAAAAAGAGGTGAAGAACTGTTTTGCTATGATAAGACCCCCGGGCCACCATGCGAAGCCTTATATCGGAGCCGGTTTCTGCTATCTGAACAACATGGCGATAATGGTTAAGTGGTTGAAGAAAAAAGGCATAAAAAAAATCTTGATTCTCGACTGGGATGCCCACCACGGAGATGGGACGCAGGAGATCTTCTACGATGATGACAGTGTTCTCTTCATCTCCACGCACCAGATGCCTCTGTATCCAGGAACAGGCTTTCCTTACGAGTGCGGTAGTGGGAATGGAGAAGGATTCACGATAAACGTGCCTCTGCCTCCCGGTACATCGGATGAGGGGTATATGATGGTCGTTGAAGAGATAATTCGGCCTGTGGCTGAGGAGTTCCAACCTGAGTTCATCGCTGTCTCTGCGGGCCAAGACAATCACTTTACCGACCCCATAACGGGTTTAGCTTTGACTGCAAGAGGTTATGCAGAGCTTATGAATGAAGCGGTAAGGTTATCAGAGAAATATTGTAAGGGAAGACTTGTGGCCATTCTTGAAGGCGGCTATAGTGTTGAATCAGCTCTGCCCTACACAAACCTCGGGATTATAGCTGCGATGGCAGGAATGGACATCTCGTGCATAAGAGAACCAATGAACTACCTCCCTGAGCTAAGATATAGAAAGAAGGAAGCAGCCCTTTACAAGCTTAAAGACAACATAGAGGATGTGAAAAAGGTGCATTCGAAGTACTGGAAGTGTTTTTCTTAGCGAAATATCGTATAACCATGAAACAGATCTCTGCCGTTGACATCAGGGCTGTTGTGGAGGAATTACAAGACCTCGTTGGTGCGAGAATCGACAAGATCTATCACAATCCTCCCGATGAGATCAGGATAAGGCTGAGAAAGCCCGGTGAAAAGTTTGATTTAATTCTCGAGTCAGGAAAGAGAATTCATCTCACGAAGTTTCCGAAGGAGGCTCCAAGATTCCCCTCAAGCTTTGCAATGCTTTTACGGAAACATTTAGAGGGAGGCAGGATAAAAGCGATTAAACAGCATGACTTCGACAGGGTAGTTTTCATTCATGTTGAGAGGGAGGAGGAAAAGATACTCGTCGGAGAGTTTTTCAAGAAGGGGAACGTAATCCTCTGTAATTCAGATTTCAAGATAATCATGCCTTTGAAACCTTTTTTCAAGATTGGTGAAGTTTACAAACTTCCTAAACCCCAGCTCAGTCCCTTTGATGTTAAAGCTGAGGATTTTAAGGGTTTCAGGAATGAAACAGAAGTAGTGAGATTTCTTGCCACCCGGTTGAGCATTGGCGGGCAGTATGCTGAGGAGATTTGTTTTAGAGCAGGAATCGAAAAGAAAAAGAAGGTTTCAGAGCTGCAAGAAGATGAGATAAAGGCCTTGATGGAAGCAATAAAATCAATATTCGGGCCGGTTGAAAGAGGAGAGTTTAAACCCCATATTCTGCTGAAGAAGGGAGATTACGTTGATGTTCTGCCTGTTGAACTAAAAATATATGAGGATTTTAAGAAGAAATACTTCGATAGTTTTAATGAGGCTTTGGACGATTTTTATTCAAAAAAGATTATCGAGAAGGCTGAAATTGAAGAAAAAGAGAATAAGAGACTTAAAAAGATAAAAAAGAGACTTGAAGATCAGTTGAATGCTAAAGAAAGGTTCGAGAGAGAGATGGGCTTATATAAGAGGACAGGAGATTTCATATACGAGAATTACACCAAAATCGAAGAGATCATAGAATCTTTCAGGCGAGCGAGGGAGGAGAAATCTTGGGATGAGATAAAAAAGATTGTGAAGGAAAATGAAAGTCTTTCAAAGCTCGTGAAAAGGATAGATCCCGCAAAAAGCCTCGTAGTAATTCAACTAAATGGGTTCCAGATCGATCTCTTCCTTGATAAGAGCATTCCGCAGATTGCCGATTTGTACTACGGAAAAGCCAAGAAAATAAGGCAGAAGTACGAAGGTGTTTTGAAAGCGATCGAGAAAACAAAAGAGGAGATTGAGAAAGCGAGTGATGAGGTTAAATTCGTGAAAAGCATAAAGGTATCAAGAAAGAGGGAGTGGTACGAAAGATTCAGATGGTTCTTTACTTCGGAGGGATTTCTTGTTATAGCAGGCAGAAACGCGAAGATGAATGAGGAGATCGTCTCAAAGTACATGGAGAAGGGAGATCTCTTTTTCCATACTCAGGTTCCAGGTGCTCCGGTTACGGTTTTGAAGAGGGGAGTTGAAGCTGGAGACGAAAGCAAGCTTGAAGCAGCACAGTTTGCTGCAACCTATTCGAGCTTATGGAAGGACGGAAAGTACAGTGGAGAGGTTTATTACGTTACTCCGGAGCAAGTGAAGAGGAGTGCGAAGCCAGGAGAATATTTGCCAAAAGGGAGCTTTTACATCGAGGGAAAAAGGAATTATGTCACCGCATCGGTTTCATGTGCTGTAGGAGTAGATTTGAAAAATTTGAGGGTTTTTGGCGGGCCTTTGAATGCTGTTAAAAAATATTGTGATTATTTTGTCGAGCTTGAAATCGGAAATGAAAGTCCGAATGAGATCTCCGTAAAGATGGCGTCAAAGCTCGTTTCTATAGCGAAAGAGGAGGAAAAGCGTCTCATTAGAGCAATAGCAACACCTGATGAGGTTATGAAGTTTTTACCTCCTGGGAAGTCTAGGATAAAGGAGTGGGAAGATTAATTAATGAGGTTAAGTTTTTTATTTAAAGTATGGTGTATGAGTATTTTCATTATCTTTCTTATCTGTTAAACAAAATCAATAGGCGAGTTATCAGTAAGCTTGAAGCAAGAGGCTTATTGAAAATGAGAAAGTTGGTAAAAACGTAATTCTCAGGCTAACTAAACTCAGTGAATTTTTCGCATTGTTGAGTTGACTCAAAGTAGTTTTTAATTGTAATATAGTAAAAATTTTAAGATAAAATTCTATAAAACGTGGTCTCTCTTACACTATTGATTTTCTAACTCAATGCAAATACTTGGTGCAAACCAAACATATAACGCTTCAAAACCCAGATTCACTCTACCGATTGTGTGTGTGGAGTTAAGGTCGGTGTTTTATGGGTATTTCAATTGATAGGACTATGCTGGAACTGCAGCAACATCAAGTTGAATTAACTTGTGAAGATGAAAACTATTACTACTTTAATCTTGAATCTTTCAACATCTTCTCAATTATGGTGGTTGAAGCTGTAACTCTCTGTTCCAACTTCCACTCTAATTTCCACCTTAACCCCCAATCCAACTCCCACCTCAGCTCCACAAATAACTATGACGTCTGAACCTACAACATCTGAACCGAAGGACCTTAACTTCTACCTCAAATTGCAACGATAATATTTGCCTTAGCAATTTTACTTTATCATAGGTCAAGAAGGGATAATACAAACATATATTATATATTTTTATATATTTTCATACTTTTGATTAATATCCAAAAGTCACAATAAAACTAAACTTCCACCCTCACATCTTTCCCAATCGTCTTCCAAGCTTGGACTGCAATATACATGAACGGCGTATCTATCGCTGCAATAATTAGTTTCAGGATGTACTGCCCGGCGATCATCGAAAGGATTACGTTAGGCTCGAAGACTCCGTAAAAGGCGATTGTGATGAAAATCACCGTATCGATTAGCTGAGATACCATTGTAGAGGCATTGTTTCTAAACCAAAGGAACCTTCCGTTCGTTTTCTGCTTCCAGAAGTGGAATGCGTAAACATCATGGGTCTGAGAGATCGCATAGGCTATTATAGAAGCGATAACAATTCTCGGCGCTAAGCCAAGAACTCTCTCAAAGCTCTTCAGAAACTCTTGGGAAACGAATGGAGCTGGCGTCCATTTTAATGCGATGAGGATTGAGATTATGGCTACGATGTTTGCAGCCAAACCTGTTATAACGGCCTTTTTACCATACTCCTTCCCGTATATTTCCCCGAGAATATCTGTAACAAGGAAAGTTGTAGCATAAACGATAACACCAGCAGGCCCAATTATCATTCCGAAGTAGGGGATTTCTCCCACTGCTATTACCTTAACGGCAATTATGTTCGCTATGACTGTTAAAGCAGCGTATATGCCAATGGCTATTTCCACACCAAATCTCTCCGCCAGGATCGCTATTAGGGTGATGATACCCAGTGTTGCAGCAACCCACATTACGAATTCCGAAACTATCATCCAATCACCCCCTTTAGGCTAAGATTCTGATTTCTCGATCCTTTCAGAGTCTCTCAGATCCTTCCATGCCGTCTATCAATTTCATCAAGCTGATCGAGCATTTTCCTTATGGCAGTCCTTATAGCCTCGCTTAGATTAACGAACTTCTTGTTCTCACCTACATGCTCCATCAGATCATCATACAGCTCCTTTGGAATGTCCACGCTGACCTTCGGCATCCTTCCACTTATTTCGAACCGAGATATAAAACTTTCGGAAAATATTACTTCTGTATTCCTCAAATAATATATCAATATTATCACGAGAATATACGTTATCTACCTCTCAATTGAATCATTAAATTTGGATAAAAGAGGTGTTTCTTCCATATTCCAAAGAATATGTAATTTCGTAGGGTGTATCCACAATTCAGCTTACCTGATTTAATCTCAAGTGAGAAAAATACCTAACAAAACTAAATTTTACTAAATTTCAATTCTAAACACCAGAAATGTTGAAGGATATTTGAGGAGTTCAACCATCTCTCTGCTAAGGTCTATCGCTGCTTTGTCAGCTTTGATTAACAAAGTTCTCCCGCAAATAAATGAGCTTTTTCTGACTACTATGTCTGTTGGATGGTTAAAAGACATCTTCCTACTACCAACTCCCTTTATCTCTTCCTTCAATCCATACTCAGGAAGGAGAATGGATATCTTGGCAATCCCACCCCTTTTTAGGTGATTTTTAATATTTTCTGAGAGTTCGGAAATACTTTTTTCAGCTCTAACGCCGATTATGCAATCTCCCCTCTTAGATAGTTCTCTCTCTTTCGTAATTTCAAGTGTCGTTTTATGCATGGCCGTTACGTTCGGATGTCCTCTAGCAATTATCTCTTCAATGATTCTAGCCATATATCAGCTCCTTTTACTATACAACTTCCTTTAAACTTCCCCTTGAACTTCAACCTCCACCCTTCCATCTTTCATCCTTACTACAAATCTCGGCATACTCGCAATCAAAGCATGCATACTTTTTCCATACCCCAATAATCTCAGGTAGTTTACTTTCAGTGTATTCCCATCTTATTCTGTCTCCTGGTTTAATTTTAATTAGGTTCATCGCAAGCAAATCCAACTCTGCTATCCGCTCTTCTCCTTTCCTACAAATCTCGTCCTTGAGATAGGGACAAGGCTTGCAGACGTCATCAGCTCCCATAACAACTTCAATTTCTTCTTGCTTTTCTCTTTTCGCCCTCTCTAAAATACTCTTCAGGTTCTCTATATATTCCTTGGTATAACCCTCTCCTTTGAAGAAGTGGAGGCAAATGAGGTGATGGGTTCTTAAACGCATGTTTAAGGTTTTTGCGGGTGAGATTTAAAAATCTTTAAAATTGAGGGGCAATTTTATTAGAAATTTTTAAATACACTTAAATACACTTAAAAGTATGGCACACAAAACCCTAACAATATCCGAGGACGCATATAATGCGTTGAAGAGATTGAAAAAGGAAAGAGAATCATTCAGCGATGTGATTCTGAGAATAACAAAGGGTAGAAGCTTGTTGGATTTTATAGAATCAACTGATTTTCTACAAGAATTAGCTGATGCAGTGGAGGACGTGTACAGATCGAGAGAGACGATGAAAGAGAGAGATATCAACCTATGAGGTGAGCAAATGGTCTGCCTAGAAACGGATTTCCTTATTGGCATAATAAGAAAAAACCCTGATGCCATAGCAAAATTGAGGGAACTTGTTGAGAACGGAGAAAACCTCACAACCACACCGATAAATGCTGCTGAGCTTTTCAAGGGAGCATATAGGTCAGGAAAGGTTGACGAAAACTTAAAAATGGTTAAGGGCATCCTTAGCAGACTGGGATTGCTGGAATTCAACCTTACAGCGTCTGAAACCTATGGACAAATAACAGTAGAATTAGAAAGTAAAGGAGAACAAATAGGGGTGATGGATGCACTTATTGCTAGTATAGCTCTTGCTCACAATGAGAAGGTTTTGACGAGAAACCATAAACATTTCAGTCGGGTGAGGGGATTAGAGGTTGAGACTTGGTAATCATGGGCTTAAGATACTAAATAGATATCGATTTTTTTAATTTAAAAGGAATATCTGGAAGGATAAACCTTTAATCCAAAAAACTCAGATATATTTAAGGTGGTGTTATGGAGATAATCCCCCTTGCTTTCGATTCTCTTGGAGCGAGAAGCATGTGTACCTTTGTTAAAACCAAAAATGTCAATGTAGTGATTGATCCCAGTGTTGCTTTAGGACCGAGAAGATACGGCTTGCCACCTCACGAGCTTGAGATTCGGAAGATGGCAGAGCTGATGGATGAGATTAGAAGAAGCATAGAAATTAGCGACATCGTCATAATTACTCACTACCACTACGACCACCACAATCCAGATGATGCAGACTTGCTCAGAGGGAAAAAGCTTCTGCTCAAACATCCGAAAAACCAGATAAACAGAAGTCAGATGGAGAGGGCTGCATATTTTCTCGAAAGATTAAATGAACTAGATGTTGACATAGATTTTGCAGATGGAAAGAGCTATGAATTCGATGACATCCACATCTCAATCTCAAAACCCGTTTTTCACGGAGCAAATCCAAGACTAGGCTACGTGATAGAAGTCTTTATCGATGATGGAGATACCTTTACATTCTCATCAGATGTAGAGGGGCCGATTCATAAAGAGCAGCTCGAGTTTCTGATCGCTAGCAACGCTGAAACTGTATTCATCGATGGTCCAATGACGTACATGCTGGGATATAGATTCTCAGCGAAAAGCATGGATAGTTCGATAAACAACCTGATAGAGCTTATAGACAAGACTGATGCGAAAACAATTGTTGTAGATCACCATCTCACTCGAGATATCTACTACAAAGACAGAATAAAAGAAGTTATTCAGCGTGGAGAAGGGGCTGGTGCTAAGGTGATCTCAGCAGCCGAATTTTTAGGGAGGAAAGATTTGCTCCTCGAAGCGAGGAGGAAAGAACTTTACTCAAAGGAACGTTAAAATTCATCTTTTTGGTTATGCACAATTAGTAATAACGCCCTTAGCCTAAAACCCGTTAAAAAAACAAATCGTTAAATAGTAACTAATAGACCTATTGTCAATTATCTGTGCGGTGATGTAATATGAGTGTAGAAGTAGAGATCATTTCTGGTAGGACTCTCGAACAGGGTGCTACGGTGGAAGAGAAGCTGACCGGTGAGTACTTCAATGCCGTGAACTACTGCGAACTTAGCGAGGATGACTTCAATTCCCTTGGGCTTGGTGATGGTGACAGAATCAAGATAAAGACTGAATTTGGAGAAGTTGTCGTTTTTGCCGTTAAAAACAAAAATCTACAAAAGGGTATGGTGTTCATACCAATGGGTCCATATGCAAACATGATCATCGATCCCAATACCGATGGCACCGGAATGCCCCAGTTCAAAGGAATAAAGGGTACTGTAGAAAAGACAGATGAAAAGGTTTTAACGGTAAAGGAGCTTGTAGAGGTGATATGATGCAGGAAGCTAAACAAGAAGCCGAACTAACCAACATTATCTGCACTTTTTGTGGGAGTGTTTGCGATGATGTACTTTTCGACATTGAGAAGTACAAAGGAAAGAAGTTCTGTAAACTTGGGAATGCAAAATTCTCCAAGAAAGAGAGGATAAAGGCCCCGATGATCGATGGAAAGGAAGTAAGTTATGAAGAGGCAATAGAAGGGGCTGTTGAGATCCTCGTAAATGCGAAAAGACCCCTCCTCTACGGATGGGCGTCAACCGTTAATGAGGCAATAAGGCTTGGGGTTATTCTGACAGAAAAGGTTGGTGGCGTCTACGACCAATGTGCCAGTGTTTGCCATGCCCCAGGGACTTTGGCTTTGATTGAGGAAGGAGTTCCAGGTGGAACTTTGGGTGAGGTGAAAAACAGGGCTGACGTTGTTGTTTTCTGGGGAAGCAACCCAATGGAGGCACATCCAAGACATCCGATGAGATATTCCGTTAGAGCAAAAGGATTGCTTATAAAACACAGGAAGGATAGAAAAGTGATTGTTGTCGATGTGAGGAAAACAAAATCAGCAAATATGGCAGATATATTCATCCAGATAAAACCAGGATACGACTATCCAGTGATCTCAGCTCTGAGGGCTCTTATCAAAGGAGAAGAGGAGGCTGTCCCAGCCGAGGTTGGAGGAGTCAAAAAAGAGCAGTTGAGAGAGCTTGCAGAGATCATGAAAAACGCAAAATATGGTGCATTACTTTACGGTTTGGGAGTGACTCAGTCCAGAGGAAGAGACAGGAATGTTGAAAATGCTATAAAGCTGATCAAGCTTCTTAATCGCCATACAAGATGGATAATCTGGCCGATGAGAGGACATTACAACGTTGTTGGGGCAGGAGAAGTTCCAGCATGGGAAGTTGGTTATACTTATGCGATTGACTTCAGCAGAGGATATCCAAGATTCTCTCCCGGTGAATTCGCTGCAAATGAGGTTTTGCAAAGAAAAGATTGTGATGCAGCTTTGGTAATAGCCTCAGACCCAGTAGCTCACTTTCCGAGGGCATCTGTTGCACATCTCAAGAAGATTCCGGTTATCCAGATCGATCCATTTCCGAACATGACGACCTTAATCAGCAAGGTTGTAATTCCATCAGCAATGGCAGGACTGGAAGCTGAGGGCACCGCTTACAGAATGGACGGTATTCCATTCAGGGTTAGGAAGGTGATAGATACGGAGTACTGGAGCGATGAGAAGATACTCGAGATGATGCTTGAAAAGGTAAACGAGAAACTAGGATTGGGGTGATTTTATGATGCTCCATATTAAGAATGGAATTGTTGTTGATCCAAAGAATAAGATTGATGGAGAAAAAATGGACATTTTCGTCAAAGAAGGGAAGATCGTTGAAGAATCTGAGATAAAAGAGGTTAAAGAGGTTAAAGTCATCGATGCAAGCAACAAACTAGTGGTTGCTGGTGGATTTGACATGCACGCCCACATAGCTGGCAGCAAAATCAATACCGGCAGGGAGATGAGGCCGGAGGAGATGAGGACCGTAAGGCTTATTGCAGGAAAATTCAGGACATCAATAGGAAGGGTTTTGCTTACTTCTCCTGCAATAGGATACGAATATGCTAAAATGGGCTACACCAGTGCCTTTGAGGCTGCCCAGCCACCTGTGGGATCTCTACATACTCACGAGGAGCTTGATGCAATTCCGATGATCGATAAGGCTGCGTTGCCAGTATTCGGAAACTGGCATTTTGTTCTTAAATACGTAGCAGAAAAAGACTGGGAAAAGCTAAGAGCTTTTATTGCTTGGGCTTTGGAAAGAACGAAAGGTTTTGGTGTAAAAGTTGTCAATCCTGGTGGGGTTGAAGCTTGGATGTATGGTGGGAACTGCAAAAGCTTGGATGACGAGGTTCCTGGCTTCGCTGTGACGCCACGAGAGATAATCACAGCCCTTATCCAGGAAACTGAAAATCTCAACCTGTCTCATTCCGTTCACCTTCATTGTAACAACCTTGGCACCCCTGGCAACTACGAAACCACGATTGAAAGTATGAAGCTTGCTTCAAAATTCAAGAATGATAAGAGACAAGTGCTGCATGTAACTCATGTTCAGTTCAACGCATATGCTGGAAGCTCGTGGAGAGATGTTGCAAGCGGAGCTGCTGAGATAGCCAAATACGTGAACAGCGTCGATAACGTTACAATTGATATGGGTCAGCCAATATTCGGGCATGCGACAGCGATGACCGGAGATGCCCCATTCCAGTTCACACTGCATAAGCTTACCGGAGCGAGATGGTGCAATAAGGATTCCGAGATTGAGGGTGGAGCCGGGATAGTTCCTATTGGCTATTTACCGAAAAATCCGGTTCATGCTTTGCAATGGGCGATTGGACTGGAGCTCGGCTTACTCATTGACTCCGACAAGGTTGTCCTTTCAACTGACTATCCGAATGGTGGGCCCTTCACTGAGTATCCATACATCATGGCAATGCTAATGAGCAACCCGATGAGGGGAAAGGAGTTGGAAAGGGTGAGCCCATATGTTCAGAAAGCTACCGGGCTTGCTTCCATCGATAGGGAGAAAACCCTTTACGAAGTAATTCAAATGACCCGAAGTCTACCAGCTAGAGTCATGGGAATGGAGAATAAAGGTCATCTCGGTGTCGGCGCGGATGCTGACATAGCCATTTACAATCTCAATCCCACAGAGACCGACTTCTCCAATAATTACGAAGTTGTTTACAAGGCCTTTAAGACGGCAGCATATACAATAAAGGGTGGAGAAGTAATTGCGAAAGATGGGGAGCTTATAAAAGAAGTATGGGGAAGAACCTTCTGGGTTGACGCAAGATCTAAGGTTTCAATGGAGGCAATTGAAAGTGATTTGAACGAGATGTTCGCAAACTACTACAGCCTTGAAAGACAGAACTACGGTGTGGAAGAATCATGGCTCAGAAAACCTGAAAGACTTGTGATGAGGTGATGATATGCTCATTCTTAAACCAAAGTTGGATTTTGAGGTTAGTGTAGAAGCAGAAATTACACCTCAGCTTGCCACCTTGAGCTTAGACGAGATTTCAAACTTCCAGGTTTATTACGGAAAGGAGAAAGCAAAGCTCGGTGATCTTTTCGAGATTTCAAAGGAAGGAGAAGATGCAAAATTAATCCTTGAAGGAGATTTCAGCAAGGTGAAATGGGTTGGTGCAAGGATGGACGATGGAGAAATCGTTGTAAAGGGAGACATTGGCGATCATCTTGGCGCATACATGGCGGGAGGAAAGATCGTTGTTGAAGGAAATGCTTTAGATTGGCTTGGAGCAGAGATGAAAGGGGGAGAAATCGTTGTTGAAGGAGACGCGAGAAATTACGTAGGCTGTGCTTACTGGGGGAATATGACTGGAATGAGTGGTGGTAAGATAACGATCAAGGGCAACGTTTTCAACTACATTGGAGAAAAGATGGGTGGTGGTGAAATCGAGATACTTGGAGATGCGGGAGATTTCATAGGTACTGAGATGAAGGATGGAACAATAATAATCCATGGAAGCTGTGGATTCGTTGGTGGAGACATGAAAGGTGGGATTATCAGAGTAAAAGGAAACTTTGAGGTTGTTCCAGGGTTCAAGAAGGTCGAGGATGGCTTTGAGGGAGACGTTAATGTAGGAGGAAAGGGTAAAATCACCCAATTTTAACTTTTTTAATCCTATGAGCTTTGAATCAAGTTCAAATTCTGCAAATAGCGAGAGCCCATATTCCAGACTGCTCAAAAAGAGTGAGAACGAGATAGTTGAGGTTTTAACCCATTACCTCAAAGAAAAAGTTGAGGAGGAGGTTTTCAAACACATTCTTATTGTAACTGACGTTGCAAAAAAGATAGCCGAGAAGCTAAACCTTAACGAAGAAAGTAGAAAGCTCGTGCTCATAGGGGCTTTGCTCCACGATGTTGGAAGATGTAAGAGTCATGGAATGGATCATGCTGTAATTGGGGCCGAGATGCTTAGGAAAGATGGATTTGATGAGAGAATCGCTAAAATCGTGGAACGCCATATAGGTGCTGGTTTAACTGCTAAGGAGGCAAAAAGCTTCGGCCTGCTGGAGAAAGACTACATCCCCAAGACAGTAGAGGAAAAAATCGTAGCTCTTGCAGACAATCTTGTTTCAAACCGGAAGGTTCTGAGAAAGAAGGAATACCTAAAGGCTGTAAAGGAGAAATTTTCAAACCAAACGGATGTTTTGGAGAGGCATATAAAACTTCTTAAAGAGTTTGAGGATGTTATAGATTAGTAACGTTTGCATCATGGGTTGATAAGTGTGCTGATGTTAGATTCTATTTTTCAGATTATATGAATGAGAATAGGAGATAAAATAGCCGTTTGGTGTTATATGCTTTGTAAGAAACGATCTCGTGACTATTTTCACAATTAACATCTGATTTTAAATGTAACATAAAATTCCATTTACCGGATAATTAGGAGAAAGGGAATAAAATATAAAGTTTAAGGCTGATCAAACGGTTTTTTATCCTGCCATGGGTTTATGTCCTGATAAGCTTTTGAGATCCTCAAAACGTCGGCATCTTTGAAACGCTTACCGACTATCTGCATTCCAACAGGCAAGCCATCCTTCGTAAATCCTGCTGGGAGAGATGCTGCTGGCTGCGATGTGAAGTTAAATGGATATGTGAATGGCATCCAGCCTAGAGGAGTTACAGGTTTCCCATCTATCTCCGAAACTCCTATATCGCCAAGCTTGAAGGGTGGTACCGCAACCGTAGGCGTAACCAAGAAATCGTACTCTTTAAAGATTATGTTCAAGGCCTTCCACAGCTCCATTTTTCTTTCTTCAATCTTTATGTATTCTTTATAACTTAAGGACTCTGCTAAAGCCATAAAACCGAGATATGGGGGATAGGCAATCTTTTTCCATTCCTCTATCTTTTCTCCCATCATCGTGGTTACTTCAAGGACGACCTTTGTTATAAGCTCCATCTCCAAATTTGGAACGTTTATATCAACCTCCTCAACCTCTCCAAACTTTTCCAGTTTAGAGACTGCGTTTCTAACTATCCCCTCAACCTCCGGATCGACAACTGCAAATCCCAGATTGGGTGAGAATGCGATTCTCAAACCATCAACAGGATCCTTTATGGCCTCGACATAACTTGTATGCTTTGGCAGAGAATGCATATCTCTTTCATCTCTGCCAGCGGTCAGATCCAGAAGTAAAGCTGTGTCTTCTACATACCTTGTTAAAAAGCCCTCAGAATGCAAACCTATGAAAATCGGCATTGATGGATGACATGGAATCCTTCCAAAAGTCGGTTTCAACCCAAAAAGATTGCAGAACGTTGCAGGAATTCTTATGCTGCCTCCCCCATCATTTCCAGTTGCTACAGGGATCATTCCCGCTGCCACTGCAGCAGCACTTCCACCGCTCGATCCTCCAACGGTTCTTTCCAGATCCCATGGATTTCTTGTTGGACCAAAAAGTGGGCTGTCCGTATAAGCTATTAATCCTAGCTCAGGCAGATTCGTTTTACCTATCATCACTGCTCCAGCTTTTTTAAGTCTTTCAACTATGACAGCATCTTCTTGAGGTATGTAATTCTCATAGAGCTTGGATGCATAGGTGGTTCGAATTCCCTTCGTTTCAACGTTGTCTTTGACTGCTATAGGCAAACCTGCTAGGGGTTTGTCTTCCTTCTCAACTTCCCTGGCTTCCTTCACAGCATTTTCGTTAATGGTTATAAAAGCGTTTATCTTTGGATTTAGCTCTCTTATCCTCTCAATATACATTTCAACTACTTCACTAGCTTTTAAATCGCTTTTTAACCTCTCAACAAGCTCAGAAGCACTTATCCAGAAATCCATTTTATCACCACAATTTTACTATACGTTCTTATTTGAAATAATTAATTGCTAAAGTTGAGCAAAGGGTTTTTGTCTATTTTATTCACCCTTTACTAAAATTCTAATCTTTTAGCCTAATCCTTATTTTGGTCAGGTTTTCCTTCATCTCAACTTTTTTATTCAATCCCCTCATAATCTCTTCCAAGAAAACTCTCATGAATTTTTTAATGTGATCACTTCCAAAAACCAGAACGTATTCACTGCTACTTTTTCCCAGCCTAAAAAAGTTACATGTCTCCAATCTCTTCAGAATTTCTTCAACTTCCATTCCCGAAAACTGCTCTGCATGATTTCTTGCTATTTCCTTATGTAATTTCCAAAACCTTTCATCCTTATGCTTTTCAACAATGTCAAGCAAGATAACTAAGTGATCGAGATCTAAGATTACATGCTCCCCTTCGGCCAACATCTCCACGTAAACCTTTAATCTATCCATATCATAATTTTCAAACTCCCGGAAAAGATGGTAAAACTTCAGGGCATTTCGAACTATCTCACTCTGAGAAAGTCTTTCCTCCTTGAGCTTCTCAAATATTTCAGCTGTCTCCTCATCAAAGGCTATCGTTGTCCGTATAGGGTTCTTCATGTGAATTTCATTTTCCAGACCGATTTAAAAATTTTGTGATTGATTCACAGCTTTTGTGAAATTTTATCAGCAATTAACCCATTTTGTTAAAAAATTTTTTAAAACCACGGGGATTCTTCCGAACGTGAGGTGGTAAAATGATAGACTCTGGAAACACGGCATGGATACTCGTGTCAACTGCATTGGTAATGCTGATGACACCGGGAGTGGGGTTGTTCTATGGAGGGATGGTGAGAGAGAAGAATGTTGTTTCAATAATCTCGCTCTCATTCATTTCTCTGGCAATCGTTAGCATCCAGTGGATATTGATAGGATACTCCCTTTCATTCGCTCCAGACGTTGGAGGGTTTGTTGGAGGGTTAGACTTTTTAGGATTGAGAAATGTTCAGGGAGAACTGAATGGAATTCCACACCTTGCTTTCATGGCTTTTCAGCTTGTTTTTGCAGCGATAACTCTTGCGATTCTAACATCGGCAATCGCAGAGAGGGTAAGGATTGGCTCTTTCTTACTTTTCGGCTTGCTCTGGACTACTCTTATTTACAACCCCTTTGCTCATTGGTTATGGGGAGGTGGATGGTTGGCGAAACTAGGGGCTTTGGACTTTGCTGGTGGAACAGTTGTACACATAAGCTCCGGT
>MTMO01000001.1 GCA_002011235.1 Archaeoglobus sp. JdFR-27 | reverse complement strand
ATCTCCATTCATCCATGTCAACCATTAACAGTCTCTTTGCTTTCTGGCTATTTAACCCCTGTAACTTTGTCTCCCTGCTTTGAACTCCTAAAACAATGCGGAGGGAGGGATTTGAACCCTCGGACCCCTACGGGATGGGACCCTAAATCCCACGCCTTTTCCTGACTCGGCAACCTCCGCTTGTAGTTAATCCTTGTAATCCATTTGTAATCAATACAATTAATATCGTGGTTTATCAAAATTTTGGTATTTTTTGTTCTTAAGAACTCTTGGTGTCTATCGATAGTAACCCTTTCCTTTCGTCAATCTTTCAATTCAACCTCCTCTGAATTACACTTGGGACAGCAGAGAGACGACTCAGATTTTTCCCAAACATCCCACTCGTGTCCACAAATCGTACACACGGCCTTTTTTTCCATGCTTCAATTCTAAAAACTAGGCTTAAAATACTTTTGTAGAAGATTGATTTTCTATTGTTAGTTTAATAGTTTAAATTTAATAGAAATTACTTGAGCTTTATTCTACACGTGGTAAACAAAAATCAGAATAGAATACCCGATGAAGAAGAAAAAGCCGAACATCAGCCCCCACCAAGGAATCCGCTGTTTTACTACAAAATATAAGAGAATCAGAGATATCACTGTTGTTCCAAAAACACTTAAGTATGCGTGGATATCCAAAGCCCAAGACGTCACCAAAAGTCCGAGACCTGGATAAAATGTGGAATAAAGGACCTTCTCACCGATAAGCGATGCGATGCTGAGTGTGTCTCTCCCCCTATAGCTCCATATAAGGGCGCTCGCAGTCTCTGGGATAGCTGTAGCAGCTGGAATTATTATGAGAGCGAGCCCGAGAGCACTTATTCCAATCTCTCTCGAGATAACATCTACCGAGTTAACGAGACCGTGGGAGCCGTAGTACAGAAGGATTACTGCTGCAATTAGCTGTACAAACCCCCCAAATTTTCTGTTGGGTATTATGGCGCACACATAAGGCTCTTCAGCCCCCTCAATTTTTTCTGACATTCTACCTTTATACATTGAAATCGTATATGCAATGTAAATGAGGAGAAAAAGCAGACCAAAAAGCTTGTGAAAGCCAAAAAATGATGGAATCAACGTAAGCGGAAATGCAATGGATATAACTGCATAGGGCAGGATTAAAGCCCTGTCAACCTCAAGAATGAGATCGTCTCTTCTTTTCAGGTAGAAGCCGATTATAACTGCTATCCCAACAAGACCGTAAGACAGGCTCGAAGCCATAAAAGGCTGGCCGAAAATCGTGCCGATGCCTATTTCTTCTCCACTAGCAGCTCCTGAAAGGAAAACCGCCACGATGAATACGATCATTTCCGGCAGGGAAGTGAAGAGCGGAGACAGAATCGCACCAACAAAGGATCCACCGAGCTCGAAGATGCTTCCCAGATACTCTATCGCGTTCACAAAGAGTAGAGCTGCTATAAAGACGATGAACATTTCAAAGAATATGCTAGCTACTTCTTCGAACATAGGGAACCTCCGTGGCTTATCTCTGGAAAACTGGGCTGCTTAAAAAGTTTCTGATAAATATTAAGATGAAATATGAGGTGAAATTGACGTTCAATCTTAGTAAAATTAAAATCAACGAAAGACTAAACTCATTCAAACACCTTTTCAACTTCCTTATACCAATCGTTTGCGTCCTTCTCGTAGTCTCTATCCTTTGAGGGCAACCCCATTAGCTTGTAAGTCTCATGTTGAATTAGTAGCTTCATTATCTCGTTGCTTCCGGTCCAGATTGGAGCTAACCTCATATCTCTCAGCATCCTCTCGATTGGGTAAACTTGTGTATAGCCTATGCCTCCCATTATCTGCATCGCCTCATTGACTATTTTCCATCCAAACTCTGTTGCAATGTACTTCGCCTCGCTTACGAGCCTTCTTGGATCAACACCACTTTTATCACTCTCATCTGCGGCTCTTGCAGCCGTATATGTTAGGGCTCTTGCAGCATCAAGCTTCGCCATGCACTCTGCTACCTTGAAATTAACCCCTTGAAAGTTCCTTATTTGGGTCCCAAATGCCTTTCTCTTCGTTGAATACTTTACTGCCACCTCTAATGCTGCCCTTGCAGTTCCCAAAGCTCCTGCCGCAGAGGTCAGCCTTTCAGGAACCATCATTCTGTTGAAAATTGCCCTGGCTTTGTTCACCTCTCCAACCCTATATTCGTCAGGCACCTCAAGATCCTTGAATACGATTCTTGCAGTCCCCATACCTCTGAAACCAAGCAGATTGTAAACCTCTTCTATCTCAACTCCCATTTCTCTCTCCACAATAAAAGCGGTTAAAGCATTATGGCCCGGTGCGTTTGGATCTGTCCTCGCATAGATCAGATAAAAATCAGCCGTTTTACCTCCTGCAATGAACCTTTTCATTCCATTCAAGATCCATTTGTTTCCTTTTTTCTCAGCTTTCGTTGTTGTCCCAAAAAAATCACTACCTCCTCTTGGCTCTGTTAACCCTTCGGCAGAAAGCTTCTTTCCCTTGATTATCGGCTTTAAGAACTCCTCTTTCTGCCATTCGCTTCCAAACCTGTAGATAGCCTCTCCAACTATACTCACCATCGCGTAGCTGCAGCCTAATCCCATGCCAAGAACTCCAACTTCCTCCATTGCAACCGTTTCTGCTGTCCAGGTCATACCTCTCCCGCCGTATTCTTCTGGGAATCTTAAACCGAGTAAATTCCTTCTTGCTGCTTCCTCAAGGAACTCGTAAGGGTAGTCTATTTCATTAACATCCATCTTTCTCAAAAGCTCTGGGTCTATACTGTTGACAAAATCTTTTACCTCTTCCCGAAGTTTTATTTCATCTTCCGTGCTTAAAAAATCGTTTTCTAACATCTTTCACACCTCTAGGGTTTTATAACTTTAGCCTCACAACAAATTTTCTTAGACTAGCTTGTCACTATTTTATCCAATTATTGTCATCTTTAAAAGGTACTTAAATTTTCTTGAATTTTCCTTAAACACTAACTTCTTTTCAAATCTTTCACAACTCCATTGGCTTTTTATGAGTGAAAGCGGGTTTGCAAGATTCCTGAATTTCTCTTCCGCTCTAAACATGAAATTACTTTTTCGTTTGACACCTTTAGCATTTCAACTTTGCACATTTGTAAACCCTCAAAAATACCGTCAAAAATTAAAAATATTTGTAACCTTATTTAGGATATGCAGAAAATTCAATTGAAGGAAAGCTTTAGGAACGCTTTTAAAGATCTCTCAGAAAATTATGTTGCGGTAGTCCAGATCCTATTGGCAGGTGGATTGGCATACTTCATAAGCAGGATAGATTCGGCTTTTGACCCTCTCTTTCTAGCGCTGTTTATTGGGGTCATCTTAGGTTCAATTTATAGAAGTGAAAAAAAAGATCTGATATCTCAAAAAGCCTTAACCATTACCCTTCCTCTGGGGATAGTCCTTTATGGGACAAACATCGTTTTCCCGAAAGGTATAGAAATTCCACCGATTTTCATAGGTATAACGCTCCTTTCTGCGGTATTTCTTGGTCTCACTGTGTTTCTTTTTGCCAGATTAAATGGGATAGGCGGGAAGTTTACCACCCTCCTTACCTGTGGAAACGCGATATGTGGGGCATCGGCGATAGCGATCATTTCCTCGATAATAAATCCAAAAAAAGAGGAATTTTCAGCATCAATAATAATTATAACTGTTGTTGGCCTTACCGGTGCGGTCATCTATCCATCTCTTTACTACCTCACAGGAATACCTCAGGCGAAGTACGCTCTCCTGAGTGGTGCTACCTTACAGCAAACAGGCCTTGTTAAGATTGCAACCAAACCCTTTGGAGAAGAACTGGAAACTTTAGCTCTTGGGATAAAGGCTGTAAGAATTGCAATGATAGCGGTTGCAGCATTAGTTGTTTCATTCTTTTACTCCCATCATAGGTTTTATGTGCCATGGTATGTTGTGGCTTTTATCTTACTAGCTTTTTTATCTCAAAATATACTTCCTGAACAAGTGGTTACCACTTTACAGCCACTATCAACCTTTGCCTTTGCTTTAACTTTAGCATCCATCGGTTTCTCTGTGAATTTGTCCGATATCCAGAACGTCAGGCTAACCCCTCTTATAATAGTGTATACGGGTTGGTTGTTCACAACACTGTTCATTCTCTTTTTGATCAACTTAATTTGAGGAGGTGTAAAAAATGGTAAAAATTGTTGGAGACAAAATAGGAATTGGTAACCTCAGAAGCCCTCTAAGGAAGAAGTCTTATGCCTGCCCCATCTTTTTAAAGATCGTTACGGTATCTCTTTTCTTCTCCTTGCTCTCTCTTTTCCTCTATATAGCTACCTTTACCACTCCCAGAAGCTTCGTCTTCGAGCAGATGGTTTACATTGCGATAATCCTTTTCGGCATATCTCTCTTTGCAGCAGGGAGCATTGTGGGACCTATCGAAAGACTAAAAGAAGGATTTTCAAAGTTATCTAAAGGGGAAGATGTTTACATTGAGGTTAAATCGGGAGATGAACTTGAAGATCTAGCCGATTCGTTTAATAAAATGGTTCATGAGCTAAAAATCCAAAGAGAGAGGATAAAGAAAAGTGAAGAGAAGTATAGAGTTCTTGTAGAGGATATTAACGACTGGGTTTTTGAAATAGATGAGAACCTAATAATTACGTATTCTAGCTCTCGCAGTAAAGAGATGATAGGAAAAGATCCTGAGGAGATATTAGGCAAACCTTTACTTAATTTTGTTGATCTGGATGATTTCACAGTAAAAGAAAGGTTAGGAAATCTTAAAACTGCTGAGCAGATAAGGTTTGACGTTAGTCTAAAAGGTCATGAAGAAAAGATAATGGAAATTGGAGGTAGACCGTTTTTTGATGAAAAAGGAGAAATTAAAGGCTTCAGGTGCGTCGCAAGGGACATTACGCTAAGGAAAAAGGCTGAAGAAGAGGCAGCCTATCTTGTTAGTATTTTAGAACACTCCATTGATGCAATAGTTTCCTTGGATCTTGATACGAAAATAGTGTCTTGGAACAAGGGTGCAGAACTCATGTTCGGCTATAAAGCTGAAGAAATGATCGGTAAACCACTTTCTATATTAATTCCTCTAGAAAGGCATGCCGAGTGTGCTGAGAATTTCAGAAGGGTTGTTCATGAAGGTTATGTAAGAGACATTGAAGCCACTAGAATTTCGAAATCTGGAAAAATAGTGATTGTTGATCAAACAGTTACCGGCATTCATGATTCGAAAGGGGAACTTATTGGCTACGTTGCGATAATGCGAGACATTACGGAGAGGAAAAGATCGCAACGGGATTTAAAGATGGCTTATGCTGAGCTTGAGAGAAAAACTAGGGAGCTTGTTGAGTCTCAGAGAGAGCTGGAGTATCTTGCAAATATAGTTGAAAACTCAAGTGATGCTATATATTCGATAACCATGGATGGAAAAATCGTTAGTTGGAATAAAACAGCAGAAAAGCTCTTCAGATGGAGGAAAGAAGAGATAATCGGAAAGAAAGTTGAAATCCTCATCCCGGAAGAATTAAAGGAGGAAGTTAAGAGCATCCAGGAGAGAATAGAGAGGGAAGAAAACATAGCCTATGAAACGAGAAGGGTTGACAGGTTTGGCAGGGTGATTGATGTGGAAGTGACAGCCATCCCTGTTTTTGATCATGAAGGGAGGCTAATGAGAATATCCTTCATTTCAAGAGACATTTCTGCAAGAATGAAGGTTGAGAAGGAGCTAATTCGCAGGATTTCTCGGTTCAACGTGGAAAAGGGTAAGGTTTATTTGGTTGAGGGCTCTGTTGAGCTTTGCGACGAGGTTATGAATGACCTCGTGAAATGCGGTTTTTCAGGTTTTATCTTTACTCGACGCCATGAGGATGAAATAGGTAGCGATGCAGTAATCTACTACTTGTCCGAAAGAAATGGATCCAACTTAGTGTCTCCGGATCTCAATGATTTGAAAGAAAAGATTCTGAAGCTTCCAGGATGGAACAATGCCGTTTTAGTAGATCTTGATTATTTAATCATAAAGAACGGGTTTTCAAAGGTTTTGGAATTCGTCCATGATCTCAAAGACGTGTTTTACCTTTTTAGGAAAGGAATCGTAATTCTGAATGTAGATTTAGGTATAATTTCTGAAAAGGAGGCTCGGTTGCTTAAAAGAGAATGTGAACCTCTAAAAACCAAAACCGTAGACTTGCCTTTTGAGATTTATGAGCTTGCTAGATATATCTATGTGGAGAATAGGATGGGGAACAAACCCTCAATAAAGAAGGTTATGGATAGATTTAAGATAGCAAGAAATACAGCCAAAAAGAGGATAAATTATCTTGTCTCAAGGGGGTTGCTAAGGATCGAGAAAGATGGTAGAATAAAGCTTCTCGAGCTAACGGATAACGGAAAGGACTATTTTGTCTCTCAAAAAATTGAAAGTTATTCTTGATAACTGTCTTTTTTCAATAATTAAAAATTAACAAAGTTTTTGATACTTTTTGACAGTTTATTTGACGATATCACTAAATAAGATACCTCATAAATATAATTTTGGCGTGTTGTGAGAGAATGTGAAATTGTAGGAAAAATTAGGTGATACCATGGCTGAGGAGTTGTGTCCTACCTGTGGATCGATGATGGAGATTGTGAAAATGGAGGAAGAGGACATCGTTCGATGCGCGTCTTGTGGCTACGAAAGACCCCTTATAGCAGTTGAACCTTGGGATCCAAGCATCGATGGATTTCTGACGAAGTACTCGGTAGTAGCAGGGGTTATACTGACAATAGTTCTGTGGGCAATAATCTACTTCACCGTGCTAGTGCATTATAGATGATTGTGGGGTGGGATGATGGCAGAAGAAAGGAGATGGTATACGGGAATGTTCTCAACGGAAGACTGGTGGGCTTTCTGGCTTGGTACATTCTTTGTGCTGCTTGGGATAATCACATCGCTAAGTGGTGTCGATCTCGTGGGATGGATTGTCAAGTTTGGCAAGTGGGTGGCTTTGGAAAAAGCATTCAGAGCTTCGCATAAAGAGCTAATGAGCCCAATTGCATCGTTAATCTCGAGCTATATTATACTAATGTTGACAACAGCTGTCGGAGCATTCTTCATGAAATGGGATCTCAAGAAGTACTTTGCAGCTTTTACGATCGTCTTCTGGCTTTCAGTGCTCGCATACATAATTGGTGAGAACGCATACATCGCTGCTACAACACTTGATAGAGCGAAATATGGTATTGATTGGAGCCTGTCTTTGGGCGGTGCATTCTATATTATGGCTTTGATCGTAGGTTTGATCATCGGTAACTTCGCTCCCAAAGGATTCAGGGAATTCATCAAGCTTGGAGCAAGGCCAGAGTGGTTCATCAAGGTTGCCATCGTTATGCTTGGTGCGAAGCTTGGCTATCTCGCGATAAAGTCGTTCGGATACGCTATTCACCTACTTACAGCAGGAGCGAGCGCGACAATTGCAGCCTATTTACTCTTCTGGCCTCTCGCTTTCCTTGTGGGCAGGAAACTCTTTAAACTCTCGAGAGAATGGGCTGCATGCCTCGCTTCAGGGATTTCCATATGCGGTGTTTCTGCAGCGATAGCAACTGCAGGAGCTATTAGAGCGAGACCAATCGTGCCAGTGATGATTTCAGCGCTCATAGTTGTGTTTGCAGTTATAGAGCTGATAGTCCTGCCTGGGATACTTGCAGCATTCTGGTTCAACGAGCCAATAGCAGCAGGAGCCAGTCTTGGTTTGACAGTTAAGACAGACGGTGCAGATGCAGCTGCTGGAGCGATACTTGACGAACTTATGAGGTCGAGAGCTGCAATAGAGCTCGGTCAGAAGTGGGAAGAAGGCTGGATTTTGATGTCTGCAGTCAACACTAAAATCTGGATCGACATGTTCATAGGCGTTTGGGCCTTCGTTCTAGCTACGATCTGGGTTTACAGAGTCGAAAGAAGGCCAGGAGAAAAAGTCCAGAAGATGGAGATTTGGTGGAGATTTCCAAAGTTCGTCCTCGGTTACTTCCTTGCAATGTTCTTACTTTTAATCATAGGATTCAACCTGTATCCAGATACCGCAAGTGCCTACAAAGCATTGACACTTGGAATTAAACCGGTAGAAGGATCGCTTCGAAAATTCTTCTTCGTGCTGACATTCACAAGCATCGGCATCGTAACGGACTTCAGAGCGCTTAAACAGGAGGGACTTGGAAGGCTGACAGCTGCATATGCGTTCATTCTAGCAGTGATCATAATACCCATCGGCTGGCTAATCGCATGGCTCTTCCACATGGGAATGATGCCACCAACGGCTCCATAAATATTAAATTTTTTTAATTTTTATTTTTATGATTGAAGATTTTATGATAACGATTAATTTTGATGTGTTGCACGATGGTCGGAAATGGATTGCTAAAAATGATGAAATCAATGTGATTGGTGAGACTCTTGCTGAGATTGATGAAAAGATTAAGGAGAGATTAAAGGAGATTTTAGGAAAGGGAAAGATTAAAGTAACAATGGAGCTGGATTTCAGAAAGAATATACCTCACTGGATATGGCAGTATCATCCCTACTACTTTTATCGAACCATCTACATTGATTTGGATCAGCCCTGAAACGTCCCTCATTTTTAGGAAAGGAAAGTATTTTAAATTCCTCGATCGCTTGTGGAACGATGAAAAAGATCCGATTTCCTGATGGTAAAGAAGCTTTAATAATCATGGAGGATGAAAAGACTGGTGCCAAACTTCTGGACAGGCAGCCCAACAAAAAACAGCTTATGTGGTTAAGTTTGGGGAACTACGAGGTGGTTGCTGAGTATACTTTGGAAGAAATTGAGGAAAAGGTTAGAGAAATTGAAAGGAAGAAGGTCAAGCATTCGGAGAATCCTTGAGGATCCTAACTGCATCTCACCGCTAATTTTTTAAACACCAAACGTATTAAGCTCCTGATTTCTGTTAATATTACTATTACTAATAAATGAAAGGAGAAATATTTATATTCCTGATAACGATTTTCTTTGGTGATATTTATGAAAAACATATTCATTGAGGAAGTTCATCACACTCCGATTGAGGAGCACCAGATTGAGATTGTTGAAAGGAAAGGCATCGGGCATCCTGATAGCTTAGCTGATGGCATAGCCGAGGCGATGAGTAGGGCTTTGAGCAAGGAATATCTTAAAAGATTTGGCTATATTTTGCATCACAACACCGATGAAACACAGATCGTGGCTGGAAGGGCAAATCCTGAATTCGGGGGTGGAGAGATAATTGAACCGATTTATATTCTCCTCGTCGGCAGAGCAACAAAATTTTTTGATGGCATTTATATCCCCACTGACAAGATAGCTTTAAAGGCTGCGAAAAAATATGTGAAAGATATTATGCATGAGCTCAATCCTGAAGAAGATGTTGTTTTTGATGTGAAAATAGGAGAAGGTAGTACTGATCTGAAAGAAGTTTTTAAGAGGGGTAATCGTATCCCTCATTCTAACGATACCTCTTTTGGTATAGGATTTGCCCCTTTCAGCGAGACTGAAAAAATTGTCTACAATGTTGAAAGAAGGATATACAACGAGTTCAGGAAAGAAAACCCAGCCATTGGAGAGGACATAAAGGTTATGGGATTGAGGGAGAAGGATGAGATCAATTTAACCATAGCGTGTGCTTTTATCGGGAAATATCTTCAGAATATCAAAGAATATGTCTCTCTTAAAGATGAGCTCAAGGATTACGTTAGCGATATCGTTTTTGAATACACTGAAAGGAAAGTAAATGTTAATGTTAATACTGCCGATGACTACGACAGCAGGATTGTTTACCTAACGGTCACAGGAACCTCAGCTGAGAATGGGGATGATGGGAGTGTTGGCAGAGGAAACAGGGCGAATGGTTTGATCACACCTGGCAGACCGATGAGCATGGAGGCAACGAGCGGCAAGAATCCGATAAACCACGTTGGGAAGATATACAATTTACTTGCCACGCTTATTGCCAGAGACACCGTTGCTGCCGTTGAAGGTGTGAAAGAAGTTTATGTGAAAATTCTTTCACAGATCGGTAAGCCAATTGACGATCCTTATGCATTAAGCCTACAAATTTTGCCAGAGAAAGGCTACGACATTGAGAAACTGGAGAGCAAGGTAAGAATAGTGGCAGAGGAATGGCTGGCAGATGTGACTAAAATTACTGAAATGGTAATTAATGGGGAGCTTAGTACTTTTTAATTCTGACTTGTGGTTATAAAACTTTTGAAACCATAATTTTGGTCACTTTCAGTATGATCAAAACCTCTATTAATTTGTATCTCAAAAATTGATGTAGGCATGAATTGCGCTGTTTGCAAGGGCAACTTGCTATGTGGAAGACAAAAATGTCCTCTCCTCCAGAAATTCCGATTTCTTAAAGCCATTCACTTAAAGCCAGGAAACATTGAAAAGCCCACCCCTCCATCTGCATTTGTAGGCAGATTTGGTTATCCATCCGTATTTGTAGGGCCTCTCATATCCATGCAGGAAAATGCTGAGTATCTCGATTCTCCCTGGCTCTGGGAAGGGAGCGTTGAGGAGGTTATTAGCTTAAGAATGTCCTTGTTAAGAGGTATGAAAAGGCTTGAGGTTGAAAAAGCCTCAGATCCAAACAGATTCCTTTTAACTATCCAAGAGGCAACGGCCAGCATCAAAGCTGTTGCTCTGGATGCAGAGGTCGATAGAATACACAGAAGGCCCACTTTTGGTGACACAATTCAACCTATTGGAATATCCGCTGAAGTTAAAAGAATCGAACTTTCAGAAAACCCAAAAATCCCAGCAAAGGTTGAAAAGGTATATTATGACGATCTGAAATCGGTTGAAGCGGTTAAGACTCTTTTCGACTCTGGTTTTTCAACTTATTACCTCCAGAAGATTTTCTCGCTTGGTATGCTAGGGATGCAGAAAAAGAGGAAGCTAGTTCCAACTAGATGGAGTATAACGGCAGTTCACGACATTTTGGGAGAGGAGATAAAGAAGGAAATTGCATCGTATCTGGAGATCAATGAAACTCTTCTTTTTAGCTATGAACATTTTGGGAATCATTTTGAAGTTATTCTTAGCCCTGGTGAGTTTAGCTTTCAGCTGATTGAGATCTGGATAAAGCAGAGCTTCTGGAGTCCGGAAAAAACATGGATTGGCTATGATGGTGAAGGAATACTTCCAAAGAAAGACTATTCGAATCTTTCAGGGGGCTACTATGCTGCAAGGCTTCCGGTTCTTGAGTACATGCAAAAGATCGGAAGGAAAGGCAGCGTTATCGTTCTCAGGGAGATCTCTCCAGCTTACTATGCTCCTCTTGGCGTATGGGTTGTGGAAGAAGGTGTGAGGAGGGCGATGGATGACAATCCATTAAAATTTGACAGTCTTGATGATGCTTTGAAAGCAGCAGCTTCAAAACTAAAGACGGATTCCACTCTATGGATGGGAAAGCTGAAAAAAAGTGTTCAGTTGACTCTTGGAGCCTTTTTTAGCTGATTCTCTACGTTTCACAGATAATTTTCCAGTTTACTTTATTCTACACAAATCTACACAATAATTTAACTTTACCTTAGCTCCCAAAACTCTCGAAGTTCCTCTTCTTGTGGCAGTCCGGTTCTCGCGCCAACCTTCTGGATGTTCTTTGAAGCAATCCAGTTTCCAAGCTTACCACAATCCTTTAATCTGAATCCTTTAACGTAGCCATAAAGGAACCCCGCATTGAATGCGTCTCCAGCGCCTGTGGTATCAACTGCTTTAGAAGGGAAAGCTTGGATTTCATGTTCTTCTTTGCCGTCTGTAACATAGCAGCCCTTTTCACCCATTTTAATTGCCACAACCTTGCATCCCATTGAAATTATCTCTCTTGCAGCATCACGGAAATCCAGATTCATCAGGGATTCCATCTCATTTCTGTTAGGTAGGAAAATGGCTGAGTTGTTTATTATGATTTCAAGCTCCTTTAAACCCTTTTCAATGTAGATCATTCCGGGATCGAAACTTATTTCAGCTTTAGTTGTTTTAGCAATCTTCTTCTGGCTTTCAAAGGACTCAATTCCATTTTTACAGATGAATGACGTGAGGTGGATGAGTCTAGCTTTTTCCACCGCTTCAAGGTTTATCTCCTCGAATCTTATCGTATCGTTAACTCCCGGATCCACAAGGATGGCCCTGTGCCCTTCATCATCGACAAAGATCATTGCCGTACCGCTTCTTCCTTCACTTTTTATTATCGCAGAGGTATCAACTCCCTCTTCCTCAAAATTTGAGAGCAGAATTCTACCCTCCTCATCGCCACCTATTTTTCCGATAAATCCCGTTTTAATGCCAAGCCTTGCAAGGCCAACGATCGTGTTTGCGGCGCTTCCACCAGGATGCATCTCCAAGCTTTTCACGAAGCCTTCCTCATCTCTTCCCGGGATCTTGTCAACTTTGTATATCTTATCCAGATTTAAAGCACCAAATCCTACTATCATCAAATCACCCTTTACGTTTACTCTAATTTATCTCAATCTATCCCAATTTTCCTGCCTCTCCCCTCAAAATTTTCCTCATTTTAAGAGATTCCTGAAGGATCCTCTGATAGTTTTGATAGTTTTGATAACCTTTATCGATCAGATAGAACACCGTCTCTGAATTTACCAACCCATTAGAAATTCTCTCATCGATTATCTCGATTATTTTTTCTTTATTACTTGTATAAAAATTTATAAGTTTTTTTACTCCCTCGAAGCCTAGTAGAAGGAAAGCTTCCACCACGGCTGCCTCAGAAAAGGCGGAATTGCTGACTATTGCGATATTGGACTGCATTAAAGCGTACTCATTTCCATTGAACGATATGGCTAACCCCCTTTCCCTTACCCAGCCAAGCATGTCAAAATCCGAAATACTATCTCCGATGGCGATTAAATTTGTTTTTGCAAGTTTCTTTACGATCTCCAGTTTTCTTATCCCACCTATAACTTTTATATCTTTGATTATCTCCTGTACTTTTCTTATAAAACCGCTATCACTTTTTTCCCAGAAAATTCTGTCCAAAAATCCTATCGTTTCAGAGCCGGAAATTATCTTTTTGTTTTGAGTGTCAATTCTGATTTCTGGCATTTTCGAAATCTCTTCGATTAATTTCTCTGCCTCAATCCTTTCACTTTCACTGAAGATAGGAGAATATCTTTCAATGTTGAATTCTGTTCCGTAAAGGTAGCCTTTCACTCCAATTTTCTCGGCGGTTGCTTTAAGAAACTGGACATAGCTTGTTGAGATCACGACGGGCTTAAACTTTTCTTGAAGGATTGACATCGCTTTAGCTGCATCGGGAACGTATCTGACGACTTTATTTGCAAGTCTTTCGAGATCGCTGGAAGTTATGTCGTAGACGGCTATAAAGGGAGCAAGCAGCCTTAGTGTATCTCCAGCGTTATAGTTCTCTTTTCTTTTCACGTAAAAGAGATAATCGTCATACTGGCTTAGTCTCTCAAAAAATCTTTGGTTATTCAGAAGTTTTTCGGAAATCTCAAGGGCGAAATCGGTTGTAACCCATGGCCCCTCCCAGTCTGTGAAGAAAATTCGTTTTGGAAAATTTCTTTCAGCCTTTATCGTTTCCATTGCTATAGTTGCCATAATTGCCATGGTTGCAAAACAATAAATATTTATTAAGGTTTTGTGATGCTCAAATAGGGGGTTAAAATTAATGACATTCTACACTGAGGAGAGGTTGAAGAACTGGGTTGACAGAATAAACGAACAGGAGCTTGATTTCGAGAGTGCCGAGTCTTTTGACGTGTTTGACAAGATGATAGAGGACTTTGTTGTTGCTTGCATGTATCTCATAAGGTCTGTTAGAGATAGGGAGATCACAAAAAAGGATGCTTTGGAGGAGCTTGATGAGGTTTCAAAGATATTTGAGAAAAAGTTCTCATTCAACGATCAATTTAAGGGAGATTTTTTTGAATTCTCAAAAGAAAGTATGAGGACAATTCTTGCAGCTTCCAAGCTTTATTTGGAAGGAAAAGTTAGCAAAAAAGACTTCAAAACCCTTTTGGATGAAGCTGTTGAAAAGGAGAAGGAAGGTGACTTGGATTCAGCTTTCGAGGTTGTGGCGAAGATGGGTGCAAAGGTTCTTGCAGGAGAGAAGTTACCTGAGCTCGACGCTCCCGATGATGAGCTTTTGGTTCTTAACTGGCTGGATGGAGTTGATGCAATCAACACGGTTGTACTTCTATCTGAGATAGATGCATCCGAGGAGATCGAGGAAGAATAGAGAATTTTTTAGCATATTAGATAGATTAGATGAAAGATAATAGAGTGGCTATCAAAGAAAAGGATGTGAACAAGGAGAAGGATAAGAAAAATAGTAAAAAAACGAAGAATTTTAGGTTAAAAGGTTTTGATCTGCCTCACGAGGTTTTAAAATCTGCTAAAAAGGGAATCTCCTATGATCTGTACAAAAGTCTGCTTTTGACATATGGCAAGAGGGGTGAAAAAGCCTTCAATTATCTGAAAGAGGACAGGATAAAGAAATACCTTGATTTTTTTGTAATTGTTGGAGAGGAGGAGTACATAGTCGAAGATGACTTTTGCACTTGTAACGACTTTCAGATAAATTTGAAAGGTCGTGTTCCTTGTGCCCATATATTGGCTTTAAAAATTTCAAAACTCTTAAGACACTACAAAGAGTTCAATTTGTACTATGTCGATTATATGGAAAACTTGGAGAACCGAAAGAAATGAAGGTGTTTTGAGATGGAGCATGAAAAGCACGAAATCAAAACCCTCGGAAAAGTTGTCGAGAGCAATAAAATAGCAATCTTTCCTGAGTATAAGGATGCGATGGATGGATTGAAAGAGGACATGCTCATCTGGATTCTTTACATCTTCCATCTTTCAGGTGAAAAGCTCAAGGTACATCCTAAGGGAGATATGAGCAAACCTCTACAGGGTGTTTTCTCTACAAGAAGTCCTTACCGCCTCAACAGAATTGGAATGTCGGCAACGAGGATCAAAAAGATTGAGGAAAATCAGATAGTTGTTGAAGAGCTCGATGCTTTGCCTGGCTCGCCTGTTATCGACATAAAGCCGTATTCGGAGGTGTATGATTTGCCTGGGGGAAGTGTTCTTTCAAGAGAATCGATCCTCAAGAGGATAAGGAATGAAAACCTTATCTCGGACTACATCGATCTGGAAAAGCAACTTCAGCCAAATGGTTTTGACTGCACTCTTAAAGCTGTGGGAAGGCTTAAAGGAGAGGGAAAGCTTGACTTCGATAATTCGGAAAGGAAGCTTCCAGAAGTAGAAATAATAGATTTTGGTGAACAAGGATGGGTGTTTCTTGAAAAAGGAGTTTATAGAGCTTACATAAATGAGGTTGTGAGGCTTGGGAATGATTTGATGGCTTTTGGCAGGCCGAGGTCGTCTCTGGTTAGGGCTGGAGCGAATCTCCTCACTGCCGTATGGGATGCGGGCTATACTGGGAGGAGTGAAGTGGGGTTGGTGGTATATAACCCAGATGGGATCTATCTAAAAAAGAACGCGAGGATTCTGCAACTGGTGTTCATAAAGCTAACTGAGAAAACGAAGCCTTACAGTGGTGCCTACAGCGGTGAGAACATATAGAAGTAGCAGAAATTAGTGGATTGGAACGGAGAAGATGAGGAGAATTCACGCAGATGTCTTGCTCCTTTTGATCGCCCTCATCTGGGGCTTAACGTTCCCTGTGGTAAAGATCGCACTGGATAATATCTCCCCTCTCACCTTCAATTCAATAAGGTTCTTTATAGCCGTCTTTCTCTTTCTACCTTTCCTTTATATGAACAAGAATGGAAATCAGAATGACATTTTAATGGGGATAAAAATAGGAATTGCAGTTTTTTTAGGATACACCTTCCAAACACTCGGCCTTGAACTGACAACCGCAACTAATGCTGGTTTTATCACTTCCACTTATATAGTCTTTACACCCCTGATTGCATATGTCCTATTCAGACATAAAGTCACTAGGTTGGAGATTCTCTTTCTTTTTACAGCCTTTATTGGCTTATACCTCCTTTCAGAGTTCACAGGAAACCTCAACCTCGGCGACTTTCTTATTCTCTTGTGTGCAATCGCTTTTGCAACAGAAATAGTTTTGATCTCTCATTATTCCCGCTTGAACGATCCCACACGCCTTGCTTTTGGGCAGATTCTTGCTGTGGCTATATTCTCAGCACCTATAGCATTGACCATTGAAAGAAAGTTACACTTCAGCCAAGAGGTAATCTTTGCCCTTCTGGTAACAGCGATTTTTGCCACAACTCTCGCTAGAATTGCTCAGAATCATGCTCAGAAGTTTACAAGGTCAAGCGATGCAGCCATAATATTCTCGATGGAAGGTGTTTTCTCACATCTATTTGCAATTATCATGCTGGGAGAGGTTTTGTCCCCAACCCAATACATCGGTGCTGCAATGATAGTACTTTCCGTTATAGCCATCTCAATCTACGAATAGTCAGCTGGGATTAAATTTATTCGGTTGATTAAGTTTAGATCCAGGTTTGGGTTGGGGAGGTTTTGATGAAGTTAAAACTGAATGAATTTAATGACTAAATTTGATATTTTGAAATCTTATAAAACTCCAAAACATCATCATTATTCTACACAAAATTAAAATACACATTTACCTAACTATTTTTTATGAGACTGATCCCCTCTAAGCTTTCTATTTGGAAAAAAAAGATGATAGTGTGCCTTTTAGGATTAATGATCTATTCAATAGCTTTCATCTCTCCTGTAGTATCTCTCACGGTTTACGAATTCAAGATTAAAAACAAGGAAATAGATTATGGGGAGAAATTAGAGATATCCGTAGTATTTGTTGGTGATGGTGTTCTGAGAATAAAGAATGTTAACGACGAAACTATCACACTTTTAACACTTAAAAAAGGTGGAGAATTCACCTATGAAATAGATTCTGAAGGATTGCTTTATCCTGGCGATTACTTTGCCCAAGTTCTAGATGAAAGCGGAAATGAGGTTGCCAATGAATCTTTTAAGGTTGTCTCAACATATGCAGTTGTTGTCGTTACATTTGGAGAGGGGAAAAAAACTCAATCTTATCTGTATGACATCTTAATGGTTCCAACGACCCTTAAAGCAGGTAATAATACTTTGGATGTATTCTTCGGGTCAAACACTTATTCGAAAGGGGGAGCAAGTGTTTATTTAGATGTTCCTGAAGGCTGGATGACGGAGAAAATTGGAGTGGACGAAATCGATTTCAAGAATTGTGTAAAACTTCCTGTTGTAGTGCCAGAGAGTGCATACGGTTCTTATATTCTCACACTCCATGTGGACACAACTTTTGGAAAGTTTAATCGTAGTTTTGCGGTTATTGTTGAAGGTACCGCCCCCACTCCTACCCCCACTCCTACCCCCACTCCAACCCCTACTGCTACTCCAACTCCTACCCAAACAGTTACACCCTCTCCAACTCCCATCTCTTCACCTACTCCGACACCTACACCTATTCCATCAGTAACACCAACTGAGAGCCCCACATCAATGGAAAATCAGTCCATTAACAAGACCGCTGAAACAATTAAGACGACTCCCGAAAGTCCAATTCAAATCCCAGGATTCGAGATATATATAGCAATCTTTGCAGTAATGTCAGCTTTTGGAGTTATTCGGTTTAAAAGGATAAGTAAGTAAATTTTCTTTTTCGATTTTTAAATTTTTACCAGAATTTCCTGAAAAATTTTAAATTTGTTTTGCTGATATAATGGTATATTGGTGGTGTACTAATCAAAAATTTTGAATGGTGTTGGTCATGGCAAAGTCATCAAATTATGTTCTTGCATTCGATATAGGAACCACTTCAATAAAATGTGCCGTTGTGGATTTTGACAACTTTGAGTCCGTCTCAAGTGCATCGACAAAAGCGATTGTGATTCATCCGAAAAGGGATTGGGCCGAAAAAGAGCCTGAAACCCTTTGGAATAGTGTTATTGAAACAGCAAAGAGTGTTGCTGAAGAATACAAAGAGAGTATAGTCGGAATCATTTTTGGGGCGCATATGGCTGGGCTAGTTCCTGTTGATAACGAGGGTGAGCCTTTGAGAAACATTATTACTTGGCTTGATGAAAGGGCAGCTGGACTGCCGGAGGATCTGTGGAAAGGTTCCCTTAAAATTCAAGGATATTCCCTTTTCAAAGTCCTTAAGTTTCTCAGGATAACTGGTGGGGCTCCGAGTAAAACGGGGAAGGATGTTATCTCAAAGATAATTTGGATAAGAGATAACGAACCCGATATTTTCGATAAGACCTTCAAGCTCCTCGATGTCAAGGGATTTCTCATCAGCAAATGCACAGGAGAGTTCGTTACAAGTCCAGATGAAGCAAATCTTACATGGCTTGCAGATACACGAGGTGGAAGAGCGAAGTGGTCCCAGAGCTTGTTAGGAGACTATAAACTCTCTCCAGATCTATTCCCTAAAATAAAGCTTTCTACAGAGGTAGCAGGTAGGCTGAAAAGTGAGGTTGCGGAAGAGATTGGAGTAAAAGAAGGTATCCCGGTGGTTGTTGGAGCAGGAGACATACCTTCAGCAGCTATAGGCTCAGGAGCTATTGGAGAGGCCGAGCTTCACGTTTACATTGGAACGAGTGACTGGGTTGCTGGACATCTGTCGAAGAGGAAAACGGACATCTCGCACTACATAGGAAGCCTTCTCAGTGCTATCCCTGAAAAATATCTTTTAATTGCCGAACAGGAAGTTGCTGCAGGGGCTCTCGAGTGGTTCATGAGGCTTATGGGCATGGAGGGTGAATATGAGGAGGTAAGCAATCTTGTCAGCGAAGCAAAAAGTAATCTGATTTTTCTTCCTTGGCTTTACGGTGAGAGAGCCCCGATTGACGATCCTTATGTGAGGGGAGGTTTGCTCAACTTTAGTCTTGAGGATGATAAGGGAAAGGTTCTTAGGGCTGTGATGGAGGGTGTTGCGATGAACATCAAGTGGGCATACATGTATACTGAAAAGCTTGCTGGAAAGATTCAAGGGGCTGTTAACATGGTTGGAGGGGGAGCCCTTTTCGATGCTTGGTGTCAGATGGTAGCGGATTCGATAGATAGGCCAATCAGGAGGATAAAAAATCCACAGGAAACAGGAATAAGAGGAGCAGCTGTCATCGCAGCAGTTTCTACAGGTAAAGTTAAAAGCTTTGAGGAAGCAACGTCCAAATTCGAGGTTGATAAGGTATTCAAACCTGATAAAGAGAACGTTACTTTCTATAACAGGAAATTTGAGGAGTTTAAGAAGATTTATAAAAAGCTGAAGAAAATCTATCAAAGATTGAATGAATAGAAGTAGTGATAATAAAAGTATAGTTATTTTAGATTATATTTGAGTGATATCATATTGTTGATTTAACACACCTCAACAGTTAGCCTGTTCAGACAATAGTCGAGTACTATCCTCATCTCTTTTGCAAAACTCATGCCTAAAACAACCTCATCAATGCCTTTTGCGGTTTCTATAAATCCATCCCGGGAAATATCAAGCTCAGGAACTATAATCTTCCCATACATACCTGCCGATTGAACTTTTGACCCATTTGGGAGTATTAGGTCTCTTTGATATAGGCTAAGCTTGTGAAATTCTAAGCTTTTAAAAACATCTTCCGGTATCAAAGCAAATCCTTCGAAACCTGTATCCAGAACGGCAAAGATTGCCCCATCTGAAGGATACTTTTTGAGCATGAATGGGTTTTCAAGTACAATCTCTAGGATTGGTATGTCGTTTAGAACCTCATTTAAGATCATACTTATCACTTCATGGTGTTTCTGCTATTTAGCTATTTGATCCTGTATCCGGTTCTTACCTTGGGTTTGATGGTCTCAGTCGATACTATCTTTAAACCCCTTGCATCTATCTCCTTCTCTCTCAACAGCTTAGCAAGTTCATCAAGTGATTCAGCTTCTCCGACTAGATTATTCCCTTTATATGCCTTGAAAGTCCTGCTTTTCTTTTCTAATGAGGAAAAGTAGCTGTTAAGGGCTTCTTCAATGATCTTTGAAAGAGTACCTTTTCCAGAACCCCTTTTTACAACAGCATCTCGCAGTTTTCTCTCAACCTCATCACTCAGAACTATAGTTAGTGTTCCCATATAAATATTTAGTAAGTATTTAATATTTAAAGCTTTTTATTTTTAACCCTTGGAAACCCTAAAAATCTCCTCATTCACAACTTTTCTGAAAATTTCTTCTACAAGCTCTGGAGGTATTAGATGTATCAGTTCATTAATCATGGTCATGTCTTCGGGAAGTTCTCCATTCTTTATCCCGATAGATTCAATCAAATCTTTGGAGAGGTCGATATCTCTAAGCACATCCATAACATCTAATTCAGGCATCTTTTTAACCCTTTCAACTGCGATTCTTAAGTCATTAAGAAAAGTATCTACGATTTCGTGATGGTAAGGGCTGATTGAAAGATGGATGCTTTTTGGGTAGTCTAAAGGCTTTGAACCGGGTTGGGCTTGGATATACCAACCTTTTCTCTCCATCTCCTTTGCTAGTGTGAAAAGGTTAAGTTCAGTTGATGTAAAGGCAAGAAGACTCGATTCAGGTTTGCCAAGAATTCTAAAACCAATCCCTGGTAAACCCCTCAAAAGCCTTTTCTTCGCTTTTAGAATTTTCTCTGAAAGTTTGAGGTATCCTTCTTCTCCAAGGTAGTGCAGAGTTGCCCATGAGGCAGCGAGTGTTCCGGCAGATCTTGTAGAGAGAACGGCTGTATTGACGAGTGGATAACCTGGCCAGCTTGCCATGACGAATATGTGATTGATTCTAAGATCGGTACTTCGATACAGGATAACTGAAGCCCCTCTGGGTGTATAGCCGTACTTATGGAGATCCACTGATATTGAGCTCACTCCTTCAACCGAAAAATCGAAGGGAGGGATACTTTCTCCAAGCTTTCTGAAAAAGGGGAGAACAAAACCCATGCAAGCATCAACATGCAGCCATAGTTTTTGATCGACTGCAAGGTCGCTAAGTCCTTTTATATCATCCATAACTCCGAAAGGATAATTTGGAGCGGAACCAACTATCATGGCAATCCTATCACTTAAAACCTCATTAATACTCTCTACAGAAGCTTTGAAAGTTTCTGGATCAACGTCAACTCTGATTACTTTCAATCCTAGAAATTCTGCAGATTTGTAAAAGGCTGGATGAGCGGTCGACGGCAGAACGATCTCGGGAGTTCTGTTTTTCTCTTTTCTGAAAAGATCTCTGGCAGCTTTTACGGTGAGCATTATGCTCTCTGTCCCACCATATGTGAAATTTCCAGCAACTTCATCACCCCCATTCATCAAATCGGCGATCATAGCAACAACGTCGTTCTCCATCTTCAGAATGCTTGGATATGTTGTGAAGTCGAGCATCGTCTTGTCCATGAACTCAAGTAGCACTTTTCTGGTAAGATCGATTAGATCTGACCTTCCAGTTGCGTAGTAGTGACCCCACATTCTTCCGGTGTGTGGATCTAAATCTTTTGAAGCATAGTTCCTTAACTTCTCAAAAACTTCATCAGCTGCAAGCGATTTTTTCGGGAATTTCTTCATCATATCTAAAGTTTCTGGAGTAGGTATAAAGGGTTTTTCTGCAAGTCACCACGATTTTTAAATATTATAATGTTTGTAATTACAATCATGAGAATTAAAATCCTTGTGGTAATAGCTCTGCTCTTTGCAGTCTATGCCACAACTGGTTTTGCCCTTTACGATATTCGCATTCAGCCGACTAGCCTTTATTATGGAGACAACCTAACGATAAGTATTGTTTCCACTGGCGCTGGTGTAATCCAGATATATGACTCTTATGATAACTCGTTGGTGAAAACCATTGTCCTCAAAGGTGGAGATGAGGTCATCGAACTAAGTACTGAGAACTTCATGCTTCCTGGGCAGTACTATATTTTGGCTAAAGATGAGAACGCTGTTACCATATGGGACAGCAGAAGCAAAACTGACTGGCGGTATGTGGTTGTTAAATCCTCTTCGCCAACGGGAGTGGAGATCTCCATTAACGCTCCCACCAAGATTGCAGCTGGGGATAAGATAAAAGTTGAAATAAAAACTTATCCGAGGAACAGCTATTTTGATTGGTATTTAATGGGCCTCGGTATTTCGTACTCCGGCTCAGGAGAAGATTCCGTTACATCTACTTACACAATCGTAAAAGAGGCAACATATCTCATCAGAGCAGTTTCGGGAGAGGAAATCAGAGAGATTACTTTTAAAGCTGTCAAACCCGAGCTAAGTCTTGAGGTTAAGCCATATTCCGCTCCGGGAGACCTCGTCAGGATAAATGGTACGACGAATGTGGCCGATACTGGAAGTGATTTGGATGCTGACATCCTTAACAGGGTTACCATAAAGATTTACAAAGAGAATGAGATTGGATATCAAGTTTCCGGGATCAACATCCATGATGGCAGGTTCCATTACACTTGGGAGGTGCCCTCCTCTGCTAGTGGAAGTTACACGATAAAAGCATATCTGCAAACCCACTCAGAAGTTGAGGAGGTTCAGGCCTCAGTCTTACTTTATAATAAATCTGAGAGCAATGTTACTCCCACTCCTACCCCCACCCCATCACCCACGCCTACACTCACTCCCACTCCTACCCCCACTCCTACTCCTACTCCAAGTCCTACTCCTACTCCAAGTCCTACCCCTACTCCAACACCCACGCCAGCTTTGACACCAACTCAGACACCAACTCACCTTCCTACCAAAAAACCACCTGAACATGAAACACCTAAACCCACCCCAACTCTTCCACCACCATCCATTCCGGGAATGGAACTTCTCTCAGCATTGGTTGCTCTCTCTATCGCTCTCATCTACAAAAGAGTTAGGTGAATTTAGGAGCTAATGGGTCGATGAAAAAGGAAATAGATATTTTATTGTTTTAATTATTCATTTTTTGAATCAGAAACAACTTTTTTCGCTTTTTCTAAAGCGTCCTTGGAGGTAGAAGTATCACCTATTCGTAGTGAAATTTGGTATGCTTGGTTGTATTTCTCTAAAGCCATGTCTTTGTCCTCTTTTTCGAGATTTTTGCCCCAGATTAGAAGAAGTTTTGCGGCCTCCCTTAGGAGTTTTATCTCTTCAACAGGGTTTTCAGGCTCGATTTTGAGGAGCTGATTGTATGCCTGCTCGAATTTTCCGAGATTTTTGTATGTGCTTGAAAGCATGAGGTATATTTCAGAGAGGGTGAAGTTGGATTTTGCATATTTTAATGCTTCTTTCAGCTGAGTTTCTGCAGAAACGTAATCTTTTAATTCCATAAGCCTTTTTCCCCATTCCAGATAGATCTGTGTTTTTAGTTCGTTCACTATCGCTGAGGGCCCGAGTCTGTTTACAATGCTAATTGACCCCTCAAAGTCTCCTTTCTCAGCAAGCTCAGACGAAATAAGTAGGATTTTTTTGAAGTAATTCTTAAAACCAAATTCTTGAAATTCCGAAATGAGGGATGCTGCCCCCTCGTAATCTCCTTCTTCCAGTTTTCTCTTGATTGTTTCCTTTAAAAGGAGGAAAATCGCATTCCTAATTGATGGATCTTTATGGTCTTTAATCATTTTGATTGCTTTTAAAAAGAGGTCGTAGATAATCTTCTCTTCCTCTCCTTTAAAATATTTTGAAATTCTGTTAGCAAGTTTTGCAACAATAAAAAGAGCTTTTGGTCTCTCCTTTAAAATTACGAGATATTTCCCTGCATTTCTGGGATTTTCAAAAATCTTAACTATCGGTCTGGAAACGGTTTCATCTCTGCTAATCGCCCTTAAGACCTTCATATCTGGATAATCTAGAAAAACCTCAGCATCTTTGAGAAACTCTTCCATAGGAAAAAGATAAAATAAAAAAGATATAATTTTTTTGTTCCGTTCAAAAATCGAACAGGATCGACAATCTCCAAATACTAGACAAAATTCAGACAGATAGAGATATAAATTGAAAGGTCAATCTACAACACTGACAACAATCTTGTCTTGATCCAAAAGTCTGCAACAGTCTAATTTATAACAAAAAATGGGAAGGTGATATTATGGAAAACATTCTGAAGAAGATCACACCCTATAAGTGGGAATTGAGTAAGGATTACAAGAAGGGTATGAGAGTTCCGGCTTACTTTTACATTAACAGAAGTCTCATGGATATCCTTGAAAGGGATGCAATCGAGCAGGCAGCAAACGTTGCAACGATGCCAGGCATACAGCTTGCATCCCTTGTCATGCCAGACGTGCATGTTGGCTATGGTTTTCCCATTGGAGGGGTTGCTGCCTTTGATGTGGAAAATGGAGTTGTATCGCCTGGAGGCGTGGGTTTTGACATCAACTGTGGTGTTAGACTATTGAGGACCGATTTAAAGGAAGAAGATGTAAGACCGAGAATCAGAGAGCTTATAGATGAACTTTTCAAAGCCGTACCATCAGGGGTTGGAAGTGAAGGAAGGCTTCGCGTTACGAATGCTGAGCTCGACGAGATATTCGTTAAGGGAGCCAGATGGGCTGTGGAAAATGGATTTGGGAGCAAGAAGGATCTCGAGCACTGTGAGGAAAAAGGAAGTCTTAAAGGCGGGAGAGGGGATGTTGTAAGCAGGAAAGCGAGGGATAGGGGAAGACCGCAGCTTGGAACTCTTGGAAGTGGAAATCACTTTCTTGAGGTTCAGGTTGTTGACGAGGTTTACAATGAAGAGGCTGCTCAGAAGATGGGGATCGAGAAAGGTATGATTACGGTTATGATCCATTGTGGAAGTCGTGGTCTGGGACATCAGGTATGCACAGATTTTCTTGAGATTTTGAATAGGGCTGTAAGAAAGTACAAGATCTTTCTCCCTGACAGGCAGCTCGCATGCGCTCCCCTCAAAAGCAAAGAAGGTGAGGACTATTTTGCTGGGATGGCTGCAAGCGCTAACTATGCATGGGCAAACAGGCAGATTATAACCCACTGGGTTAGGGAAACCTTTGAGAAGATGTTTGGAACCTCGAACATGGATCTCGTTTATGATGTTGCCCACAACATTGCAAAATTTGAGGAACATGTTGTTAACGGGGAAAAAGTTAAGGTGTGTGTTCACAGAAAGGGTGCAACTAGAGCTTTTGGAAAAGATTCAAAGGACCTTCCGACAGATTACGTGGATATAGGACAGCCCGTTTTGATCCCAGGAAGCATGGGGACGCCTAGTTATGTGCTCATTGGAACTGAGAAGGCAATGAAGGAAACCTTCGGCTCAACATGCCACGGAAGCGGCAGAGTCATGAGCAGAGCTCAAGCGAAGAGAAAGCTTAGAGGCGATGCAGTAAAGAGCAACCTTGCAAAGAAGGGGATTTATGTAAAGGCAACTCATGGTGCAATTCTTGCAGAGGAAGCCCCTGAGGCATACAAGCTTAGTGATGTCGTGGTTGATGTCGTACACAACGCAGGTATATCAACGCTTGTCGCAAGACTGAGGCCTTTGGGTGTGGCTAAGGGCTAGTTTTTGCTTTTACTAAGTTGCTTTATTTCTGTTTTTATTCAGTTTAGTTTGGATCTTCAGTTAGTATAAAATCTCTTTCTCCTCCAAACTAAGAGTATTCGATAGAAACCTAAAAACATAGAAACCTAAAAACATTTGTTTTCTGAGTCGATGGAAAAATTAGCCGATAGATCTGAAATCAATTGCTATAAGACAGATTCCAGTGAGGTATGCCACAAAACAGTATGGGCAGAAATAAGAGGTATAAAAAGCTATGGCTGATAGAATTACTATCCCTAAAGCCCCCAGAATCTGCCACACTCTAAGAAATCTTCCTGTAAAATTGTAAAGTGAAAACCATATTAAACCGAGAAGGGCAGGGATGTTTATCCCGTTGTAAATCAAAGAGCCACATCCATTTAGAGGACAGATCTCTGATAAAAAGTCGAGATAGGTGGTGATCAAAAGGTAAAGGGAATCGATTAACCCTACTCCAATCAAAGCCATCTTTATTGTTTTGTAATTCTTTGCTTTCATGTCAGACTTCATGTCGGTTTTCATGTCGATCCTTTTTCCCCGAGAACTTTAAGCATCAGATTTTTTACTTTTATCTCTCCGACGTAAACCTTAAGCTCTCCTCCTTTTCGATATACTGCGGTTGGAACACCTTTAAGTCCTATTTTTTTAGCAATCGCTTTGCATTCATCGTTCATCTCTTCAACCTGGCAGAAATCCACGTCCATTTTTTTGCTCACGTTCTTAACATACGGCATCACGTTCTCGCAGTGGGGACATTGGGGGGAGTAGAAAAGGTAGATTTTGTCTTTGCCATTGGTAACGCTATCGGATGAGCATCCTGCTAGAACCATCCCGAGGATAATTACTGACAGCACAAAGGTGAAAGCCCTTTTCAGAGGCATTTTTAAAAATTATACCACCGGTATTTAAATATTCCTGAAGAATAAAATATGAATCCTCGAAAATAGATGAAAGGGGGAGAAAAAAGAAAATCTTAGTTCTCTTTAGTCTTCATCGGAGGACTCTGATTCAAAGTCTTCTCCGCCTCCTCCACCCTTACCAGATTCCATTCCTTTGGCTGCTATGACATCATCGATTCTCAAGATCATTATTGCAACGTCTGTTGCGCTGCTTATAGCCTGTTTCTTGATTCTGAGAGGCTCAAGCACTCCGTTTTCCATCATATCCTCGATTTTTCCACTGAATACATTAATGCCATAGCTCTTCTTACCTTCCTCATGAGCCTTCCTGATCTCGACAAGGATATCGATTGGATCCAAACCAGCATTCTCGGCCAAAGCTCTTGGTACAACCTCCAAAGCATTGGCAAATGCTTCGGCAGCAAGCTGTTCTCTTCCACCGAGTGTTGTTGCCCACTGCTTGAGTCTCAAACTAACCTCTGCCTCCGGTGATCCTCCTCCAGCAACGATGTATCCACTTTCAACAGCAACCTTCGTAACCTTGAGAGCATCCTGCATAGATCTCTCGACCTCATCAACGATGTGCTCGGTACCACCTCTAATCAATATCGAGACTGCCTTTGGATTCTTGCAGCCTTCGATGAACACCATCTTCTCGTCGCCGATCTTTCTTTCTTCAACGAGATCTGCTGTGCCGAGATCTTCAGATTTGACGTCCCTCAAGTCCGTCAGGATCTTCGCGCCCGTTGCTTTTGCAATCTTCTCGATATCACTCTGTCTAACTCTCCTTACGGCAAGTACACCAGCCTTCGAGAGGTAGTATTGTGCGAGATCATCGATTCCCTTCTGGCAGAAGACAACGTTTGCTCCTGCGTTTACAAGTGTATCGACCATGTCTTTGAGCATCTTCTCTTCTTGCTCGATGAACTTCTGCAGCATCTCTGGATCGGTTATCCTTATCTCTGCATCGGTCTCAGTCTCTTTAACTTCCAGAGCAGCCTTCAATACGGCAATCTTAGCATCTTTGATCCTCTTCGGCATCGTTGGGTGCACGATCTCCTTGTCGATCACAATACCCTGCACAAGCTGAGTGTCTTCGATTCCTCCACCCTGCCTCTTCTCCAGTTTCACGTTGTCAATGTCAACTTTGTATCCCTCATCGGTCTTCTCAGCGATCAGCTTTATCGTCTTTACAACCAGATCTGCCAGATATTCTACTGCATACTCAGCATGTTTGCCTGTGATTGCTGTTGCGGCGATCTTCTTGAGTTTTTCTTCATCCTCTACATCTATCTTCGTTGCCATTTCTTCTAGAATCTCCACTGCTTTTGCTGCGGCAAGTCTGAACCCCCTGGCTATAACGGTCGGATGGATGTCTTGGTCGAGGAGATCTTCCGCCTTCTTGAGAAGCTCTCCTGCGATAACAACTGCAGTTGTGGTTCCATCTCCTACTTCATTCTCTTGCGTTTTTGCAACCTCTATTATCATTTTTGCAGCAGGATGTTCGACATCCATCTCCTTTAGAATTGTAACTCCATCATTCGTGATTACAACATCTCCTAGGCTGTCAACAAGCATCTTATCCATTCCTTTTGGTCCGAGAGTGCTTTTGACAGCTTCGGCAATCACCTTTGCTGCCATTATGTTCAGTCTCTGGGCATCTCTTCCAACTGTCCTCTGAGTTCCTTCCTTCAATATCAAAACCGGCTGTCCTTGCAGTGTGGCCATTTAAACACCCCCTTATTCTTACAAATTTCTGAAAATAGATGGTATAGTAGTTCTATATATCTTTTTCGGTCAGCCTTTTTTCATTTAAGAATGAAATAAAATCTTTAGCAGAGACAATACAGTCAAGATCCTCTTTCATGAGGAAAACTACAACGTCAGAGCATTGATTAACCTTCTTTTCTACAATATAGGCCGCTTTGGTTGATAATACCTCTGATATCTTTCCAAGAACTCTTACCCTCTTCTCGATTTCTCTCACCTGTTTCAAGCCTGTCAGAACTGTATCGTTGTCTTTCTCGTCTGGCTTCGTTACAACATCAAAGGGAGCATGCTTTATTGGATATACTTTTATTCCGAGAACTCTGAGCTGTTCTATAATTTCAGCTTCTTTCTCACTGAGCTTGAACTTTTCAGGATTTTCCTCGAATTCCTTTGTTTCTTTAACGAAATTCTTTAGATCTATTGCCTTTATAATATATGTGCCGAGCAGATCTTCGAGCTTTAACGCGTTGTCAACGGATGTATCTATCCCCTCCTCATATTTCTTTACAGCTCTTCTGGAAACTCCAAGATACTTCGCCATCTCTCCCAGTGATATTCCAAGCTCCTCTCTTGCAAGACGAATTCTTTCGCTGTCAAGCTTTACATAGTACCCTCCTGGAGCAGAATAAACCATTGGTGGGATGTTCTCTATTACGAAATCGTAAAAGCTTGCGGTATTGATCACAGGCAAACCGTATCTGTTGTAAACAACACCTCTTTCAAGGAAGTCAAATTTGAATTTTTCACCAACGATGAGAGGTGTGGCGTTGAGGAGCTTTGCAACTTTTTTCATCTCCTCTGCCATATCTCCTTTTAAAGAATCAACATTGTACAAGATTTTTATTAGAAAAATGTTATCTTCCTTTTTCGCGACTATATCAAAGCATCTTGGCTTAGTTTCAACTAAGTCTGTAACAACATAGCCAGCTTTGCTCAATATCTTTAGTACTGAGTTTAGTATCCCTGTTTGCATCTATTAGGGATAGGTATGCTTTACTATATAATATTTTGGGAACTACATTTTACTATCTAATCTCAACGAAAAAACTTAGCTAATTGTTTATATCCTACAGTAACTTCATCGAGTAACGGTGTTTTTACAGGATCAGTGGTTGAAAGCAAAGCTTTCCATTGCACATATCTTCCAACTATACTCTGGTTTGAGAAATCAAAGCTCGAGCCATCGGATGCTCTTCCTATATAAACCCAGGCTGGGAATAAAGAAGTCTTATTAAAGGATGTATTTTAGGCTCTTATGTAAATTAGGCTCTTATGTAAAACTCCATTTCTGTGGACGATGTAATACCTCTATTCCATAGAAAGTTCTTAATCGTTGAGTTAGTGGTTAGATCTTTGACGTAAGACGAGTAGTATCCTGGAGAAATATATTGGACGGATTCTTTGCTTCCAAGAATTACTAAAGGTTCAGGAGAGGTGTACTTTCTGCCATAAATAACTCCTTGAGGTACAGAAATCCAACTGAATTCTTCTGTTGTGTGTGCTCCGTTCTAAGAGGCGGGTTCTTCTCCAGCAAGTTCAAAGTTTATGGAGGTTACATCTCTTGTAACTGCATAAAATGAGTTCCAGCCATCCTCACTATCGACCTGGGCCATAACTACCGGGGCAGATGAATAGGAATTGGTGAAACTTATTTCTGTGAAGTCATCGGTGATCGAGTCGCTCGTTTTTCTAGCTTCTAACCCATTAACGCTATCAATCCCTTGTTCGATGGCTGCATAGGCTGTTAATGCAGTCAAACCGTTTGACGGGTTTGAATTATCGTCTTCTTCAATCTGGGGCAGGAAGCTTGTTGTTCCTGGTAAGTCTATTCTTGTGTAGGTATCCTCGTAAATATTTGCCCCTATACTTCCTGGTTCCTGAATGTCTGCAAGGATTGCTGGGGCTGATGGGAAGGGGGTTTGGAGATTGATGTATTATACCAGCCCCTCGCTGTTACCGTGTCGATCTCGGCAAGTAAATTTGTGCCGATATAATAAACTCCCTTCTCCAATACGATGTATGAAATCTGAGTTGAATCAATCGTTCCCTCTCCACCACTGGGTAACTCAACTTGCTTAATTCTGAAGTGGGTGTTTGAGACCTCCGTTATCAGGTGGTGCTGGGCAGAGGGGGTGCCACTTCTATATATCTCCTGTACAAGCCTCGGAACCGCAAGAACTACTGGGTCTGTATAAGTATTTGCAAGATTTACCGTAGTCTCGCTCCCTCCAACTGAAACAACTCCCGTTTCTCCGACTGTATCAAATGTAGTGGAGAGTGAACTCTCAGGAGTAGCGTATTCATTTCCATAATACATGTAAATCAGGTTATTTCCTGAGATAAGATCTGTCTTTACCCATATTCTCGTCGCTCCGGAGTTGCATCCGCTTTCAATCCAGTAATTGAGTTTTGACGTACCATCAGACTGTGTAAATCTTATATCTCCACAATCAGATCTCATTTTACCTGCAGAGATTAGAGAAGCTGTATCAATTGTAACGAGGACTTGGTATGAAAAAAGATCTGAACTGCTTGAAACTGTAATTGGCAATCTAAAACTCCATCCGCTAAGCCAGTTTGCGGTGTTTTGTTCAAGTATAACTTGGCTATCTTGTCCAGGACTTCCTATCAGCTGGGTGTTCTGGAAGATTCCATTGATGAAGTCCTCATAGATGTCTACAACCCAGATTTTTGTGAGATAAAACTTTACTACGGCCATGTCTCCGGAGGCAAGAGTGGTTGCAAAAGCCCCTATTATTGTAAGCCAATCCCAGTCTGGCTGAGGGGTTATTTGCAGGGTTGTTGTAGCGTTCCCAGCCGAATCTGTAAGGGTCTGTCGGGGATTAAAGACTGCATTGGGGTTATCGGTGACAAATTCAACGGTTGCATAAATAGCCTTTGGAGTTGTGTTCGCTCTCATTTCGATTTCTGTAGTTTGCCCTTCACTACCGGCCGCGATGTATTCATCTTTTTCCCAGTTTATTCTATAGGCTCCGGAGGTTTCTGGTTCTGTTATCGAGAGAGAGTACTGAATTGAAGAAATGTTAGTGCAATCTGGGCAGGAAAACCTAACATATCCGGAGTTTGTAGTCGTTACTCCTGTAAAAAACACGGAAACCATGCCACCATCATCGGTTGTCGAATTCGATTTGTCCAGAGCTCCTCCACTGGCATCAAATTCAACATAAACATTCGGAACCGGGTTACCGAATTCGTCTACAACCATGGCTGAGAATTCTTCAGCTTCTCCAACGGTAAGGATATAGTTTGCAGTACCAACTCTTCTTATATCATAAGGCTGCAAAGTTACATTAATCTCTGCACTTCCGGCGGTTGACACCTGAGCGATAAGGTAGCTCATGCTTAGGTAAACGTTCTTCACATTCACACTGATTGTGTTGCTATCTCTGATAATTGTCCATTCGTCAGAAATCTTGCTTAGAGTTTCATTCCAGTATTCAGGGTTCGTTGTTGTGAAGTTAATCCACGCATCATCCACGAAGACTCTCCCACCATAGGATACAGGCTTGAATATTGTGTTAACAGGTTGCGTAACTGCAATAGTATCAAATGTGGTGTTTATTAGGTAAACGTTCACGGAAGATTTCTGGAATGAAGATTGATCTGAAATCACTACGAGTTGGTTTTCGTAGCTTCTGAAAGCTGCTGTATGCTCGAATGTAAATCTAGGTTTTAAGGAATAGTAATAATTTGGAGATATAATTATTGCACGGGTTCTCTCTTTGAAGTTAATTTGGTCACTTTTTACAGAAATTGAAAGTTCTTCTGCAGAGATGGTTGCAGAGGCAAACTTGGGAGAGATGAGAAATGGCCTATCTGGATAGCTAATTCCTGCCTTAAGCGATACCATACTTCCCTTGCCTGAGATTGCTGAAAGAGTTACAGCTTCTCTCATCTTAGCAACATCGTAACTCATTCTTTCTGAATGCTCAACCTCTATTGCTTTATTCCACTGCGGGAGCATGACTGACTGAACTAACCCGATGAACATTATGGTGATTAAAACAATCAGAATGAATCCTACCACGGGAGATACTGCTTTATCGTCTATTATTCAAAAATATATGATAGAAGATAAAATTTATGCTATTATAAATGATGAAGACGGGATTTTCCTATTTTGAGTTCAAAATCGGGCTTGATTGTTGTTAAAATTAACCCATCCTGTAAACCATGCTGTAAGCGTGCTTACCTATTCCGTAAAAATGTTTTATCACATCGTGGATTCTGAAACCTAGTGACTTGTAGTAGGAAACGAGGTTGCTCTGCTCCACCGAAACCTCCAGCCAAACACTATTGAAGTTCTTTTCCTTTGCAAACTCAATACTTCTCTTTATCAGAGCTTTTCCTATTCCCTGCCTTCTAAACTCCTCTTTTACAACGATCGATCCCAGCCTGAATTCGTCATTCCAGAAAACAACAGCAGCCCCAACAATCTCCCCATCACTTTCGGCTACAAAAACCTTCTTGTGGTAAGGTTTGGTGGATATGTCAACAAAAACGCTGAGGCCAAGGATCTCATACTCGAGGTCGATTATCTCTTCAACCTCATCATCCTCCATTTCGCGCAAGTGGATAGAGATTTCCACAACCTTACTTCATCCTTTTATTTAAAATTTTTTCGGTGAAATATCTTGATTAGTAGTTTTTCCCACTTCTTTTGGTTCAAAGATGTCTCTATTTTTTAGCGTATTTGTCTAACAATTCTGTTGGAAATTTTGATGCGTGGATGAGAGATGATCTGAGAAAATTGGTTAAACTTTTTCTAAAAGTTTTATCTAATTTTTAGTTAGCCATATGTATTTACTCGGCTTCATACTCGAGGTTTGTGAAGGTACATCTTGATTTTATTGACAATCGATCATCCAAACATTTCAAACAAAAAAGTTTATTTCAATCCCCTCAAATGTGAACTGAATGCCCCTCAAGGAGCTAATACATCAGGTGATAAATGCAACAGAGAGATCGATATCGAATCATCACAGATTTGTTGTCTTCCTTTGCAAGAAAGAGCTTGACAGAGACATGCTCAAAATAGCAGAAGACATCTTCGAAGTGTATTTCCAAAGTTACAAGGTTTTGAAAGGGGAAAAGAATTTTGAAGGATTGCTCCTTGTTGGCAGAACTAAGTTCTTAGAGATGGTTGAAGGTACTAGGAACTTTAGTCAGTTCAATCCAAGAAAATTTCATTTTAAGGACTCAGAAAGGGTTTTAGGAGAGACGTATGGCTCACTAATTCTTGATCTCACCGAGGGTTTCAATCCCAATGATCTTGGTATAATCATTGAAACCGTAAAAGAGGGTGGTATGATCCTCATTCTGTCCCCACCAATTGAAGAATGGGAGATAAAGTTAAGCAAGTGGCATGAGGAGCTTGTAAGTGAGCCATATTCTAAAGAGAATATAGTTCCTCGATTTTATAGAAGATTTATTAGGCATACAGAAAACGTGAAAGGAATAATAATCTACGATCTCGATTCTTCAAAGCTTTTAAAAGAGTTTGAGGAATCTAGCTATGAAAAATCAGCCGAAATAGAGATTCCTTCGGGAGGGCAAATCAAGAGGAAGCTTTACAAGCTTTGTGCAACCCAAGACCAGATTGAAGTGCTAAGGAGATTTGAAACCTTTTTTGACAGGCAGAGGGAGAACAAGGTAGCTGTCATCACTGCCGACAGGGGGAGAGGTAAGACAGCCATACTTGGGATTCTAACACCATTTCTCATTTCAAGGATGCAGAGAGTTCTTAAAAGGCCAATCAGGGTTATGCTCGTTGCCCAATCTCCTCAATCCGTTCAAACTTACTTTAGATTTCTGAGACTGGCGTTAACCAGGCAAGGTTTCAGTGATTGTAAATTTAAAGAAAGTAACGGACTTATCACGGTCGTAACAGGGAGACATCTAAGGATTGAATACGTTGTCCCCAGAAGAGCCATTCTGGAGGCAAGGAACTCCGATATCGTGATAGTTGATGAAGCCGCATCCATCGATGTTTCGACCCTCTTCAAGATCATAGAAGGAGTCAGATATGCCATTTTTTCCTCAACTATCCATGGGTATGAAGGCTCAGGCAGGAGTTTCAGTGTCAGATTTCTCCGAAGGCTTGAGAAAGATGAAAATGTTGAAATTGAAAGGATTTCACTGGAAGAGCCAATCAGGTATGGAAAAGGCGATCCCGTTGAGAAATGGCTTTACAGAACCCTACTTCTTGACTCAAAACCTGTAAATCTGGGTGAAAATGACATCGAGTGTATCACAGCTGGAAATCTAAGCTTTGAGCTATTAGACAAGGACGAATTTATTGAAAACGAAGAACTTCTAAGCGAATTTTTCGGGATTTATATCCTAGCCCACTATCGAAACAGACCCTCCGATCTTGTTATCCTCTTCGATATGCCTAACCATCTTGCTTTCAGGGTTTCAGCGAATGGAAAGACAGTTTGTTCTTTACATGTAGCAATCGAAGGTGGTATTAACGATGATCTTATTTCGGAGATGATGCGGGGTTACAAGCCAAAAGGTCAGATAATCCCTGATATTATAGTAAAACACCACGTTGATGCGAACTTTCCACAAACCCTCGGTCTGAGGGTTGTAAGAATAGCAACCCATCCGGATGTAATGGACATGGGTATAGGAAGCTTCGCTTTAAGAAAGCTTGTGGAGTGGGCTGAAAAAGAAGGATATGAGTGGGTCGGCTCTGGATTTGGAGTATCGCCTGAGCTTCTAAGGTTCTGGAGGAAAAATAGCTTTATCCCTCTGCATATAACCCCTCAAAGAAATGAAATCTCGGGGGAATATACGGTTGTCGTGGTAAGGGCTTTGGTCGAACGACTTAAAGAAAGATTAGAGATCCTTAACTCGAACTTCATAAAAAGACTCGTTGAATATTTGTCGGACGAGCTCAGGGATTTAGATGGAGAAACCGCTTCTATGCTGCTCGGTACCCTTGAAAGGGATTATGACGTGAGGAAGCCTAAGTTATCGGCGATAGATGTTTCCAGAATGGAGAAATACATAGAGGGTATAAGCCTCTACGAATACGTGTCGGATGTTGTTAGGCCGGTGGTTAGGTACTATTTCTTGAAAAGAGATCATGTTGAACTTTCTGAAGAAGAAGAGAAAGTTATTATCCAGAAATGTTTGCAGCTTAAGGGTTGGTGGGAATTTGGAGAGCTTTTGAAGGAAGGTAGAGTTTACAGCATCCTTCATTCGGCAGTATGTAAAATATGGGGGTGGTTCAATGAAAGGTTCAATGAAGGGTTCAATGAAAGATGATTCGAGGCTCGAGAAGCTTAAATCTAAACTTAACTCAATAAATTTCGATGAGAAGTTTGTAGATATGATTTTGGAAAGAAAAAAGAAGAGTACGATAAGAAAGGGGATAAAGCTCTATAAAAAGGGGAAGAAGGTTGAGCTGACCGCTGGAGGAAAATCTTTTGGAATGGGCAGGATTGTTAAGGTGGTTGTTAAAAGGGTTTCCGAGCTGAATAACTCCGATGCGGTGGAAGATGGTTTTTCCTCAAAAGAAGAACTACTCAAGGAACTGGAACGAATATATGGAAATATTGAAGAAAATGAGTTCGTTACCATAATACATTTCGAATTTCTTGATAATATAGGAGGATAAAAATGCTGGATCTTAATAAAAGACCGTTTATTATTTTTTGGGAACTAACGAGGGCGTGTAAGCTTGCATGCAAGCATTGTAGGGCAAAAGCTCAGAAGGAAAGGCATCCCGACGAATTGAGCTTTGAAGAGGCGAAAAAAGTTATAGAGCAGATAAAGGCTTTTGGAAAACCATATCCTTTGGTTGTTATCACGGGTGGAGACCCCCTTTTGAGAGAAGATGTTTTTGATATAGTTAAGTACGGGGTGAACAGCGGGTTAAGAATTGCAATGGCATTTAGTGGCACAGATCTGGCAACCTCCGAAGTTTTGGAATCCCTCAAAGAAGCTGGGGTTTCAAGGATCGCAATCAGCATCGATGGTAGCAATGAGAGCATCCATGATGGTTTCAGAGGCATAAAAGGAACTTTTAAAGAGTCTATGAAGATTTTGAAGAATGCAAGGAAAGCTGGAATCTCGACTCAGATAAACACAACTGTTACAAAATTCAATCTGCATGATCTCGCGAACATAGCTAAACTTGCGATCGAGAATGAGGCAACGCTCTGGGATGTTTTCTTTGTGGTTCCAACAGGGAGGGCGAAGATAGAGTATATGCCCTCTTCACAAGAATTTGAAGACATCTTAAACTGGCTATACGACGTTTCAAAGAAAACTGGTTTGAATATCAAGAGTTCAGCCGCAACCCATCTCAGGAGGATTGAGTTGCAGAGGGATGCAGGGATGGAGATGAAAGTATCGGAGCTTTACTATGATCTCCTTCATCAAATTGATGGACTTGAAGCCGAACTTAAATCCGAATCTGCAGGAAGCATAGTTGCTGGAGGGCATGGGAGAAGCCTTGCAGATGGCATAAAAAGGATGATGGGGATAACGGATGGAAGAGGGATGTTCTTCATCAGCCATGTGGGCGAGGTTTATCCAAGTGGTTTCCTTCCTTTGGTGGCAGGAAATGTAAGAGAAATGAGTTTAAAAGAAATATATAACGAATCCAAAATCTTCAAGGATCTTAAGGACCCAGAGAAGCTGAAAGGAAAGTGTGGAAGGTGTGAGTATCGTAGAATCTGTGGCGGTTCAAGAGCGAGAGCCTTTGCCTTAACCGGCGATTACCTTACTCAGGAACCGAGATGTATCTACACCCCTTGCAGAATCACAACCGATCTATAAGTAGATCTATCTGTTTAATTCGTTTTTGGGCGATCGGTAATACTAGGCAATACCATAAAATCTAAAAATTCCCAGATCCTTTTAGAATCATGCGGACGATCTTCTGGGAAGATTGCATCAAGATGATCGATCAAACTCTTCTGCCCGAGACCTTTAAAATTCTTGAGATAAGGTCGGTCGATGAGCTTATTGAAGCTATAAAAAGGCTCGCAATCAGAGGTGCACCGGCTCTGGAGGCTGCTGGGGGTTATGGGGTTGTTTTGGCAACTCGTGAAAAGAAATTCGAAGATTTTGAGGAATTTAAGGATTATGTAAAAGAAAGGGCAAATCAACTGGCGAATGCAAGACCTACTGCAGTGAACCTTGGAGTAGGGGTGGAAAGAGTTCTAAAGAAGGTTTTTGAAGCCTCATCGATAGAGGAAGCCAGAAAGAAAGCGCTTGAAGAGGCTGAAAAGATTGCCGAAGAGGACATAATCAGGAACAAGCTGATGGGAGGCTTTGGGGCCAAGCTCATAGAGGATGGAGACAGCATCCTTACGATCTGCAACACCGGAAGCCTTGCAACTGTCGAATGGGGAACAGCTTTGGGTGTCATTAAGAGTGCAAAGCTTGAGGGTAAGAACGTTAGGGTTTTTGCCTGTGAAACCCGGCCATTGAATCAGGGCTCAAGACTTACAACTTGGGAACTTCTTAGAGATGGGATTGATGTCATCCTTATCACGGACAGCATGGCAGGAATCGTGATGCAGAAAGAAATGGTTGATAAGGTGATAGTTGGAGCTGATAGAATTGTCAGGGATGGGTTTTTTAACAAAATTGGAACATATACGCTTGCTGTGCTTGCAAAAGAGCATGGAATACCTTTCTTCGTAGCAGCTCCTCTGACAACTTTCGATTGGGAAAAGAAAATGGAGGATGTTGTGATAGAGGAGAGATCAGCAGATGAGCTGAAGTACTGCCATGTGAAATGTAGAAGCTGCATAATAGCTCCAGAGAATGTCAAGGTTTACAACCCAGCCTTCGATCCCACACCTTTCAAGTATGTCACCGCCTTGATAACAGAAAAAGGAGTTATTTTCCCGCCTTATGAGAGGGAAGTTCCTAAAATACTGAAGTTGAGAAAATGAGAAAATGGCTTAAAACCTGAAAATGGTTTTCTCTCAACTTTTCAATCATTTGCTTATATCAAAAAGAGCGATTCTTTCTCTGATCAGGAGGTCTATCTTCTCGATACCCACGATCTCCAACTCTTTATCACTTATACTATAGAATTCTTTTATTTTTTCTATTTGGTTTTCATTGGGATCAATTTTCTCAAAATTATTCTTTTTAAATCCTGGCAATTCATAGCAGTTCAGCAAGACAACATAAACTGTATTTTTACCCTCTTTTATTCCTATTTTCAACGCATCCTTTATCTGCCTTGTAGCTGCGGCATAGAGCAAAATTTCCATTGGAAGGATTTTTGCAATGTTTTTACCCTCTCGCCACGATTTTATTGCTTTCTCCGCTGCAAATTTAACGTTGTCTATTGATATGATAAAATTAGCATCTATAATTGAAGCCTCACAATTTTTTATTGATTCGAAATAATTTCTTACACCCTCAACCTCGATAAAACCGCTTAAAATTTTGTATTTCATAATCTTTGTTATGATGTTACAACTTTTTATAATTACGGTGGCTACATAACCCTCATCAGCAACTCCCCTGATATGTCCTTACCCGTAAGTTCACACCTAAGGATGTTCTTAGGAACAACGTATCTCTCGAGTTTTATCACTTTCAACCTTTGCTGAGTCTCGTTTTCAACCTCTTTGAGGGTGAGTTCGATAACTCCATCACTCTGATGCTTTATAGCCGTCTCGATTCTTTTGTCAAACATGTTTTTAGTTAGGAGAAGGGTTATAAGTAATCTTTTACCTTCGCAAGGAGGTTTAAATCTCCAAGGAATGAGTTTACTTCCTCGAAACTGTAGTTCATCAAGAAATAGGTTAGATTGTTTGTTACCACTCTATCATAATTTTCTTTGTTCAATCTATACTTTATCTCGCTGAGGTAGTTTCTTCTTGTGCTCTTTATAAATGCTTTTTATAAAAGATCTCACGTCTCTCCTTCAAGAAGCGATGTGGTTCTATGATAAAAAGATCAAGGATCTCGAAATTATCGCTTGGCGTGAAATCAAAGTAGAATTTAAGATCTTCTATCACTTCCTTTTCTGGATGGTCGATGGTAATGTAAAGAACTTTTTCTCTCTCTCTCTCCTTTACTCCTCAATTGAGACATGGAATGTGAATATTTCTCCTTCGGTATTAGTTCCTCTAAAATTAGGATGAGCTTTCCACATAGGAATCCACCTAAGCTGGGAGTCAAGTGATATTATTCCTGTATCAAACATCGTTTACATCACATGAGTTTTAGTTGATTATTAATTATCTTTATTAAGCAGTTGTCTTTCCAATAGATAATTAACTATATTTCAAACCGTGCCAAAATACCTTTCTTTTCGCCCCTCTGAGAAAATAAAATGTTTCAGAATAAAAACCTACCTCAACATCCTTTTATCTCACCTGATAAAATTCCACACGGCGTATATTATAAAGCTCTCGGGTGGTTCAATGGTAATTTCGGAATTTTTCCTATACTACAATATAAGTTCCGATATAGTTAAATATGTGACCTTTTATATCACATATTGGTGGCAAAACTCAGATACCACCTGAAGAGAATCTTCCCAGAAGGAGACATCATGGAAATAAAGATATGGGAAATCCCGAAATCTGAGGACTTTCCGGAAGGAGTGAAGTATTCCCTTGCTTACATCAAGGGAGGGAGGAGGAGAGTTCTCGGTTACGATAACGAGAGGGGAAAAGGTCATCACAAGCATTACTTCGATAGGGAGGAGGAGATAGAATTCGAGGATTGGGAAAAACTAGTAAGAGAGTTCCTCGAGGATGTGAAAAAGTTGAGGAGGGATATGTATGAGAGTTAAGGAGATCAAGGTTATTGTTAGGCCCTTAGAGGAGGATCTGGAAGAGATAGTTGACGCATTCAGGAAGGTCGAGGAAAGAGAAGAGTTTAAGGATGAGAAGATTGTAGTGGATAATCTCGATGATCTGAGAAAGATTCTCACCCCTGAAAGGATCAGAATTCTTCAGATAATTAAGAATAAGAGGCCAAGTAGTATTTACGAGCTCTCCAAGTTACTCGAGAGGGATAGATCTGCTGTTATGAGAGATCTCGAGTTCCTCAGTAAGCTTGGATTTGTTGAATTTAGGGAAGAAAAGTGGAAGAAGAGGAGGAGTAAGAAACCCATCGTTCCTTACGACGAAATAGAGGTAAGCATTCCGGTTATTATTTAATCAGAAATTGTTCGGCGTTATGATGGTTAGGAAACCTAGAAAGCTTAAAAATACTGTTTCACTTTTAACTTCGATAGCTTTCTTCTCCAATTTCAAAAAACGGGCTCCACCTAAACCACCTCGATCATCTCTTCTCTTACAAACTCCAACAACTTTCTGACCGCATCAAAAGTTATGGCTATCTCAGTTTCGTCATTTTCTCCCCAAAAACGCATGACCAACCTTGTTGAATCGAGCTCGAGCTCCATCTCATTGAAAGACTCCGTACAATAATCGATCTTGCCACTTTTGTTCCTCAGCTTAATAAAAATATATGGAAGGGAGTATATTGGCTCTCCGTTTTCGTTCTCATCTCCAAGATAGGTTTTCTCCAGCTTATAGGTCTTGCTTATTCTCATCTTCTCCATCTCCTCCTTATCCCTTTAACTTCGAACATCTTTCGTCTAATAGCATGCCTTACGAACTCCTCGACGTCCTCAAAACCCCACTTACTACCTTCAATAAATTCCTCTACCCACTCATACATTTCCTTCGGAATTCCCACCTCAACTTCTTCCATCTTTTTCACCTCCATAACTGCTCAGATCTCAGCCTCTAGGTAGCAAAGAGATTCTGCTAGAAGCCCTATCCCTGTAAATAGTCGCTCTGCCGAGATTTCCCCACTTCTAATTTCTAGGGTTCCCACTCTGATCTCATACAACTTTCCGCACTTCCTCACTTCTATCTCACCAAGCTCCATTCCGTCTTCCATATTTCCACCTCCTACTCTATTTAGTATCTAAATAGAGTAGTAAACTATTTAAAGTTTTCTAATTAGATTCTACTATGAGTCAAAGTAGTAAGTACAAAGGCAAAAGGATAATCGTAACCATACCCTGGGGAACATGGGAGGTTATAGAAAAAAACCTCAAAGGAAAGATTGGAGATAAGGACGCTGAAATAATCAGAAATATCGTTATCGCATGGTTAAGTGAGAAATCATTCATTAAGGAAGCGATGGAGAGAAAGGAAGATTAGGTAAAGGTGCGAATGAGTTTCCATCTATTTTTGGATGTAACTAAATAGAAGATAACAGCGAGGTTCTAACTTCCAACTACCTGGCACCACTCACAACCGACTTACAGGTTGAACGTTAAAAAAAGGAAATTTTTCAATCTAACGTAAGCGCTAGCGCTTTTTTTTGCTTTACTCCTTTCCGCCAAAGGATACCCGCCCTGTTGCAACCAAGTACCCGATGACGATGCTGATCAACGCAATCAGGACAACAATGCTTATCAGTGAAGCATTGTCAGCCCAGAATCCGTAACCGGTAGGTAGATTTGAGTTTACGCTTGCGTTCCACTGGCTGTTCGCTCCAACCTTGACAGCACTCTCGACTTTGTATCCCAGCATTGGAACGATCTGGAAGAGGATAGCAATCACTGCTAGAGTTATAACGACGCCGATGAGGGCCTGAAGACCAGCCATTCCTTTATCATCATTTCTGAGTCTCATAACCACGTACCCAGGTTTAAACCTTCGGGTGTTCACCTCCTTATGTGGGGATTATTTCTTCTGTTTTATAAGCTTTTCTTTATTACCTAACTTATATATACAGAAAAATTTTTAATTAACTGTTAAATCTTTTATCACCATATACAAAAAGTTTTGAAAGTAACACCAACAGCGACAAATTGCTATAATATCTAAGTGTCTATACCAAAGGATATTTTTCACAGATTAAAATAAAAGAATCGAGTAATTTTTTCTGAGCTTAAGTATCTTTCAGAGGTATTAAGATTTGCCTTTCGAAAAAATGTTGGATACAGTTGGAATGTATCCGATCACATTGGAATATGGGCCTTACTTTTCGCTAGTCCCAGACTCGATCAATGAATCCGTGTCAACCACCCACTTGCCATTTATTGATCGATAGCGAATTCCGGTTTTCTCGTTCTTGGCTAGCCACTTTTTAAGGCCTTCAACCGAGCAACCCAAATATAAGGCTAAGCTCTCGACTGAGATCAGAGAGTTTTTGGGTATCGCTCCTACTATCGGTTTTTTCTCTTCCAAAGAAACCACCTCCCAGCTCTTTTAATTTTTTCAATGGTATTTCTCCACCCGTGACCTTCAGGACCTTCTTTTCACATTCATAACACAGATAAACCCACAACTTTCCTGAACCGTCAGAGTAAGCTCTTAACGGTTCGCTAAAGTTTGAAACCCCGCAAATTGTGCAATAGCGATAAAATCCCTCCCTCATACGACGTCAACCTCCGAGCTTCCACTCTTGCCGTGGAGAAAGGATGAGATCTGACTGAGAACACGATTGAAGGTTTCCTCTACCGCTTCTATTCCGTCATCAGATTGTACTGTAAGCTCTATTATCCTGCCTTCCTCATTATTGCTTATTTTCAACGAAATTAAGGCTGGGGTTGGTTCATCACGCACCGACATCACCCCCCATCAGACCCCTTTTTTTGGAGGGGACGACAACAGTTTTCTTAAAAATCTCAAACTATCTACATCCGAAGGGATTTTTTGATTTGTAGAAATTTTTTTTATATTTCTCATTCTCTCAACCTCCGGCTCAACGTTGCCTTTGAAACCTCGATTCCCATTTCATAGTACAACCGAGCCTTTATCTCGCTCAAGGATAGACCTTGATCCTTCAAAAAACGTATGTAGTCGGTAGGTAGCTTAACTTTTTTTGACATGCAGACCACCTATGCCTTTAATCGCCAAATCCTTTCCCTTGAGGTATTTGGCCCAGGGAGCGAGTTCAAACTGGCAGTTTTCACTACCAAAATCAACGCAGTTCACCTTCTTACAGCGAAAGCAAGGGATCAAGCCGAGCCCTCCGTTCTTCTTCAACTTCTTCCACTCTGATAGTCTCAAAGCTCAAACAAAGATCGGCAACGATGAGGCGAGCACTTCGATCTTACGGTCCGATATGGAACGAATTTTCGGTATTTCGAACAATAAAACCGCGTTGTGGTTTTTTCTGCCTTAATCTCCATTCTACCACCTCCTACCACCTGCAGAGGAGCTTTCTACACCTCTCCGGAAAGCACTTCTCTTTCAGCTTCCAGCGATCTAAATATCCGTGCTTTCGGCAATAATACCGTTTTTTGTACTGTATAGACAAAATGCTCGTTTTTACCACCTCCTTTTCGATTTTTTCCTCCTCTTATTCTCATGAGGAGCTTGATATTGCTCGAATAGCTCGCAATATCGGGCAGAACCTAAATAAACCACGCCTTGCCAAGCTTTACAGAAAATACGCTTGTTCATTACTTCATTACCTTGGGAATCATACCTCCTACCATGTAGGCATTGATAACAGGTTCTAATTCGGATTTTCCTCCTCTTTTGCTTTTGTTTCTGTTTCAATTCGGTGTAAACCGCCAAAATGTTTACACTCATGCCTCTACCCTCCCAACTCTCGGACATGAGGGGATACAAAGTCCTTCAGCCTTCAGAGTCGCACATTTCGGCCTTTTGTATCCATTACCAACGATATGATTGACTTGATACTCCGTCCTCTCACGCACCCAGTCAGGAACCCGTTCCTCAAATAGAGCGATAATCCTCTCTTTATCCCACCCCAAATTCGCTAGGTTCGTCACCAAGGTGAAACGTTCAAAATGAGTGAGATTTTTTCCCTCTTCCAACCTCTGAAGGATTGCTTTGATACATGGAGCCAGGCTTTTATCTTTCTTGAGCCTCTTTATCTTCCTCCTCTGGATCTGGCGAAGTACTTTGTTCGTCGTGAGCTTGAAGTCCTCATAACGGAGTTCTTTTAAAGCCCATTTGCTTTCGTGAACCTCAATCGGTGAGAAAGAGTGCTTTACAAAACTCTTCAAGCTGATGAGATCCATTTCAATAAACTTATCCGGTTTTATCGGAGTGCACCTGAGTCCGCTCCCACTATGCTTTGAGAAAGGAGCCCGAAGAAGTCGGCTAACCTCGAATACATGTGAATCAACAGTTTTTAAGTTAAGCTCATCTCTTATCCTGATTCCAAACCTTTTGATGACTTCGCTCTTGTTCTTGAGTTCAATGGGTGGAAAGTCAAGATAGACGTGAAAACCCCGTCGTCCGCTGAAATACACTCGTGGAGTTGTATCTTTGCTTAGTAAATACTCAACAAGCTTTCTTCCCTCTTTGAATGCAACTCTGAGGTCTTCAGAATCCAAATCAAAAACAATCGTATCTATTATAGCAGACTGCTTTCTGATTTCACTTAAATCATGCCATTCCCTGAATGCGTAAACTGAGCAATAACAATCAAGGAAATCATAGAATTTTAACAGGTTTTTAACTTCATATTGATCGTTGACTCTTTCATTCCTCATAAAAGAGTGATCAAACTTGTGGCCAAATTCTCTAGGCCATCTGTCTTTGTAATGCTTCTTTAACTCATCGGTGAGTACTTCTCTAATCCTCATCCTCTCTCCTCCAAGGAGAATCTATTCCGTACTTAGCTTCTCTAGCTTGAACCGCTTGAAACCTCTCACAAAAGCTGGCATGCTTATCAAATTCCTCTCGTGAGTCGAAATTTTCGCCACAATAGCATTTGTAAGGTTTATCTACCTCTAACAGTTCGCTATCTCCTTCGCTTGTTAAATCGAGAACGGTCTCCTCTTCTTCTTTTTTCCCCAACTCGCTGTTATCTTCCTTCTCTCCTTGGTTTGAACTCTCCTCATCCGGTTTTTCTGAACTCTCTTCTTTCGTTCTCTTTCGTTCTCCGAGAAGGAAACTTTCCTTCAACCACGATTTAAAGCTGAACGGTGGCTCCATTAGTTTCATTTCTAAATGGTCCCAGAAAGGTATAAGGGAAAATTCAAAAACTCTCGCTTCGGGTGTGGGTGTACTCTCAAGATCATCTTGATTTATGAAATAAATTTTTTCCATCCCCTCTTCTAGAGAGATTGAAAAATTGTAACGATTCAACCATTCTCTTAACTCCTTTTCACTAATCAAGCCTTCAATCATTCTCCGAGAATCAAAGAGAACGAAACCATTCGTTTTACTTCTTTCTGTATATTCAGGTAGTAAATAATATTTGTAAGCTTTCCCCTCTTTCTTTCTATCGAGAAGACCTTTTCTTTTCAGCTTTGTAGTTATTTTCCATGCCGTTTTTGGGTGAATGTTCATCCAATCGGCTAGATCCTCATTGGTGAAACCCTTCGTTCTCAACTCAATGGTCGCCTCTATTTTCAAGTCAGGATTTTCGAAGTTACTGGCGTCCTCCTCAAGTTCTTTGAGGGGTTTCGTTATAGGATCAACTTTTTCTTGGATGACTCGGTATGCTTTCTGTGATATTTTGTCAAGGGCTCCAAATAGAGCTTTAAATTCTTCTCCAACAAGATAAAGGGCATTCACAACGTCTAGTGGGCTTACAACCACGTACTCCTTTCCATGAACCTTGATCTTTGCTCTCTGATATTGGTGAAGATGTGTTAAGGCATGAACGATCCCGAAAAACTTCTGCCGATCACGATTAATATTCGGACTGTGTATGCTCATGCATGAGTTAATCAACCTGGCGAAGGGATTTATCACCGGTAAGGATTCTTTTTCAAGGATTTTCAATGCTGTTTTAACGATCCTTTCAAGTTCTCGATATTCTTTCGGATAAATCATCTCTTCAGGTAATTCGTTCTCAAAACTGCTGTGCTCTTGAATTAATCTTCTCTGCTCCTCTGAGAAGTCTGGCTCCATTGGTAATACACGGCTTAATATTTGCTCATCATCTGGTGTTGTTTGTGCGGTCCAAACTAGGATCGGGAACCCCTCCAAAACTAGATCTTTTGTTTCAAGGTCTCCTCCTTGATCCATGACCAATTTCTTAACTGCTTTTCCTTCGGTGATTAGTTGCTTAAAGAAGTTGAAGACCTGTTCAAGGTCATCTGGGATGCTATCGCCAATATCTCCAAAGTAGAGGATTTTGCCGTCATAATATCTCCTGTCTTTCAAAGAATCCCTGTAAATACCGGCTAATGTCGCCGAATTCATTCGTTCACAATCAAAGAGTTCAAGAACCTTCTCGATCAGATAGCTTTTTCCCTCGCCCCACTTACCATAAATGCATACGGAGGTTCTCTCTTTTGGATCCTTCAAGTTCTTTGTGAGTAGGGCTAGAAAAACTCCCAACTTCTTCTTTCCCAACCCCGCAATCTTGAAGTCCAGAACTGTCCGAATCTTTTGAAGCAACAACGGATCTTTTAAGAGTTTTCGTGCCCTCTGCTCAATATTCTCCTTTTCTTTGATCTCCAGCTCTTTCGTGGGTGGAGTCCAGTTATAAATCCAATTGCTTCTTTCGTCGTTTTGTAAGTCTAAAAATAGTCCTCGAACTTCCTCCTCTTTCGGCTTGAATCCTAAATACCTTAGGCTTGCCCCGATTTTTCTTATCGGTGGGTCTTCCCAAGAATCGGCGAAGATCTCAGCCTTCTTTTCATTGTCGTTCATCAAGAGGATTTTGAACTTCCCTTTTTTTTCTCAATCGTGATACTGAGAAGCTCTTCTTTGTCGCCCTTGAAAAACGCTTTAAATCCTGGTCTCTCCCTAATTGGCTCGATCTCTACAAGCTCAAACGTCATTTTATCTCCTCCTCAAGTCCGTCATCAAGCTTTATCGGGTCAAGAACGATCTTGCCATCGGCAAGTTCAAGGTAGAATCGGTATCCTCGGAAAATCTTTCGATATAACGCTGGAAAATAAATTTTACCATTTCGATCAAACTTTACAAGTTTCCGTCCCTGTTTCGAAAGCTTTAAATAATTAGTATTACGAATAATCTCTGTTGGCATTATTACTCCTCCTTATTTTTCGGTTTTTCTCATACCACTCGACAAAATCCTCGATTGCTCTGAGAACCTCTTCAAGCTCCATTACTCACCTCCAAAATACCGAGTTTTTGAGCTTCCTCTCTTATTTTCTCTCTAAAAAACCGTGAAGCCGTTTGGTCTGTTTTTTCCATGACTTTCTCCAATAGTTTTGCCGTCTCTATGTCGATTGATAGCGTTCTTTTAATCCAAATCTTTTCCATATTTGATGCTACACGGAAAAATATATATACATTTTAGCAATTAATTACATTTATGACGTCGTTAACTACACGAGATGAGAAAAAGTGTAGTTTAGATGATCTGCAAAAACCAACCATGTGTGCTGCTTGTTACTTAGCATGGATGTATCCTAAAACACAGAGTGAGGTTGTTAAGCTGATTTATAACTTGAAAACTGTAAGAAATGTAAACCAGATGCCAGTCATCAACGCAAGGCAAGAACTTTTGAAAGTTGGTTATCTCAAGCCTGTGGATGGCTATAAACTCAGAGGTCAAAAGTTTACATCAACGGCAAAACCATACATTGAATATTTGCAAAAAGAGATGAAAGAAAAGAGAAGCCGGATAAAGATGAGAAAAAAAGATAAAAAAGCTATTGAAATAATTTACAATTCCGAGTGGTTTAGAGAACTTTTCCAAGATCGTTATTTAAGAGATCCTAGAACGGGTGATGAAATTATAGAGGTTTGGAGGGTTTATCGCACAGAAAAAGGTAGATTGGTCGTGGATGATGTATTGTATCTTATCGCTACGATCTTAAACAACATTTCAACGGTAGCATCTGTAATTTGGTCGCATCTAAAGGATGAACTCAGGCAAGAATTCACCTTACCAAGTGTTGATGATCTAGTCAAGGCGGGCGATTTTGATGCAATGATCTCAGAATATCATGGAGACATCGATGAAGCAATGTTGTCTGTCTTCTATAGAAGACTCCATAACTGCGGTAAGCTAATAGGCAAGATTGTAGCTGAAAATATCGGGGTAGGAATAATGCTAATACCTCAAAAAATCGCTTGGATTCTTATGCGTGCTGGAAGACCGCAACATACTGCGCAGGGATGGGGACCAGTAGCCCTTACCTCACCAGAATGCGACAAACCACGAGAGGAGAGGAGAGTCTATTTAAATGAGCTTGGAGAGTTTTATGAAGTTGATGAGGATGATGAAGATGAAATATTTGAAGATGAAGGCTTTTTTTAATCTTTCTTTTTCTCCAAAAACTCCTTAAGCATCGGCAAACTCTCAGGATCTTCCATAGCGATCTTAGCAAACGCCGAAAATGCTTTTTCTATCCTATTCAGCCTCTCTTTCAGCTCTCTATTCTCCAAAACTAATCGCTCAATAACTTCCGTCATTTCTGATCTTATCTCCTCTTTTATCTTCTCAATAGATTGCGATTGTGAAATCGTAACCAGGTGTTCAGCTTTCTTATAATATTCGGCCATCTGTTTTAGGGTGTATCTCCGATATGCTTCGGTTAAATATCCTTCGTGGCCCATTAATGCTTCAACAATATCGACCGGACAGCCTAAGGCTAACTGCGACCTGAAAAACCTCCTCAATGCGTGAATTCTAACCTGATTCCTCCCTGTGGAAGTATCCTTGTTCCACAAACCAGCCTTTTTCAAAGCGTTTTCCCACATTTCTCGAACATTTCTATCGCTGAAAGGAAAAAGGCGATCATCGGCAATCGGCTTCTCCTTTGCCTCAGCTTTTTCAACTAGGCCTCTGTTTCTGCCTACGGCCGATTTGAGATATTGATTTCGCACTTTAAGCCATTCTTTCAATACCTCTTTAGCTTCTCCGCTAACAAAGATTGTTCTGGTATCCCCGCTCTTTGTGTACTCCCCTCTAACGACGATTTGTGCAGGATCTTTAGAGAGATCAATATCCGATAGCCTAATCTGTAAAGCTTCCCCTATCCTCATTCCTGAGCTAGCCAACGTTAGAATTAGAGCCTTTAGCTTCAAATCAGCATGTGTGAGGATTTTTCTAAGCATATCCGTATCAATATCCTTCTCCGCAGTCCTAGCAGTCTTTCCTTTTGGCATCTTTGTAGATAGCTGTTTTAATTGCCTTTGTGTAAACTCAACTCCATAATAGGAAAGAAACTCCTTAACACCAGCGATTTTCGCTTTCTGCCCTATCGGTGGACCCCCGTTCATGTATGCTATGAATCTCAGCATGTCATCAAAGTAATCTCTCTCCTTCGTGAAATACTCCTCTGCCAACCTCTCATATTCTTCCATTTCTTCCCTGGTTGCTTTTCTTTTTTTCCTGATTTTCCTGCCATATACAAAATCGAAAAAATCAAAAATTCCAGCCCTATAAACCCTTTTTGTACTCTCTTTTGGATATAAACTTAAGAAATCCCAAACCCGTCCCATGATAGATTTTAGGATTTAGGGCATATATAGTTAACGGAAAGTTATCTTTCTAATAATTATCTTTAACGTATCCACAGAAACTAGACTTCTCTTTAGGAGCATTGATGCATATTACACTCTGAAAAGATTTGAATTGCTCTCAAAGCTCTATCCATCTCCCACAGTTCATGTTGGAATTCACTATTGCAGGAGCTCTTTTAGCGAATAACCTCCAACCACTGAAATGTTATCATGATCTGTGACTGAGTTAACTCAAAGATAGACCTCTCTGTAAACTGCTTTTGAACCCTCTTTAAATAGTTAAAAGCTCAAATTCATATGTCTGCTCGATGAATCTGTCATTTGAAAACTGGATTTATCTGATGCTTCTTAAGTTTCATTTTAATCCCATGAGAAGAATAACAAAGGTACAACAAGGGTAATAACAGGATTAAAACGAAAAAGACTAAAAACTTAAAACTTTAGATTGTTAAACCGGTTTTTGTTCAGTTTATTTAAAATGCCTAAATCTACCAATTTAGAGTTTGCATTATAGAGCTTTCAATATTCAAAAACCACTTCAACGAGATCTTTCAAGTCACTCCCTCAGTCTTTCCACCACTTCAACTATCTCAAGAGGTTCTTTTACAGTAAAATCTGCCTCTCCAACCTTTTCTTCAAAAAAGTTTCTATCTCCATAAGCGGCATAAACCGTTAGCATCCCAATCCTTTTCCCAGGTACGATGTCTCTATTTATACTATCTCCAATAAGCAAAGCCTCTTCTGGCTCAACTTCCAACCTATCCAAAGCCAAAACGAATGAATCTGGCTCTGGCTTTCTCTTTCCTGTCATGTCTGCCGAAACTAGGACATCAAAGAACCCTATTAGTCCTGCCTTCTTCAATCTCTTTACGGCGTTTCCGTTTAGGGCATCTGTTACAACAGCAAGCTTTAAACCCATATCCCTCAGCATCTCAAGCACCTTGCTTATTCCTTGATACGGCTCTATAGATGAGAACTTTACCTCATCATAAATTCTGCAGCATTCCTCATAAATACCCTCACTGAAAACCCCCAAATCAACTAAGTAGTCTTCGATGTTCTCATGGTCTTCAAACCCATATCTCCATCTCAGGAAATAGCTTAGAAGCTCTCTTTCATCTCCTCTACCAATCTTATCGATAACAGCCCTGCATGCTTTAATCTTAGCCTCCACAAAGTCGAATAGGGTGTTGTCCATATCAAATATCACGGCTTTTATTGCAGCTTTTCTAACCCGTTCTCCCGTCATTTCCACCTACCTTTTTTGGTTGTGCCATCTCCACAATCTAACCCAGAATACTCTTTGCCTTTTCCAAAAACTTCTCTCCCTCTTCAAACCTTTCTACAGCTTGAAGGAGGAGATGAGACACATCCCTCCTTTTATCTTTTACCTTTTCCGCCCACTCTTTATACTTCATTGTGTGTTCCTGACTATGCTCTATCCAGTGTTCTAAGAGATGTTTCAATTTATCGAAATCCTTTTCTGCATTCAATACTATCACCTTTTTGAATCCTTTTTTGGGATCTTTTGAGAATCTCGAGATTTAAGAATCCCATGAATGAGTTTCTTTGAGACTCTTTTTAAATCTTCCTTTAGATATCAATTCTAGTGTGGAGAAGATCTTCAACAAATCTTTAATTAAGCATCCCAACTCTTTTCAAACGAAAATCAAGAGAAATTAAGAAAAATTAAGGAATTAAAGATATAGTACTCAATCTGTTTATCAGTTGCGTCATTAGCAATGACACCAATGATACTAACTCCTACCAACATCATCTGAAGTCATTTTTCAATCAACAGGCAACTTTCCTGCCTTTAAGGATTCTGTAGGCTTGAAAACCTCCTTTTCAAACTCTTTTGAAAGTTCCTCAAGTCTACTGACTATCTGCTCCACCTTCATGCTCTTTGCAAGCTCAAAAGGCCCGAATGGCCTGTTTAAGCCGAGTTTCACGGCCTTATTTATGTCCTCAGGCTTAGCTACTCCCATCTCAACAAGCTTCACCGCTTCATTGATTTCAACGATTGTGAAGTCCAGTGGACTTACCCTATCGCTTGGTTTAGCTTCAATGACAGGCCTTCCTTTACTCCAGTCATACCAGCCCTTCCCTGTTTTCTTTCCGAGATTTCCAGACTTCACCATGTTCTCAAGAATTTCCGAAGGAGCATAATCCTCGCTTATCGTTTCAGAGTAGTACTTCATCGCATGGTAAAAAATATCAACTCCAGTGTAATCCATAAGCTCGAATGGGCCCATTGGGAGGCCTATTCCCTTCATGGTTGCATCAACCTCTTCAGGTGTTGCAATTCTCTTCTCTATGATTGCCATCAGTAATGCTCCTGAAGGAGCTTGTATCCTATTCACGATGAAGCCTGGTACATCCTTTTCAACCCTTACAGGCTCCTTTCCCAGACTTTTCACAAACTCAACGAGTAGTTGCATAACCTCTTCACTGGTTTTTTCACCCCGTATAACCTCTACAAGCCTCATAAGCACGACCGGATTGAAAAAGTGCAGGCCAGCAAACTTATCCTCTCTCTTTGTTGCCTTGGCAAGCTCCGTTATTTTCATCGTTGAAGTGTTGCTCGTGAAGATACATTCAGGTTTGGCTAAGCCTTCACATTCAGAGAACACCTGCATTTTAATCTCAAAAACCTCAGGAACTGCCTCAATGATTAAATCTGCATCTTTCACAGCCTCTTCCATTTCAACAACCGGTTTTATCCTAGATAAAATCTCATCGGCATTCTCAATTTTCCCCTTCTCCTGAAGCTTGGCAAGACTTTCCCTTATCCTATTCATTCCCCTTTCGACGAACTCTTGCTTTATATCTCTCATCGTAACTTCATAACCTGCAATAGCGCAAACCTCAGCAATTCCATGCCCCATGTCTCCTGCCCCTAGAACCGCAACCTTCTTAATCTTCTCTTTTACATCCAACACATCCGGCATATCTGTCACCTCCACAAAATCACCAAGCAAACTCGACTTCCGAAAAGAAAAATCTTTTCAATTTTTCAAGTGCCTAAATGGTTAAACGTTACTTGTGAAAAGGAGAGTAAATCCAAACTTCTATTACGAGTAGCACGGGAATTAAAAGATAAAGATTAAGTAAAAAATAAATGAGAGGTTTAAGTAGAATCTACTGAGGCCACAACCCTCTGAGCTCAAAAGCCTTAACAACTCTCTTCAAAGCTAGGATCATAGCAGCATCTCTCATCGTGATCTTCTTATTCTCGTACTCCTTCTTTATTGAAACGACCTCTTTAAAGCTCCTCACAAGGACTTTCTCCAGCTCAGCGTTAACCCTCTCCTCATCCCAGAAGTATCTGTTTAGATCTTGGACCCATTCGAAGTAGCTAACAACAACTCCTCCAGCATTGGCGAGTATATCAGGAACCACAAACACTCCTTTTTCCTCTAAAATTCTGTCAGCTTCAGGCGTTGTAGGGCCGTTAGCCCCTTCAGAGATTATCTTCGCCTTTACATTATCAGCGTTTCTTTCGGTTATTACATTTTCCAAAGCGGCCGGGATTAGTACATCGCATTCAAGCTCGAGAAGCTCTTCGTTTGTGATCTCTTCCACACCGTCAAAGCCTATAACGCTTCCCGTGTAGGCTTTATGTTGGGCGACTTCGTCAACGTCCAAACCAGCTTCGCTGTATATGCCTCCTTTGGAATCGCTAACAGCAACAATCTTGGCTCCCCACTCCGCTAGTATTTTGGCGGCATAGTAGCCGACATTGCCAAAGCCTTGAATTACTACGCTGGCATCCTTAATAGGAATTCCCAAAACTTCGGCAGCCTCTCTCGCTGCTATGGCAGTTCCTCTGCCTGTTGAAGCCGTTCTTCCCTCGCTTCCCCCTATTTCAACAGGCTTTCCCGTCACAACTCCTGGGACAGCATAGCCCATGATGTTGCTGTAGGTGTCCATTATCCATGCCATCGTTTGTGGATTAGTGTAGACATCCGGAGCAGGAATGTCTCTGTCCGGGCTTAGTAAAGGCAGGATTGCCGTTGTGTAACGCCTGGTAAGTCTTTCCAATTCGGCTTCGCTCATCTCCTTGGGATTGCAAGCTACACCGCCTTTTCCACCTCCATAAGGGATGTTCACGACGGCACACTTCCAAGTCATCCACATGGACAATGCAATTACTTCCTCCAACGTTACATCCGGATGGTATCTTATTCCTCCTTTGTAAGGCCCCCTAACACCGCAGTGCTGACTTCTATATCCTGTGAAAACCTTTATACGTCCATCGTCCATTCTAACAGGCACCTTTACCTGAAGAACTCTGTCTGGGACTTTAAGGTAGTCAACTATACCTCTATCAAGCTCTATTATCTCTGCTGCATCTTCCAGCTGCTTTTTTGCCATCTCATACGGGTTTTGTTCCGGCATTTTAGATCACCTCTATCACTCTGACACAATATTATTTCTCGCATCAAAATATTTAAATCTTTCATGTATCTGAAGTTAAAAATACAAAAATGAAGTTAAAAGTATGTATAAAAATTATGTGTAAATTCTTTAATTCCAACCCCTCAAAGAGTGGTATTCCTCAAGCATTCTCCTAAAGTTGTCCTCCCCGATGGCTTTCAGGAAAGTTTTCGGTAGGGTTTCTCCATCCATCCCCTCTCTGAGGTTGAATTCCCTTATGAGGTTGACGATCTCTTCTCCAGCTTTTTTGAGATCTTCAACCTCCATTTTTTCGCCGGTGACGATTTCATAGAGCTTGGAAAGCTCCTTCCAGTAGATAGGGCCTATTATGGGCAAACACAGAAAGCGACAAAGAACCATCGAATCAACAACAGCATAGAAGTCCTCGAGATCTTTGACGAGAGCTGCCTGGCCTTCAACGCTGAAGCGATCGATTGCTCCTACGAGATTTGGGCGATAGGCGCAGCTTCGCATGTGGCATGCTCCCCTTGGAGAGGTTGCATAGGCTAAGGCCATGCCAAAGAGGCCCGCTGGATGGTAGCCTGCTGGCTCAAGTCCCTTAACGTGGATTGGCTCCTTTTCAGAATTAAGCTTCTCAGCAACCCTTTTCACTCCCTCAGCTAGCAGATCTCCCTCTTCCCTTCGAAGGGCTATCTTCTCTATGAGCTTGATGATTCGCTTTGAATCCCCAAACTCAGCTTTGCCTAAAGCCATCCAGTAGGCTATAACGTTGCCTGCCGTTATCGTGTCCATGGCATAGCGATCACAGAGTTCTGCCGCCTTGATTAAATCCTCGAGATCGCTGTTCTCGCAGAGCGAACCCAAAGCAAATAGGGTTTCATATTCCGGGCCTTCAACTTCAACCTCAGCTGTTTTAACTATCTTCCCGCATGCAACACTGCAGGCAAAGCACGCGGTGCTCTTTACCACGTATTTCGATAGGGCTTCAGCGTTGATCTTCTCTACTTCTTCGAAGCTTCCCTTCTGCCAGTACCTTGTTGGCAAAACGTTTGCTTCGTTTGTCAGAGCCATTATGCCAGGCGTGCCGTACTTCGTCATGCTTGCATGGGTTTTTCTTGCAGAATCGTTCAGCCATTTTCTGAATTCCTTGAGTTTTTCAGGATTCGCAGGCTTGACTTCTTTGTCTCCTTTGACAACTATAGCTTTAAGATTTTTAGAGCCCATTACAGCTCCAGCCCCTCCCCTGCCGAACTGTCTTCCCTTCCTGTGGTTTATGCATGCAAATCTTACTAGGTTTTCTCCAGCCTGGCCTATAGTGAGGATTTCTCCGCCATGTTTTTTCAGCAGAATTTTCTCAGTCTCAAACGAATCCCTTCCCCAGAGGTTGGATGCGTCTTCTATGATTGCCTCACCTTTACCGTCCTCACCGTCCTTACCGTTCTCTATCAAAAGGTATACTGGCGAATCTGATCTGCCTTTTATCAACAGAATATCTATTCCTGCTTTCTTGAACGCATGAGCTATGTATCCCCCACACTGCGATTCTCCATAGCCGTTTGTTAGCGGGGACTTGAAGTGGCACGTTAGGCGAGAAGCCCCGCTCAAAGCGATGCCATTTAGAGGGCCGGTGGCGAAGATCAAGAGGTTGTCTGGGGAGAAGGGATCTGTTTTTGGTGGTAAGTATTCGAGGAGGAGTTTGGTGGCTATTCCTTTTCCCCCTATGAATTTTAAATAACTCGATGGAAGTTTATCGTAACTAGTCTTCTCCAAACTCAGGTCTACTTTTAACACCTTCATGATATCACACTTTACTTTCAACTTTAACATTTGATGATAAGTGAATTTTGTTCATCCAATGCCCAGATTACCCAATCACTCAACTAATCCTCTGACCGAGGCAGTTAAGGTTGGAATTAACAGTGGAATCAAAATGCTAAGGTAGAAAACCATGCCCATAGCGATATACTTCTCCAGAATTCCATTGTAAACCGTGTAGGCTAAGAACAGAATCCAGACAATGAGTCCAAAAAGAAATCCTGCTGCCAAAGACTTTTTGAGGTCTTTGAATGCAAAAGCTGCAACCAATCCAGCGGCTATCAGTCCCGTCCAGTGGAAATAAGTTATGGCGAATGTGATACCAAATCCTATGATTGTCTGTATCGCTTTCATTTCAACCACCTCTGCTATCCTCCCACCTCGATTACCTCTTCAACATCCTTTATCTCAAAATCCATCGATTTGTATTCCCCATTGACCCACATTTCAAGCTGATCGCTGTAGTGCTTTGAGAAGTAATTGCCTGAATTCCCTCCTGGGATTACACAGTAGGATTTGTCAAACATCGAAATCATCCTCCAACTGCTTCCCGACTGGAAAGGTTTGCCTTCAACCCTGAAGTTGAAAACCGTGAACTTGGATCCATCAGCTGGTGGCGATGGGTAGTTCAGGAAAGCGAGATTGAACGGATGGTTCATTCTCAGCCTGTTGTAATCTCCGTAAACCTTGTAATTGTTTTTCTCGATCTCCTCAATCGCTTTATCCATCGTTCTCGTGATAATATCTGCCCTCGTTTCCTTCTTCTCAGTTCTGATGTCGTCAAACCACTTGCTGTCTGGAGGGAGATTCTGTAACACCCATACCTTGGGATAGTAATTCTTATTCAAACCTGCCGAATAGAACTCATCGCCAAAGGTTTCGTTAATGTAGTATTTGAGCCAGATGGCAAATACAAGGGCTGCCCTCGAATCCTTTCTCATCTGAAAATCCCACTTTTTGAGTTCCTCCACCCACGGTTTTGCTTTCTCGGAGAACTTAACACCATCCATCTGTGCAACAAAGAATTCCGCTGGCTTTGAATAAATATCACGCTGCATCTTCATCACGTAATCGATGTCTATCTTCTTCCCTTTGGCTATAGCGTCATCGATCAGCTCGTATATTCGCATTCCCCTGTAAGGATCTGAAAAGTAGCCGCTATCGCCTAAATAGTGTTGGTAACCGAGCACAACTCTCTGATTTGCGGTCGCCACATAATCAGGGTTGATCAGATGGGGAATTTCATCGAAGGGGATGAATCCTTCCCATGTCGAAGGTCCATAGGGCTTGAAGCCTTTCCACTCCCCCTCACCAGCCGATCCGTTGAAGAGAATATTTCCAGGAACCACCTTATCGCCTATATGCCTTATCGGGAATCTTCCTGCCGGATAGTACATTATGTTCCCGTCCCTGTCGATGTAAACGAGATTCTGAGCTGGAACATCGAAGTACTTCACACCCTCAAGAAATTCCTGGAGGTTCTTCGCATGGTTGTAGGTGTAAAGGGCAAGGAACTCTCTCGTCGCAGAAAATCCTGTCCAGGCAACCGCAACCTCCTTCCCATTTTTCTCTATAATAGGCCCATGAATCGTTTTTTTCACAACCACTTTTCTCTCTTCGAGTCCTTTCTTTGTTTTTACTTTAAGAGTCCTCTCTTCTTTCTCAAAATCCATCCACTCGCCTTTGTAAAGGTACTTATCTCCCTTTGTTACGTAATAGTAGAAATCAATCACATCAGCTCCAACATTTGTGAATCCCCAAGCCACGTACTGATTCTGTCCAATTACAACTATCGGCACACCTGGGAATGTCACCCCTCTGACATTCATGTCCTTTGTTATGAGATGGATCTCATACCAAACCGGTGGAACCGTTAAGGCGAGATGAGGATCGTTTGCGAGGATCGGTTTACCATCCGCAGTATATTTGCCTGAAATTATCCAGTTGTTGGAGCCATAACCCTCTTTGGCCCCAAATGGCTTTAACCAATCGAGAAGTTCTTTGCTAACTTTGTCGGTCCTTATGATCGGGTAAGAATGGTTCAGGTACGATGGATAAAGTTCAAGCGCCTCAGGTAATTTCTCTGCTATAACCGCTCTCTCCAAATCCCAGAAATTTCCAGTAAGCTCCCAGGAGATTTCCTTATCCACAAGGAACACATCTACAGGTTTCCATGATTCCGGTTTATATCCAAGGAGCTTGAACTCCATCGGAAGATTTCCTTCGGAGATGTACGCATTAATGCCATCGCAGTATGCCTCTATAAGATCTCCAAACTCCGTTCCCTCAATCTCTTTCCAACTGGCTTCAGCAGCCCCCAAGAAATCCATTTTGATGTGGAATATATCGGAATCAACGAGATCTTCTCCAAAGACTTCTGAAAGCTGCCCTTTCATCAGTCTTCTATGCAAGTCCATTTGGAACAAACGATCCCTTGCTTGAACATATCCGACTGTATAGAACAAAGCCTTTTCGTTGTCAGCCTTTATATGCGGGACACCATAGCTATCCAGGTAGACTGTGGCCTTTCCATATGGATTATCTACCTTATATGTCTTGAAATTGAGTTTCCAGACCTCCCCGCTGAAGGGGGCAAAGAGGTTAAGGTAGCCGTGTACTGCCAATACAAAAGCAACGAGAACGGCAAGCAAAATTACGCTAAAAATCTTAGTTTTCTTCATAAAAATAATTCAATTTGACACAGTTATAAAACTTATGGATGTTGAGAATAAAAAGTACTTCATTGAAATTTGGATAATATAAGCAAAGCTCGAAATTATTTTGATTTTTTGATGGCGAAGTGGGTTGAATCAACAAATATTTACAGCTGAAAGGATCTACGAAAAAATCCTTGAGAGAGAGGAGGATCGAATTTGGTCAGGCAAGCTAGAACGAATCTTTGAAAAAGATAGTTTGGTTTACAAAAGGAATGGAAGAGGAGAAAGAGTAAGGACAGAGAATAAGGACAAAGAATTGTAAAGACCAAAAAGTTTAAAACATCATTGAAATCTTCATTCATGAGCCGATGAATGATGACTTAAAGGAAGGAGGTGTTTGAATGGTGTATGTAAGATTTGATGTTCCTGAAGAATTGCAGAATGATGCTCTCGCGTTGCTTGAGAAGTTCAGAGAGACAGGGAAAATCAAGAAAGGAACAAACGAGGCAACAAAGGTAGTTGAGAGGGGGGTAGCCAAACTCGTATATATAGCCAAAGATGTTGATCCACCTGAAATCGTTGCCCATCTCCCACTGCTCTGCGAGGAGAAAAATATTCCATATCTCTACGTAAATACAAAGAGCCGTCTGGGTGAGGCTGCTGGTTTAAGAGTAGATTGTGCTGCTGTAGCCGTGATCGACGAGGGAGAGGCGAAAAAGGAACTCAAAGACTTGGTTTCAAAAATTAACGGTCTAAAAAAATAGGGAAAGGAAACGGAAAAATAACGGAAAAATAATAAATACACAGAAAGAGAACCTGAAAAGATCAAGATAATAAAAGATAAAGAGGTGAAAACATGGCGGATGAAGAGGACATTCAGCCTGCAGAGGTTATCGAGATCATAGGAAGGACAGGGATGCATGGAGAGGCTACCCAAGTAAAGGTGAGAGTTCTCGGGGGAGAAAACAAAGGAAGGATTATAACCAGAAACGTCATTGGACCCGTGAGAGTAGGAGATGTCCTGATGATCAAGGAGACTGCCAGAGAAGCGAGAAAACTCGCTCTCAAATAATTCACCCTTTTTTCAGCCTCAGAGGTGAGATTTATGGAGACTCATGTTTGCAGCTTTTGTGGCGAGGAGATTGAAGTAGGCACTGGAAAGATGTACGTTCGAAGGGATGGAAGGGTTTTCTACTTTTGCTCTGGAAAGTGCGAGAAAAACATGCTAAAGCTGAGAAGGAATCCAAGAAAACTAAAATGGACAAAGAGATATGCAAGAAAATAAGTAAGTAAAATAGTGAAAATAGTAAGTAAAACAGGAAAAGGGTGAAACGATGGAACTCGAGAGGTTCGAGAGAACATTCGTGATGGTAAAGCCTGACGGTGTAGAGAGAGGAGTGATTGGAGAGGTCATTTCAAGGCTCGAGAGAAAAGGTCTTAAGATCGTTGCTATGAAAATGCTGAAAATTCAGGGTTCTTTAGCGAAGGAGCATTATGCAGAGCATAGAGAAAAACCGTTCTTTGATGCACTCGTATCCTACATCACAAGCGGTCCTGTGGTTGCGATGGTTGTTGAAGGGAAGAACGCGATAAAGGTTGTCAGAACTCTTGTTGGCGCTACAAATCCCATTGAAGCAGATCCAGGAACGATACGGGGAGATCTTGGAATGGATCTGGGAAGAAACATAATTCACGCTTCAGATTCAGAGAAATCTGCTCAGAGAGAGATTTCCCTCTTTTTCAATCCGGATGAGATTCTGAGCTACGAGAGGGCAGTCGATAAGTGGATTTACGAGAGATAGTAATTACTTTTATATTAATTTATGAAAACAGATAAAAAAAATAATAAAACGCTAAGAACGCCTATCGTATCGGTTTTAGGCCATGTCGACCATGGTAAAACAACCCTACTTGACAAGATCAGAAAGGGTAGAGTGGTTGCAAAAGAGGCAGGAGGAATAACCCAACACATAGGGGCAACTGAGGTTCCGATAGATGTTATCAAGGACATCTGTAAGGGAATATGGCAGAGAGAAGTCGAGATTCCCGGCTTGCTTTTCATCGATACCCCTGGCCACAGAGCCTTCACGAATCTGAGAAAAAGAGGAGGAGCTCTGGCTGATTTAGCAATTCTGATAATCGACATAAATGAGGGATTCAAACCACAAACAGAAGAAGCAATTTCAATTCTAAAAACCTTCAAAACCCCCTTCGTTGTGGCTGCGAACAAGATAGATAGAATCCCGGGATGGCAGAGCCAAGGGTTCGTGCCTTTCCTCTTCAGCTACAACCAGCAGGAGGATGTGGCAAAGAGAAGGCTCGACAACAAGCTTTACGAACTCGTAGCCAAGCTTTATGAACACGGATTCTCAGCCGACAGGTTCGACAGGATCAGAGATTTCACAAGGAATATTGCCATCATCCCAGTTTCAGCTCTAACGGGTGAGGGAGTGCCTGAACTACTCTTAGTCCTCGTTGGCCTGGCTCAGAAGTATTTGGAAGAAAACCTCAGACTTCATGTAAGTGGAAAGGCGAAGGGCACGATTCTCGAAGTAAAGGAGGAAAAGGGAATCGGTATTACATGTGATGTCATTCTTTACGATGGCACACTGCATGTCGGTGACAGAATCGTGATCTCAGGAAAGGACGATGTGATCGCCACACACATAAAGGGGATTCTGAAGCCGAGACCCTCCCAAGAAATAAGGCTGGAGAGTAAGTTTAAAAGCGTGAAAAGTGTTACAGCTGCTGCTGGAATCAAAATAACCGCAGCGGATCTAGAAGGGGTGCTTGCGGGTAGTGAGTTTGAGGTTGTTGAAAGTGAGAGCGACATTGAAGAATTCAAGAAAAGACTAAGCAAGGAATACGAAGAAATAGAGATAAAAACTGATGAAGAAGGGGTTGTTCTTAAAACAGATACCCTTGGATCGCTTGAGGCTTTAATAAATGAGCTAAAAGAGGCGAACATCAAGATAAAGAGAGCTGAAGTTGGAAACATAGACAAAAGGGATGTTATCGAAGCTTCAGCGAACAAAGACGATCTGAACAAAGTTATCCTTGGATTTGGTGTGAAAATGCTTCCTGGAGTCGAGGAAGAGGCTGCAAAGTTCGGCATAAGGGTTTTCATCGATGAAATAATCTACAATCTCATTGATAACTTCCTCAGATGGAGAGAGGAAGAGCAGAGAGCAAGAGAGAGACAGAAAATTGAGGAGTTGATAAAGCCGTGCAAGATAAAACTTCTGAAAGATTACATCTTCAGAAGAAGCAAACCCGCTGTGATAGGAGTGAGAATACTTGCAGGAGAACTTAAAAGAGAGGCAAAGCTGATTAAACCTGATGGTACACCAGCCGGAGTTGTGAGAAGTATGCAGAAAGAAGGAGAGAACGTTGCTATAGCTAGAGAAGGTGAGGAGCTTGCCATCTCCATCGATGGAGTGACTATAGGCAGACAGCTGAGTGGAGACGAAACCCTTTACGTTGAAATTCCTGAGAGGCATGCTAGGGTGCTTGAGAGAGACATGATGGATATTCTGAGCGAGGAAGCGAAGAAAGTATTTAAAGAGTTTCTTGAGTTAAAGAGGAAAGACAACCCCTTTTGGGGTAGATAGGAGTGGATAAACCGGAAATAAATACAGTTCAATCACGGTTTAGAAAGTTTAGATGTCCAGATTGAGGAAAATTTGAAACTAAAGATTGAAACCAAAGTTTGAAACCAAGGAAATCAAGGGCAAATAATAAATGCCGGAATCGAGGCTTGTGTAATGGTTTGGGTTTAAGCGAATAAATAAAATAAAGATTAACGGGGTGATGAAATGGAATTCAAGGTTGTGATTTCAGATCCTTTAACGGGATTGGCGTATCAGAAGGTGATAAGCGGTGCGAATGCTAACAAGCTCATCGGGAAGAAGATCGGGGATGTTATAAATGGTACCATAGTTGAGCTTCCCCCTGATTACGAGCTTAGAATATGTGGTGGAAGTGACAAGGATGGCGTTCCCATGAGAAAAGATCTGCCTGGAACCGTTAGGAGGAGGCTACTTCTTAGTGGAGGAATTGGATACATACCTAGAGAGCACGGAATGAGAAGGAAGAAGATGGTAAGGGGTAATGTGATCAGCCGTGATATCATTCAAATTAATATGAGGGTGGAGAAGCAGGGAAAAGTTCCTCTTGCCGAATTCTTCAAAGATAAAGGTTGAAGTTTTTAAAACAGAGGTAAACCGAAAAACAAAACTGGAATTTAACGTTAACATGGGTTTGCTGGAAGATAAAAAAAGAGCGAGAAAGTTTTATCGCTATTTTTCAAAAGTTTACGATAGGATCAATCCTATCTTCTACGCAGAGCACATGCTCAAGACAGTAGTGGAGATGGCTTCTCTTGAAGAAAATGACTTTGTGCTTGAGGTGGGATGTGGAACAGGCTTTACAACTTCAGGTATTGCCGAAAAAATTAGCCAAGAGAGAATTATCGCTCTAGATTTAACCCCCGAGCAGATGGAAAAAGCTATTGCGAAACTTCCAGGCGTCAATTTCATAAGGGGGGATGCTGAAAACCTGCCTTTTAAAGATGATACGTTTGATGCGAGCATATCTGCAGGAAGCATTGAATACTGGCCAAATCCACAAAAGGGTATATCTGAGATGGCAAGGGTAACTAAACCTGGTGGAAAAGTTGTAATCTTAGCACCAAGAAAACCAGACAACTTTCTTGCGAGAAAGTTTGCGGAGGGGATTATGCTCTTTCCATCAACCCAGCAATGCGTCGCCTGGTTCAAGGCTGCGAACCTTGAAAACATAAGAATCATCGAAACAGGCCCGAACTGGCTTTGGAGGAAACTGGTGGTGATAATCTCGGGAGAGGTTGTTTAAAGTCAGAGGTGGGTAGAGTAAAGTTGTAAAAACTACTTATAAAAACTACTTAGAATCACTTAGAATTGATTTAATAAACAAAAGGTGAAAAAATGAACTTAGAAAAAAATTTGGATACACCAAACGATTTCAGAATTTTACTGGCTGAAAAAGCCCTTTTCGAGCTTGAAAAGCTTTTTAATGCCATAAAACTTCAGAGAAGGAAAGAATACCTGAAAAAACTTAAAACACTGGTTGGAGATATACAGAATGTGAAGTACAGCTATCTCAGTCCAAAAGACTTGCTCAACTTTGATAGCTTCAAAAAAATTGTTTCAACTGCAGTGGAGATTGGAGAGGAAGTAAAAAGGTTAGAAAAAGATCCGATCACCATTCAGAGCCTTTACTGGTTGGAATACCTAACAAACCTTTCCGACCTAATTAGACAGGGAGAGATTTCGCAGCCTTTTGAGGCTATCAGATTTTTCAGAGGTGAGATAGTCTCCAGAAACAAGATAAATGATCTGTGGCTCTGTAATGCAGATTGTAGCTTTAAATTGAATGTTGTGGCGAACAACGATGATTTTAAGCCTGGCACGATGGCTTTGATCGCATATCTACCTCCAAGAACCTTTGGGAAATACCTCAGCCAAGGAATGTTCGTTTGTATGTCAGAGGGTGAGAAAGGTGAGGTTTCTCTGGATGAGGTAAAAAAGATGGAGGGTTTAGGAGAAGTTAATAGTCTTATATATGAGCTGATAAAAAGCTGATAAATTAAGCAAACGTGATTCCACACACGATTTTAACATTACAAGATTACAAGAAATATCAAAAGTTCTTATTGGAAAGATTACTCACAATACCGCCAGTGTGTACAGCACTCAGCATCTCAGCATCTCTGCCGTCACTAAAACAACATCCCAATTAAGATTCTTCTTTGCTGGGTCTAAAGTATCTCAAACGTCTCAAACATCTCAAGTATCTCAAACATCTAAATTCTAACCCTCAAGATACTCCAAAAACGAATCAACATTCACAAAGCTCTCGAATAACTCCACAACACGTTTCTGCTTTATTCCAGGCCTTATTCTCGCCCTATCAAACATCTCGTCCAGTCTTTCTGTGGTTGTAAGTGTGTCTTCGCTCACAACTAAAATCGGAATACCCTTTCTTTCCGCCCTCTCTATTACAAACTTGGAGGGTCTCAAATTACCAGTCAATACTATCAGCCTAATGTTCGGTATTTCTAAAGCCACGATTTGTAAATCCGATCTGTCACCTCCTGTCACCAACGCTGCATTTTTCGTTTTTCTAAAGTACTCTATGGCGCTGTTAGGCGACATAGCTCCGACTATAATATTCTCTATAATCATGCTTTCTTTAGGATTTACAAGGTATTCTCCATGGAGAAAATCCTTTATCTCATCGATAAAGAGCCCTCCAATGATCGCATCTCTTGGTATCACTCCAAGAATTTCCATACCTTTCTTTTTCAAGAGCGTCCCTGCAATTCCATCAATGTACGATCTCTTGTATCCTGAAAGTTTGTTAAAAATAACCTTTTCCAGCCTCTCACCGAATAGCTCCTTCGCTGCCAGCACGCGATCGAGCACGAAGTCATCTGAGTACTTTACAACAAGAATGGCATTGAGGCCTAGCAATTTTGAGATCGCAACATCACCAAGACCAACCGAGGAACCTATCTTATAATCCACAGATCCTTCGATTAGAATAACATCTTTGCCTTCTGATATCCTTTTATAAGATTTTCTTATCAAATCTTTCAGATCTTCTGGACTTGCTATGTTCACAAATTCAGCATAAGGAACTTCTAGCACAATTGGACAAACATTCCCTATATCATCTTCAACCCCAATAAGGCGAGCCGTATTTAAAGCATCCCCATCAACTATCTCACCATCAAAGTATTCCGGAGATGTTCCAAAGGGTTTAAAGTAACCAACCTCATAGCCCTTTTCTTTAAGAATTGAGGCCATCGCTATAATCATGGCACTCTTACCAGATTTCCCCTCGACCGAAGAGATCAACAATCCTTTTTGATTCATCGGAATCATGTTGCTTAGGGAGTATAAATCAATTATCTTTTGAATGGAGATGGATCAATCGAACCAAGCCATCCAAAGAAATTAAATATCGCATAATGGATTTGCTTTTGGGTGATGAAAATTGCCAGTAGACCTTGAAAAACTCAGATTTGGAACTGAGCTTATAAAAAGAGGATTCGCCAAGATGCAGAAGGGTGGAGTTATAATGGATGTTACGAACGCAGAGCAAGCAGTGATTGCTGAAGAGGCAGGAGCTGTTGCCGTTATGGCATTACATAAGGTGCCTGCAGATATCAGACAAAGCGGAGGGGTTGCAAGAATGGCAGACCCTCTGAAAATCCAAGAGATAATGGAGGCTGTTACAATCCCTGTAATGGCCAAATGCAGAATAGGTCATGTTGCCGAGGCTAAAGCCCTTGAATCCCTGGGAGTCGATATGATAGATGAGAGTGAAGTTCTAACTCCTGCCGATGTTTTCTTCCATATCGATAAAAGAAAATTCATCGTTCCATTCGTTTGTGGAGCGAGAAGTTTGGGTGAAGCGTGCAGGAGAATTTTTGAAGGAGCTGCGATGATAAGAACGAAAGGTGAAGCAGGAACAGGAAATGTTGTCGAAGCCGTCAAACATATCCGCCTTATAAACAGGGCGATTCAGGAGTTGAAAGAGTTAGATGAGCCGAGCATTATGGAAATAGCCGAAAGGTATGCATCAGCCTATACAAGGCTTCTCAGCTCTATAAGAGAGGAGCAGGGTATAAAAAGACTTTCAAAAGAGGATGTTGTTTTTGAGGATTACACGCTACTTGAGATTACCGATGGAATATTCAAGATCCTTATGGAGATAAAAGAAATGCAGAGATTGCCCGTAGTGAACTTCGCAGCAGGAGGGGTAGCTACTCCAGCTGATGCTGCTTTCATGATGCAGCTTGGAATGGATGGAGTTTTCGTCGGCTCAGGAATTTTCAAATCATCAAATCCGCCAGAATATGCAAAGGCAATTGTTGAGGCTGTCCAGCATTATGATGATCCCTCAGTTATCACAGAGGTTAGCAAAGGTTTAGGAGAAGCGATGAAAGGGTTAGATGTGTTCAAGCTTGAAGAGAGCGAGCGGATGCAAACCCGAGGACTTTGATTAATTTTAGATTAATTCAGATTAATCAATCCTCAATCAAATTCCACTTTATATCAGATTTACAATGAGATCAAAGGTGGAATATGGTCTATAAAGTTGCTGTCGTTGGAGTACAGGGAGATGTCGAAGAACACGTGCTCTCTGTAAGGAGAGCATTTGAAGAACTTGGAATAGAGGGCAAGGCTGTAGCCACGAGAAAATCAGGTGTAGTTTCAGAAAGTGATGCGGTGGTAATCCCAGGTGGAGAAAGCACGACAATCAGCAAGCTCATTTTTAGAGAAGGTATCGCAGATGAAATTATTCAGCTTGCAAAAGATGGAAAACCTGTAATGGGCACGTGTGCTGGGTTGATTTTGCTCTCCATGCATGGGGATGAGCAAGTAGAGCGAACTAAGACGAAACTGCTTGGATTGATGGATATCTGGGTCAAAAGGAATGCCTTCGGTAGGCAAAGGGAGAGCTTTCAGGTAAATGTTGATATAAAAGGGATTGGACCTTTTGATGCGGTCTTTATAAGGGCTCCGGCGATAACAAAAGTTGGAGAATATGTAGATGTTTTAGCAACATACAAAGACTACATAATTGCTGCAAAACAGGAAAACATCCTTGGCCTCTCCTTCCATCCGGAGCTTACAGATGATACCAGAGTTCATGAGTACTTCATAAAAATGGGAATTGATTTATAGTTAGCTTATCCTCCTTTATCCTTCCTCTTTATCTTTTCTCATCTTTCCTTATCCTTCTCTCATTCTTTTAACACTTTCCTCATAACTTTTTATCATCGGTAGTTTCAGTCTAAGAGCCGTAAAAGGAATTGGATACCTGATTCCCCGCTTGTGTGTGCTCTCAAGGTTTCTTGCAATTTCCTCAGCCATGGAGAATGGAAACGAAAATGCCACTTCCTCATCTTGGGTTAGGCCGAAAAGCCTGTCTCCATAACAAGGAAGAACGAATCTCGGTTTGTTTTCAATATAGGCCTCAAGATACTCGCTACAAGCACCTCTCCCCTGTATTTTTGTTTCCAAAGCCCCACCTTTTTCATGAAGGACCGTATGAACCATTCTGAGAATTTGAGCAGGAGTTCCGTAAACTACAACGAAATCAGGGTCCTCTAAACGGTTTAGAGGTGCCACAACACAACCTTCATACTTTTCCTTTAACTTTGGAACGACTTCCTCAAACAGAGGAGCTACCTCCATGTTTGCAGCATATCCAGCATCATAAGCAAGTTTTCCAGACTTATAGGCTTCATCTGGCTCTGCAAAGCCATAAGCAACTATCCCAAGAGGGCAAGTAGTTTCGATTCCGAAGAAAACCGTCCACCCGTATCGTCTCGCAAGACTGTATGCCTGGCAGATCGTCAGCTCGGGGATGAATTTTGTTTTTTCAGGAGCCTCTCCCTTTTGCTTCAAAAATTTGAACCCAATTGGGAAAGACTGGGGGCGAAGGTATTTTTCAATAACAGCCATCAACTCTTCCGATTTCATGAATTTTTTTAGATTTTTGTAATTAAAAATTTTTATGTTTTATTGTTTTATCGAGTTTTTTGAATTTTTGAATTTGGAATTTAGGGACACTTTCAACTAACCTAAAGTTTGGTCCTTCTGTGATCCTTATGTGTTTTCCCGCTTATAAACGAATTAAACCTATCAATCCTAATCCCATTTTTATTCAGCCAGGCTTGAAATTTGTTACTCTCATTTATAGCCTCATCAAGTCCCCTAAAACGTACGATTATGCAGAGATTATATTCGCTTCCAATTATCTCAAAAACGTTTTCCACATAATCTAGTTTTTTTAGGTGTTTAACCAGCTTCTCCATCCCCTCTCTATCATTGTGTATACCCAAAAGAACCACACCTATATTATCCATGCCAATTTTGGCATAATCAACCTTCCATACCCCCTTTTTTATCTCCCTCAAAATTCCTTCCTTCTCCAAAATCCTCATTCTGTTGTAAATCGTTTTTGTCGAAACTTTCAACTCTTCTGCAATTTCATCTTGAGTCTTAGAATTAAGGATTCCTTCCACAATTTTCACATTCAGCGGATCTTCAAGCGGTTTCATATTCTAAATCCATGAAATAACACATTTAAATTTTTCTGGTAACTAGAAATCGACATGAATCATAGTAAGAATGTAGATTTGAGCGTGAATTTCGTACGATTCGAAAATATTTAAGAGTTACTTGCTGATTAAATGAAAATAAATTAAATTTACATGCCAATATATCGAAATGGTTAAATAGTTACCAGAACTAATAAGAAATAGCTACGGAGGTATCGTTATGGATTTTTCTCTTAACGAGGAGCAGAAAATGCTGAGAAATGCCGTAAGAGAATTCGCTGAAAAGGAAATTATGCCTTATGGCAGAGAATATGATGAAAAAGGAGAGTATCCGTGGAAGATTTTCAAAAAAGCTGCTGAACTAGGATTTGTGGGTGTTGATTTACCAGAGGAATATGGGGGGGCAGAATTGGATTTTATTTCCGTAGCAATAGTCGCAGAGGAACTTACCAGAGCTGATAGTAGCATAGGTTCTGCAGTTGCAGCCTCGGTTCTCGGCTGTCCGATGGTGAAGTACTTCGGAACGGATGAACAAAAGGAGCGTTTCCTTAGACCAGTTGTAGAAGGAAAAACAACCTCTGCCATAGCAATAACCGAACCTGAAGCAGGAAGCGACGTTAATGCAATTAAGACAAAGGCTGAAAAAACAGAGAATGGATATATTTTGAACGGTTCTAAGACCTTTATAACAAATGGGAGCATTTCAGACTGGATAGTTGTCATCACGAGAACGGATTTCGAAGCTAAGCCAGCCTACAAGGGATTCTCAGCCTTGGTAGTGGAGAAGGGTATGGATGGCTTTGAAGCTAGGCCTATAAAGAAGATGGGTCTGAACTGTCATGACACAGCAGAACTCTACTTTAAAAACGTGTTTATCCCCCAAAAGAATCTGGTTGGAATGGAGAACTTTGGTTTCTATCAACTAATGCGATTCTTCAACGAGAGCAGGATTTTGGTTGGTGCAATACAGCTCGGAATGGCTGTGGGAGCATACGAAAGAGCTTTGCAGTATGCAAAGGAGAGAAAAGCCTTTGGAAGGCCTTTGATAGATCATCAGGCAATTCAGTTCAAGTTAGCTGATATGTA
>MTMO01000037.1 GCA_002011235.1 Archaeoglobus sp. JdFR-27 | reverse complement strand
ATGGACAAAGCAAAAGATACCCACTGGTTCTGGGATACTGAGATCCTTGTTTTAGCCCAGAGAATGGGATACAAAGTTAAGGAAATCCCCGTGAGATGGAAGCAAAGCAGGGAAACCAAGGTAAGGTTCGGGAAAGACGTCCTATACATGTTCAGGCAGATAGTTAGAATGTGGGCAGAAGGTTTGCAAGAAAGAAGAAAGACAAGCAGAAGGTTCTTTTTTGCTTCTGTAATTATTGCGATCGGAATTTTAATTGCACTCGCCCTTTACGCTGGCTTGGAGTCGGTTCTTAAAATTCTCGTGTCGGCTGATTTGAAGTTGGTTGCAATCGCCTCTTTCCTCTATGCTCTTTCCTTTGTAATAAGGGGATGGAGATACAAGTACATAATTTCAAAACTAGGCTATAATGTCTCAACAGTCTTCTCAGCTGAAAGTATTGCGATCAGCCAAACACTGAATGTAATTACTCCCGTTAGGATAGGAGATCTTGGAAGGGCCTACGTTTTCAGAAAAAAAGACATTCCATACCCAGCATCTTTCAGCGGACTCGCGGTGGAAAGGATCTTTGATTTGGTTTCTGTATTGATACTCTCGTTTTTGTCAATAATTCTAATAAGTGGGATTGAATATGTCAGAGCTCCTATTTATGCAACTGCCCTTCTTGTTGTGGTTATTCTTGCTTTTGTCTTTGTTTCGAGGATGCAGAACATAGTTGGAAAGATAGTCAGAGATGCCAATAAGATTATGAAAACGAAGAGTTCGCCAGCTATACTTGTCTCGTCAATTCTTCTCTGGCTATTTGACATAACAGTCTGTTTTATCGTGCTGAATGCCTTTGGAAACTACAGCGATCTTTTCCTCCTAACAGTAATAGCGGTCTCGGTAGGAAACATAACTAAGGTCCTCCCCATAACTCCTGGAGGGATTGGAACTTATGAGGCTGTCCTGACGGGAATTTTCAGCACCGCAGTTGGTGCGGACGTTGGATTTGTTGTTGCATTTGTCGATCACATGCTGAAAAACCTGATAACACTCGTGTTGGGAATGATAGCCCTTGCAAGTCTGAACATAAAGCTTAAGGAAATATCTGGTAACTCAAGTAACTCCGGTAGCTCAAGTACAAACGGTGAAGAATAATGTACGGTCTTCTAATCTATCTGATTTCAGGAGTTATAATCGCTCAGATTTTTAGAATGGAGTACTGGATTTCCAGGTTTTTCTCGTTTCTTGTATTGTGTTTAGTTTCTTTCATTCTTTCCTTCTTTTTTCCTTTCAAACCGGTGTTTTATTCAGTCTTTTCCGTATTCCTTGTTTTGGGACTGTGGCAGCTGAAAAGAAAAGGTTTCAGCTTTGATTATCGTTCTGAAACAGCGTTCTTACTTACTTTCCTTTTCTTTCTGTTCCTGAGATCTCTCGCTCCTGAAGCATTTGGTGCAGAGAAATTAATGGATTTTGCTTTCCTTAACACGGTTTTGGAAGCAGAGAAATTTCATCCTCCCGATCCTTTCTTTGCCCACGGAACTTTGAACTTTTACTACTACTTCGGATACGTTATTGGAGCTGGCATAACGCTCATGTCCTTTATCCCCCTCGAAATCGGATTTAACGTTGCAATCGCGACAATCCCAGCCTATTTCGTGATGCTTGGCTACGGTTTATTGAGAGAACTTTCAGGTAAGGGTGATGGGGATGTCGGTGGAAGTCTTATTGTTGGAACCATCTTCATAGCATTTTCTGGGAATCTTTATGCGGTTTATGAACTTGTAACCGATTTTTTTAGGGGTAAGCTCCCAACCTTCTTATTTTACTGGAATGCAACAAGGGTTATTGATGATGTTACATACGGCAAAACGATAAATGAGTTTCCTTACTTCAGCTTTATTCACGCTGACTACCATGCCCATTTTGTAGCCCTTCCGATAAAGCTCCTCACGCTAATTCTTCTTTGGAGGTATTTTAAGAAAGATGTCTCCTACGGGTTTTACCTTATTCCGTTAATTTTCATACTATTCGCAACGAACTCATGGGATGCCCCAGTTTTTCTTTTTATTACAATCTTGGTTTCTGTTTACCGTTATAAATCGACTAGAGATAAAGCTGAATTATTGAAGGGGAGCATAATTGTATTCACGTCCATTCTCTTCATCTCCATACTTTACAGCACGATGGAAACACCATCGGCGAAATTGTTTTTGACTTCCGAGAGAACAGATATCTGGCAGTTCATACTTTTCTTTGGCATCCTGATCTTTCTGAATTATATTTATTTTAAAGACAGCTTTAAGGATAGCCTCTCTTACAGGATCGGTCTTGTATCGGTTGTGACCGGAATTGTGGGATTTTTTGCATCCCCAATAATGCTTTTGATTGTTCCAATGCTCATTCTCAGCTTTAGAAAATACTTGAAGGGAGATTTCAGCTCGATGCTGACCTTTTCAGCCTCATTCCTAATTCTTGCCTGTGAGTTCGTGGCAATTGAGTCCAGGCTTAACACCTTCTTCAAATTCTATCTCGCATCCTGGGTTCTCCTCTCTGTCCCTGCAGCAGTCGTGATCGTTGAGTCTCTCAAATCTGAAAATAAAACCAAATATTTTGTGATCATTCTGTTAATCCTTTCCCTTGTGTATCCGATCATTGCCACACCCATGAAATACAATAAAACAGAATTTTCTTTGGACAGCTCAAAATTCATCAAGGAAATAAGCATCGATGACTACAACGCAATCCAGTTTTTGAAAGGAAAGCGCGGAATGATCATTGAATCTGCTGAAGGCTGTTACTCTTACGAAGGAAGAGTCTCTGCTTTCACCGCAAACCCAACGCTTGTTGCGTGGAGCTGTCATGAAGTGCAATGGAGAGCAAATCCAGAAGAACTTACTAGGAGAATGGCTGAAGTTCGAGCGGTATACAAATCAAAGGATTGTAGAGCTGTGAGAGAAATAGTCGAGAGATATAACGTTAGCTACATCTTTTTGGGCTACCAAGAAAGGTTGGATTATGGTGTCAGTAGCTTAAGATGTTTTAAAGAGATATATAGAAGTGGGGATACTATAGTTTATACAACAAAACAGTAAAATAGTATTCAGAACTCATAAATTCTCTTTTGCCCCCTTGAGTAGGCAGAGATTCTTTTTATACTGTATCCCTTCTTCTTAATTTCGGCGAGACTCCGCCCCTCCCTCAAAAGCTGGGAGATCTTTTTACCGCAACCAGGGATCATTTCTGGTGGAAGTTGAAAATTAACATCCAAATCTGTAGATTGATTAATACCATTAAATTCATTAGCCTCAATCAATTCATTCTTAGTTTTGCCAGATCTTTCCCCAACAAGTTTCTCGGCAATCAGTATTTTAGGGTCAATCGATGGAAGGAAACCGTCAACCATCACCTCTCTGAGCAAGGAAGTGGGATAATTATACATCCTGAGCAAAGCATCCATTCTGTATAGGTTGACGATCCTTCTCTGACTTTCAGCTCTCCTTTTTTCAAAAGGTGTGAATTTAAGTGGTTGGAAGCGTGAGATGTAAAACCTCGCTACACCATACTTTATGTATTCCTTATTCATTAAGTCCAGGATCTCCTCGTCGCTCTCACCCAAACCAGCTATTATTTGGGTTGTATGGGATTTTCTGTAACCTTCCTTTCTTTTTCTCTCAACACATTTGGCAATTATCCTCTGTTTCCTCAAAATGTCCTCTTTAAAGAGCTTTACACCACTTATCTCACTCATTCTGCTCTCAGAAGTTGTCTCAAGATTTATACTGACTCTATTAGCAATCTCGATCCCCTCCTTTATATGATCCTTTGAACAGCCAGGGATTATCTTGAGATGCAGATAACCGGTATGAAACTTCCTTATTAGCCTCCCCGTCTCGATAATCTCCTCCATAACCCTGTTAGGATCTGCATTAATTGCCGAACTTATAAAAGCTCCTGAAACAATTCCTTTTTCTTTCATGGCCTTAAAAATAGCGGCGAGCTCTTCTGGTGAAATCGTCTTTCCTTTTCTCCATGCATTTTGGCAATAAGAACAGTCAAATTTGCAGTCTGAGGAGAGAAGCACCTTGAACAGATTCATCCTTTTACCATTGTAGCTTGGTCTGTAGATCATCCTTCTCGGATCGAAGGTGCATCTCGAATGACAAACATCGAAGCTGCTCGCTTTTATGAGTTCGGCGGTTTTACCCAGCATATTTTTGATTCTGCAGAACATCATTTTTGATTTATCTCTGGGTTGAAAGTGATCGATGGCAGACCAAGGGCAAATCAAGTAAATTATTAAATATTAAATTATTTCACTGAAGGTTATTTCACTGAAGGGTGATAGATTGAATATACTTCTTCACAACCGTTTTCTCCTCGCAGCTCTCGCTATATTTTCTAGTCTCAGTTTTACTGTTCCCTGGAAAATCACTCGTGGGGATGGGAGGGTGGATTCTTGTTAGTGGATTAGAGCATCTTCCTTAATCGCTCTGGGTATTATTGCTTTGATGGTTTTGAAATCAAAGAAAGAAAGCAAACTTAAACCTTTTAGAACCTCTTGAAATGTACAGAAACTTTGGCTTTTCATGGAGATAACAGAGACTGGATTGTTACCGGCTTGAAAACGCAAGCGACATTCCAACTTTGGGCTTAGATGACTTTAGATTGATGAAGACTAATGCACCCCCTCACTTAGATGCAAACCAACCACTCCCACTACGATAAGACCGATTGAGACAACTTTTATAATCGTGACGGGCTCTTTAAAGAATAGAAAACCAATTATCACAATTAAAGCTGTTCCCAGGCCTGACCAGATTGCATAAGCGATACTGACATCAATTTTCTTTAATGCAAGGGTTAAAAAGGTGAAACTGATTCCATAGAAAACGAAAATCAAGATCGAGGGTATGATTTTCGTGAATCCCTGTGACAGCTTCATGTTTGTTGTACCCACAACTTCGGAGAGTATGGCAAGAATTAGATACAGCCAATACATTCTGAAACCCCCGATTTTCAGAGATTAATTCTCAGTTAATTAATTTAAATTCTCAGTTAATTAATTTACGCTAATAAGTCTACCTTTAGCGAAAGTTAAGTTTAGCTATACTAAAAACCAAAGTGAAAAGTATTTAAATTATTAATTATACTGAATTTTGGTGGTAGAATGTATAACTTCCAACTCCTTATAAAACACATATTAGAGCACGGCGTTAGATGGGCTCCGGAACAAGAAATCGTTTACAGGGATCTTCTAAGATACACGTACAAGGACATGTATGAGAGAGTACACAGATTAGCAAATGCTTTGAAAGATTTAGGAATAAAGAAGGGAGACAAAGTAGCCGTATTAGACTGGGACAGCCATCGCTATCTGGAATGCTACTTCGCTATCCCGATGATCGGAGCCATAATGCATACAGTTAACGTTAGATTATCGCCTGAGGATCTCGTTTATACGATGAACCATGCTGAAGATGATCTAGTGTTGGTTTACAGCGATTTCGTTCCTTTGATGGAGTCGGTAAGGGATAAGCTGAACGTTGACAAGTTCGTTTTGCTTAGAGATGGAGATTACAAGACTGAGTTAACCGATTTGGAGTACGAGGAATTGCTCGGGCAAGCTGATAGCCACTATGACTTTCCTGATTTAGATGAGAACACCGTTGCAACGATGAGTTATACGACAGGCACGACAGGAAGGCCGAAGGGAGTATTCTTCACGCACAGGCAGATTGTTTTGCATACGCTTTCAGGTGCATTAATGTTCTCGGGCTACGACAGCGAACTCACTTTCACATCCGACGATGTTTACATGCCCTTAACGCCAATGTTCCATGTGCATGCATGGGGAGTGCCATATATTGCGACTCTTAGAGGTACAAAGCAAGTCTATCCGGGCAGATACGAGCCTCAGATGCTGTTTAAGCTTGTGATGGAGGAGAAGGTTACAATCAGTCATTGTGTGCCAACGATCTTAGCAATGATAGTAAATGCCGTTCCGGAAGGTTTCAAGCTTCCAGGATGGAAAATGGTCATTGGAGGTTCACAGCTTCCTAAAGGATTGGCGAAAAAAGCCTCTGAAAAAGGTATTATAACGATATCCGGTTATGGTTTAAGCGAAACCTGCCCGCTGGTCTCGATAGCTGGACTTAAGAGGAAGTTCAAGGATGCGGATGAAGAAACCAAATTCGAATACAGAATCAAAGCCGGCTTCCCTGCTCCCTTCATCTACCTGAGAATCGTTAATGACGAGATGAGGGATGTTCCAGTTGGAGAGATGGGCGAGGTTGTCGTTAGAGGTCCATGGCTGACTCAGGCCTACTACAAGGATGAAGAGAAAACAAAAGAGCTTTGGGAAGGAGGATGGCTGCACACGGGCGATATAGGGGTTATGGATGAGGAAGGCTATCTGGAGATAAGAGACAGAATAAAAGATGTCATAAAGAGTGGTGGAGAATGGATATCCTCGCTAACGTTAGAAGACCTGATAAGCCTTTGTCCAGGTGTTTCTGAGGTGGCTGTGATAGGTGTGCCAGATGAGAGGTGGGGTGAGAGACCCCTGGCAATAATAGTTCCTGAACCTGGAAAGACTCTGACAGCTGATGACATTAAAAACCATTTGATGAAATACGTTGAAGAGGGGAAGATTACTAAATGGGCTGTGCCGGAGAAGTACGTCTTCGAGGAAACCCTTCCAAAAACGAGTGTTGGAAAGATAGATAAAAAGTTGCTAAGAGAGAAGTACAGGGAGTTCAAAGGCTAGTTGGTCAATTGGTAAGCAAAAAAACGAATTAATTTAATTAATTTTAAAATTCTTTAATTATCTATTTTTTCTAATAATTAGTTGAATTCATGAAACTGAAAATTAATAAGTAATTAATAAGTAAGTGGATAAAAGTGGATAAAAATGCCAGAGGTCTCAACTTCGAAACCATCAAAAATCGGGATAGCTGGAGGGGGCTTAGCAGGCCTTCTTGCAGCCAAGTGGATCAAGGAAAAAAATCTTGAGATTGATATAGATCTATTTGAAAGGAGAAAAAAGGAAAAATACAGGATTGACTGTGCAGAGGCTCTTTTAAACCAAAGAAACGCTTTTGAAAGGGTAGGAAATTTTGTGAAACCCTTCATAACAAACAAACTGAAAAAGGTTCAGTGGCGAATGATGCTAAGGGGGGAGGAGAAGGTATCAACAATTCATTACTCCAATGCATGCTGGATGATAAACAGACTTGCCTGGCAGAAGAGGCTTATAGAGGAAATTGAAGGGCTTGGAGTAAATATGAAATTTGGTTCGAGAGTAAATCCTGAAAGAATGGATTACGATCTCGTTATCGATGCGAGGGGATCTGTTGGTGGAGAATATTGTGCAACCGGTGTTTATGGCGTATTTAGCGGGGATTTTGGCGAAATTGCAGATACGAGCATCTCTGAGATAAGGGAAAACTCGGATATCTATTGTTGGATATTTCCCGTTAATTCCAGCTTAGCAAACATTGGTTGCGGCTCCTACGAGGGAAGAGTCAAGAGAACGGTTCTGGAAGAATACATTTCACATGTTGAAAACCTCGGTTTAGGGATAAAAATTGAAGAAGAGGTAAAGAAAGGGGCAGGGTTTGTCGATTACAGTTATGGAGCTTTGCTTTATCACGGTAAGGAAAAGATAGTGGCTGAGAGAAATGGAGATAAGGATATCGTGAGAATTGGAGATGCTGCTGGGCTGGCAGATCCTCTTAGCGGTGAAGGTATGACGGGAGCGATCTCTTCAGCTCACTTGCTTGGATTTTGCCTTTCAAATTACAGGAATGACTACATTTTTAAGTATGTAGAACTTTTGAGAAAGGAAAATGAGTTCCTAGGGAAAAATATGGCGGTAATGTTAGCCAGGAGAGATTATTTTGAGGGTTTTGTAAAATTCATGTCTCTCTTGGATGGAGTAGATGGCAAGTATCTCAATTCCAAGCTGTTTGTCTTAAGATACCCTTTAAAGGCTTTAAAGCTGAGATTCATGTAATGGATTGTGGAAGCCTTTTGTAAAAAAAATTTGAAAGCGTAAATTCTGATTCTTATCTAATTCTTATGATTCTCAGAAATAGTAACCGAACCCTGACTACATCAACTAATACATCAAAATGCTTAAATAACCAAGAGTACATGGAAGAAAGCATCAGAAATCCATCAAAAACCCTTGAAATTCACTCGAGAAGAAGATAATTTAGTTTAATTTAGTAAATTTAGTAATAAGAGGTGATTGAGTTGGCAAGGTTTCCAGAAGCCGAGGCAAGGCTGTTCAACGTCAAGATCTGTATGAAATGCAATGCAAGGAATCCAATTAGGGCCACCCATTGCAGGAAATGCGGATATAAGGGGCTAAGACCCAAGTCGAAGGAGAGAAGAGGTAAGTAAATAAAAGTAAATAAAACGGCAATCGGTATTTTGACTATCAAACACATCCGATTATCCACTATCTCCCAACTCACTCTTTCTTTTCTTGAGGATTTTCTTAATTGGATCGGTGAGTATGGGTTTTTCTCTGATTAACCCCTCAGGCCTGTAAATCAGAATTAGCAGCATCACAAAGCCGAACAGGATATATTCTAACCAAACTGGGTCGAAAGGAAGACCAAGGAATTCTACGATCTCGAACTTATAGGTTATCAGGAAAATTCTTGCGATTACAAAAGATGAAACCCCAACCACAACCCCTCTGGTGTTTCCAAGTCCCCCTAAAAGCACCATCAAGAAAGGATAGAATGTCCACTCGACCCTGCTAAAATTTGTGGCGATAACGTTTACTGAGAACATCGAGTAAAGGGCCCCAGCTAAAGCTGCAATTCCCGAACCGACTGCAACGGTTTTAATTCTAAGCTTCATTATATCCTTTCCATAGGCTTTAACTACCTCTTCGTTCTCTCTCATTGCCTTTAACAGCCTACCATAAGGTGAGCTTAGCATTCTGTTGACCAGAAGGTAAACTAAAATTGCTATGAATATGATTATGGCTGCAAAAACGAAAAGCCTCTGCTCTCCAGGTATGAAGTTGAGAACATTCGGAACCTTAACACCATAGTATCCTCCCACTATGTCTGGATGGTAATAGCTCACGAGGAACATCACTTCGCTGATAGCAAGCAGAGTAATGGCCAAATAATCCTCAGAAAGCTTCGCACTTGGTAGTATGAAGGCTGCCCCTGTAATCGCTCCGATAACTGCTGCCAGCAAAAGGCCGCCTATTAGTAAAGAGATCCCAATCAGTGGATTTTGTGCAATCATATCGTTCATCGCGGTCTTAACAACACCACTTGCATCAATTATCTGCCCGCTAACGCCCAAAGTCAGCATTAGAATCCTGTTAACAATCCCTCCTACAGCAATTGCTCCCATCAAAACGGCAAAAGCTCTGCCAAAGTTAGGAATTCCACCGAAACCAAACTCTATGTTAAGACTCAAGGCTACTATTAAGTAAAGCCCAATCCAGATGACTATATTCAGGATAAGAAACTCTTCAGCCATTTTATACGCCTCCATTTAATAGATACCAACCCTTTTGGTGCCAAAATCAGCGTTATCACGAGGACAACAAGAGAGATAACCCTGCTATATACCAAGATCCCAGGACCGAAAATTCCGGAGAGTTGGAACGTTACAAAGGACTCTGAGATTCCGACTATATATCCGCCCAGCAAAGCTCCGAATATACTGCCCAACCCGCCGACGATGCTCGAAGCGAAAATCGAGACGATTATTATTCCACCAGTCATCGGAACTATTTCCTGCCTGAAGGGGAGTAGGACTCCTGCAACTGCTGCAAGCGCTCCTGAAAGAATCCAAGAAGCGAGTCTTGTATTCTCTACATTAACACCCATTATCTCAGCAAGGGATGGATTCTCCATTGAAGCCCTCATCGCAACACCAAATTTTGTTTTGTAAAGAAGAAGATACAGACCGAATAGGATGAGAACTATGACCAATATCGAAACAAAAAAGATTCCCGTAAGATTGAGAACGGGAAAATCATATGGTGTGAAAATGAATTTCTTTGCGGATTTTTTTGTTATCATGCCTAAGTAGTCTGAATAGGCTCCAATTAATCCTAGAAGAATTAGGTCAACAGCAAGGGTAGCAATCATGAGGATCACTATCTGCGCCCCCCTGTTTATCAAGGGTCTAAGGACTCCCGTATATATCACGACCCCTAAGCCCCCTCCAAGAACGAATGCAACCGGTATGGAGAGGTAAGGATGAACTCCAAGCAATCTGAGCAGAGTAATTGCGATATAGCTCCCGAAAACTGCAAACGAACCCTGGGCAAAGTTTGGTACCGCAGTTGTAATGTAAGTCATCGTCAAACCAATGGCAAGCAGCACGAGTAAATTAGAGTAAATTATCGCTCCCTCAAGGACGGACATGGTCGCCACTACAACCGAAAGTTTTTAAACTTTTAGGTTTATCGTTAGCACATGTCATGGAAAAAATTAGTTTTGGTAATAGCTATTGCGGCACTGCTGATGGCATGTGCCGGCGAGCAACCAAAACCGACACCAACCCCGGCCCCAACACCAACCCCTGCTGCAACACCAACCCCAACACCAAAACCCACGCCAACACCAAAACCCACACCATCTGAAGTTGAAATACCAATAGGCGTTCTCGCTGACCTTTCTGGGCCTTTGACAACTTATGGTGAGGACATAAAGGCTACCGTTGAGATTGCCGCCGAAGAAGTAAACAAGTACTTTGAATCAAAGGGCAAACCATACAGGGTAAAGTTGTATGTGGAAGATACAAAGGTGGATCCAAAAGTTTGCCTGGATAAAGTTCAATCGCTCCATGGTAAGGGTGTAAGGCTAATTGTTGGTCCAATGGGAAGTGGAGAAGTAAAGAACATCGCTGAATACGTTACTGCGAACAAGATAATAATCGTTTCGCCCTCTTCGACAGCGATACCATCCCTCTTGGGTGTAACCAAGCCTGAAGAGAAGAAGTTCATATTCAGGTTCGTTGCAACCGATGATTTCCAGACCCAGGCAATTGCAAAGGAAGCATCTGACCTTGGAATAAAGGGTGTAGTTATAGCATATATTGGAAACGCTTGGGGTAAGGGTTTGGCAGACGCAATCCAGCCACTTTTCAGCAAGTACGGAATTGAAGTTGCAAACGTTGTAGAATATCCAGATCCACCACCAGCAGACTTCTCTCCGTATCTTGGAACGATAGAGCAAAATGTTAACGATCTTGTGAACAAATACGGAGAAGACAAGGTTGCAGTTGTAGCCTTCAGCTACGAGGAAGCGTACACGATGATCTCTCAAGCTTCTGCCAACTCGGTGCTTCTTAAGGTGATGTGGATTGGCTGTGATGGTACGGCTAAGAGCAGAAAGATAACGGAGATGTGTGATAGAGTCAACGCTGTGAAGATGTACTCAACATTGTTCGACTCGAAAGGTAAGAGCTATGAGCAGCTCAACAAGACTTACTTTGCAAAATATGGAAGAACAACCTACCAGTACGGATTAGATGCCTATGATGGCGCATGGGTGCTCGCTCTAGCGTACGCACAAGTGTATGACCAAAAAGGTAAGTTCGATCCTGATGCCGTTGCAGAGGTGATTCCAGCGGTTACAGAGAAGTACAGTAAGGGTGAATATGGAGTAACACCGGTCAGCGGATACATCAAGCTTAACGAATGGAACGACAGAGCATCCGGAGACTACGCGATTTGGGGTGTTGAAAACTGCAATTGGGTACTAAAGGGCGTATGGAAGTCTGAGACAAATGAAGTCGTCTGGAAGTGATTTACTTTATACTAAAAATCTTTCTAAATTTTTTGATGGTTTAAAGGCTTTAAATGGAGTAAATATTAATGTTAAAGAGAGTAATATAACCCTCATTATTGGCCCGAACGGGAGTGGCAAAACTACCTTCATTAACACTGTTTCGGGCTTTTACAAGGCCGATGAAGGCCACGTTTATTTTGAAGGGGTTGAGATAACAAATAAACCACCCCATGAAATATATCAAAATGGGATAGTAAGAACATTTCAGATACCTCAACCACTGAAAAAGCTGACGGTTTTGGAAAACTTATTGATAGCAAACTACAATCCTGGAGAAGGGGTCTTTAACAGCCTTACTCCATCATGGAAAAAAGTAGAGGACGAAATGGTAAACAAGGCTTTTGACGTTCTCGAATTTCTGAGAATAGACCACCTCTGGGACAATTATGCCTACCAGCTTAGTGGCGGGCAGCTCAAACTGCTTGAAGTGGGCAGAGCAATGATGACCAATGCCAAACTCATCATAATGGACGAGCCCGTAGCAGGAGTAAATCCTGTGCTTGCGGAATCGATCCTTGATAGAATAACCGAGCTTAAGAAGATGGGCTACACATTCCTGATTGTGGAACACAGGCTCGATCTCGTCTTGCCCTATGTGGATTACATCTATGTAATGGCAAGTGGCCAGGTTATTGCTCAAGGTGTTGAAGAAGAAATCATGAATAACAAAGAAGTAATAGAGGTGTATTTGGGTGATACTTACAGAGAATCTGAATGCAGGGTATAAGGAGGTGCAGGTACTTTTCGACATAAACTCCAAAATTGAGAAAGGAGGAATAACGTCGATAGTAGGACCGAATGGGAGTGGTAAAAGCACTCTTCTCAAATCGATATTTGGCCTCACGAACATCTACTCCGGCAAAGTCGTTTACAAAGACGAGGACATAACCAAAGTTCCCGCACATAACAGAGCTAAAATCGGAATCGCCTATTTACCACAAGTTGACAACGTTTTTACAAATCTTACTGTGGAGGAAAATCTAAAGATCGCTGGCTACACTCTTGAAAATCATGAATACGAAGAGAGAAAAGAGATAGCTTTGAGTGCCTTTCCAGAGCTAAATGATTTCCTTAACAGAAAGGCCGGAACCTTGAGTGGTGGTGAAAGACAGTTCCTTGCAATCTCTACAGCTCTGATAAGAAAAGCTGAAGTTCTGATGCTCGACGAGCCAACTGCCCAGTTATCACCAAAATTTGCAGATATCATTTTTGACAAAATATTGGATCTAAGGGATGACTTCAAATTAACCATTGCTCTGGTTGAACAGAATGTTAGAAGAGCCCTAGAAATAAGCGAGAATGCATATCTGCTCGTAAGTGGCAGAGTGGCATTTGAAGGAAAAGCAAATGAGCTTCTGGAGCACGAGAAGTTCGAAAAACTCTGCATGGGAATCGTCGAATGACTGCAAAAATTCAGAATTCCCAACTCAATTATTATCTTTTTTAACTCTTTTAGCCACGTTTTAACTATTTAATTATATCCATCTCCAACTCTTTTTAGAAATCATGTAGGGAGGTGAGAACTTGAAACACAAGTACAAAGTAATTACTGAAGAAAATGTAGGGGGCATTGATCTTGTACTGAGAGCTCTAATTGGCTGTTTACTCACATTAATGCTTGCTCTTGACGTATTTAGTGGATGGATTGAGATTGTAGTCTCAATTATAGCCTTTTTTGGACTTTATACCTCAATTACCCGCCATTGCACGGTCTATTCCTTTTTAGGCATAAATACTATACGAGACGATAGCTAGAAAATCGTTACTTTCCAACTTTGGTAATCTTTACCATATAAGCAAATCAACTTTTCCATCCACAACCTTTTCTTTTCCAACGTAGCATCCGATTTCCAAGGTAATCCTATTCTTTTCTTTTTTAACGACTTTTCCTCTAACTTCAACGGTATCCCCTATGCTAACCGGTTTGATGTAGGAAAACTCAGTCCTTACCAGAACGATTATGCCGGGCATCTGGGCTACGGCAGCTGAGACTAAGCTCGTTGTTAGCATTCCATGTGCAATCCTCTTTCCAAATTTCGTTTTCGATGCGAATTCATCATCGAAGTGAATAGGATTCCAGTCTCCGGAGATTAAACCAAATACAAAAACATCAGCCTCTGTTATCTTTTTAGAATAGCTTATTGTGTAGCCCTCCTCAACCTCACCTTTCCTTTTTTTAAATTTCTTTACCTCCCCACCGTAGGTAATATATTTCTCTCTCAATTCTTTAAATTTCATAATCTAATTTTTATTTTGTAAATTTAAACCTTTAGGAAAACGGAAGTATTAGATTTTGAGATATGATAAGAATAAAGCTTATTCGTTATTTTTCACTCATCACCAAAACCAAAAACTTAATATCAACACTTAAATAATTATCCTTAAATTCGATAGAAGAGGTGTAAAGTGATCATCAGATGTCCTAACTGCAGATTTGCTCAGGAGGAATGGTGGTGGCAGTTTAATCCAACCTTTGGGTAACTATTCATGCCCTGTTTGCGGGCACAAGTTTAAGAAAAGGGCAGTTCTTTAACTTTTTAACTTTTTAACTTTTAACCCTTCGTAATCAAATCTGGCTCGATCTGGACTTTTCTCAGCTCAGGCACCTTACCAATTCTCCCTATGACCTCATCTTTGACAACGATCACCCCGTCGATATGCTTTCTTGCATCCCTCCAAAGTTCTTTTAATACTTTTTCAATCTCTTTCTTTCCAAAATCTTCTTTTATCTCATTCCCGATTCTTGTAGCAAAGCAGTCAGCTATCGAAGCATCTTTTGCAAAAACCGTTACAGCATCGGCAAAACCAAGGCTAACGGAATGTCCAACTGTTCCGCTGGAGGTACAAACCGAGTAGAAACCTCGAGGATTTATTTTGAATCCAAGATTGAGGTTTTTTGGTGTGAATATACCTATGGTAATATCTTCGTAAGCGTACATAGCTATATCCCCTCCATTATCTACCAACGCAAAGTTTCCAGCCTCTATCATTTTTTCAACAGCTACTGCGGAAATCGTTCCGGCAACGGCAGCCATTGGACCTACTTTTGCTATTTTGGAAGCTCTGACCATTCTTAAGGTAACATCATCGAGCTCATCCTCTGTTTCGTAGGGCTCGTAGGTTATCAGAAAGTATGGATCCTTTTTTATTCTCTCCTCTATTAGTCTTCTGGCTCTGAGTATTGCATCAACAGCAAGCTTGTATTGTCTTTCATTCTCTGCGAGAATCGTTACTATCGTTTCCTTATGTTTGAAGTTGTATCTCTCGTATTTCATATTTCACTTTGATAGATAAATTAAAATTAATTTGTGATAAAACCAGAAAAATTCTAGATTCTTGGCAACTCTAAGGCTTTAACCGGGCAGACGTTGATACAAACTCCACATCTGATGCATTTTTCCGTCTCTGCAACGACACTGTAATCTCCGTTGAGCTTGAAAACCTCAACCGGGCAGATACTTATGCATGCCCCACAATGAACGCAGAGGTCATCATCCTTAACGATTTTTTCGCGGATCTCCGTTACCTCTACTCCTTTTGATCTTATATACTCAATTATTTCTTCTGCCCTTGAATCATCTATCTCAACAAAAAGCTCCCCTTCTCTCGCCCCAACGCTCCCTCTGATGATGTTAATCAGGGTGTTTTTTTCAAGGGTGGTCATTGAAATCACAGGCTCCTTTACGGTTTTAGAATCGAAATGGAGATAAAGCAACATTCTATCCCCTCCTTTTTGTAATCAGCCTGCTAAGATCCTCACTGCTAAGAAGCCCGAGAACCCTCTTTTTTGCATCTATTACTGGCAGAGCCGATATGTCGAACTTTTTGAGTTTTTCTGCGGCAAATTCAATCGGATCTTCAGGATAAACTGTTATCACCTTCGTCGTCATGATCTCTTCAACCTTTCCTACTCTTCCCCTTGCAACAGCCTTTGCAATGTCCCATGAGGTAACGATTCCTCTCAGCCTATCCTCTGAATCCACAACAGGCAGATGGTTGACACCCTTATCTATGATTATTTTCGAAGCTTCAACGACACTCGTCTCTTGGCTGATTTTGATAGCTTCAGACATGAGATTTTTAACAACAACTATTTCCTTTTGCCTCATTGGCTTGAATTCGCTTTTTACCGGGATCCTCTTCACGGGTTGAGACAGGAAGAATTCTGCTTTTTCTATTCTTCTTTTTAGTTCTTCCATTATCTTTCTTGCAACGAGATAGCTTGAGAGTGGTGATACTCGCACCTCTTCTCCATTTATCTCAACTTTACCGCTTTTAAGCTCCTCGTAGTTAACCTTCCTTATTACGGGGCGGTTTCTTCTAGGAACACCGTAGTCGAGTATTTCAGTTTCGATGTCTCTATCTCTAACGGCTGTAAATCTTGCCATCTCTCCATCTAGAATTGGAATCGGGATTCCGATACCTATGAACATCGAAACTCCATACTCTGGGAATACGCAAGCCTTCATGTACTTTGGATCCATTTCTTTCAGATCCCCTTTTACCATAAGCGTACCAAAAGGAGGAGCGTGCTGTGTTCCAGCTCCGATGATGTATCCTTCCGCTCCGCACAGGAATATTCTCGTTCCTAGGCCTATGGTTCTGTATTCGGGGTCGTTGTTGAGTGGTGAGATCTCTCCAGTACCGGCAAAGGTAACGTTTCCGAAGTTGGGCAGAAGAGTGCCCATGTATGTCTTGAGGACATTGCCAGAGGAATTCGTGGCAGCTTTGTATCTCTGGTAAGCGTTTCGGGGGTTTACCATCTCAGCCTGGTTCACATCATCGAGGGTAATCTCGGTCACAATCTCCTTCCTTGGATAGCAATCGGTTCCATAAGCTTCAGCTTTTAACTCAACTTCTCTACCTTTCACAAAATCTTCTATGACATGAGCCCCACCATACTCCATCCCTTGTGATTCTGAAATTTGGGTCACTCCAAGGTAAGCATCGACAGCAGCAACTCCAGTGTAGGCTTCTACATCATTCAGCCAAATTTTTTGCATCTTTATTGGAGGATCTGAATGCCCAAAGTTGAAGAACACTCCGGAAGAGCACATTGCACCAAAAGTGCCGGTTGTGACAACATCCACTTTTTCGGCAGCCTTCTTTGTTCCTTCCTCCTCAACTATCTCTTTCATTTCTTCTGCCGTAACGACAACTGCCGAACCCTCTAAAATCCGTTTGTTAATTTCATCAATCGTTTTCGGTTTCACGAACTCAGCATCCCTTTACAATATATAAATGTTGCGAATGTAACACAGTTAAAATATTACAAATTGTAATTACAAAAAGTAACGTTTAATAATGATAATTAAAAATAATTTCGTTTCAATCCAATATTAAAATTTTAATAAAGTTAAAAAAAAGGCAAAGGTTAAATACATTTTGCGGAAATCCTAAACTCTGTCATACAATATAATCATTTGGCAACAACCCATAAAAATCAAGATAAATGAGGTGAACCAATGAGACTTGAAGACCATCCTATTGTGAAGTTTAAAAGGGGAAAAGAAGTAACGATTTACTTTAATGGAAAACCTGTGAAAGCTTATGAGGGAGAAACTGTAGCATCAGCTTTGTATGCAGCAGGAATAAGGACCTTCAGCAGATCTTTCAGATTTCATAGGCCTAGGGGTTTTTTTTGCGCTATAGGAAAGTGCTCATCCTGTCTTATGGAGGTTGACGGAATACCGAATATCAGGGTTTGTAAGGTGTATGTTAGAGACGGGATGCGAATCAAGACTCAGAACTCATTTCCAAATGCTGACAGCGATTTGCTAGGATTTCTCGATTCGATAATTGACAGATTTTACCCTCACGGCTCGCACTATAAGAAATTCAACAGGCCAAGGATTTTGAGGGAATTTGTTACGAAGCAGATAAGAGGCTTTGCGGGTGCTGGTGATCCTCCTAAGAAGGTTTTTGAGGGGAATGCAAGCTATGAAAAAATCGAAACCGATCTTGCTGTTATAGGTGGAGGGCCAGCGGGGATGAGTGCAGCTATTTTTGCCGCGAGAGCAGGAGCGAAAGTAATTCTTATGGACGAAAATCCTTTCCTTGGAGGGCAGCTGGTAAAACAGACCCACAGATTTTTTGGAAGTGGAAGGCACAGAGCAGGAACCAGAGGTATAAGAATTGCCGAAATATTGGCAGATGAAATAAAAGAACTCAAGAACATAGATGTAAGGTATGAAACGAAGGTATTCGGAATCTATAACGGAGTGGTTGGTGCGGTTGAGAGGGATAAGAAGCTTTTAGAGATACTTCCTAAGAAGATCGTCGTTGCTACGGGGGCTTATGAAAGAACCCTCGTATTTGAAAACAACGATTTGCCAGGAGTATATGGAGCCGGAGGGGTACAAACTCTTATGAACGTTTTTGGAATCAAACCCGGTAACGTTGGTCTTATCGTTGGATCCGGAAATGTCGGTTTGATCCTCACCTATCAGCTTATGCAGGCCGGAATTAAGGTGGCTGCCATTGTCGAAGCCATGCCAAGGATTGGAGGATATTTTGTGCATGCAGCAAAGGTTAGGAGGCTTGGAGTACCGATCTATACTGGCTACACGATTCAGAGGGCGATCGGGAAGAAGAAAGTTGAGGCAGCAGAAATCGTTAAGTTAGATGAAAAGTGGTGTGCTGTCAAGGGTACTGAAAAGAGAATCGACTGTGATTTTATCTGTATTGCAATTGGTCTCTCTCCAACTCATGAATTGCTATATCAGGCTGGCTGTAAGATGAGGTTTATTCCTGAATTAGGAGGACTAGTTCCATTGAGAAATAGATACGGTGAAACGACTGTTGAAGGCGTTTATGTTGCTGGAGACGTTGCGGGTATAGAGGAAGCCACTGCTGCGATGATGGAGGGAAGGATTGCTGGGATTGATGCTGCTATAAAAATAGGTTACGGTGGGGATGAGGCGTTAAAGGTGAGGGAAGAAGTTGTCAGAGACCTCAAAGAATTCAGAGAAGGGCCATTTGGAGAAAGGATTGTTTCGGGGTTGAAGAAGGTAAGTATTGAAGAATTGCAGGAGGCAGAAGCATGAGCTATCTTGTAAGGGGCTATCTTGAGGAGGATGAACTCCCCCCAAAGCCTTCGAAGGAGAGGCTTGAGGAAAGGGCAGTGGCATACATAGAATGTCCGCAGGAGATACCCTGCTCACCTTGCATTGAGTCATGCAAGTACGATGCGATAAGAATGGAAAACATCAACGCCCCTCCTGAAATGGATTATGAGAAGTGTAATGGATGCATGCAATGTATAAGGGTGTGTCCAGGACTTGCAATTTTCATGCTCAGATTGAAAGATGGAAAAGGATACGTCACCTTGGCTCACGAATTTCTTCCATGGCCTAAAAAGGGACAGGAGGTTGTTTTACTTAACAGAAAGGGCGAGGAAGTAGGAAAAGGAAAGGTTACATGGGTTCTCCCACCTGAGAGAAATGATCAAACATCGCTTGTAAGAGTTGAAATAGATCCCGATCTTATTTTCGATGTTAGGGCTATTAGAATTATTGAAGAGGGTGAGTAGCATGGTCAAAGACAGAAAAATCGTTTGCAGATGTGAAGATCTTACCGAAGATGAGATCATCCATGCGATCGAGGAAGGCTACGATGACATAGAGAGCCTTAAAAGGTATACCGGAGCAACTACAGGTTTCTGTCAAGGTAAGGGATGTTTGATGCATGTTCTTCGAATACTCGCCCAGAAAACAGGGAAATCGGTTGATGAAATAGGTATAACAACTCAAAGGCCACCGGTCAATCCGGTACCCCTTTACATTCTGATGGAAGGTGAAAGGGAATGAAGGTTGCAATTATCGGAAGCGGAATTGTTGGCCTCTCATCTGCATACTTTCTTTCAAATTCAGCTGAAGTTGTTGTTTTTGAGAGGAGGTATCCTCTCTATGGTGCCTCAGGCAGAAATACAGGAGGCATCACTACGATGCTTGGAAACAAAGAACTTATTGATCTTGCAAAGAGAAGTATGAAAATATACGATGACGTTCAGGGAGAAGTCAACTTCAATTTCCTCTTCAGGAAAGATGGTTACCTTAAAGTAGCAAAAAACGACATAGATATGGAAAAACTTGAAAAAGAATATTATTTGCAAAGATCTGCTGGATTGAAGGTTAGAGAGATAGATCCATTTGAAATTAAGAATATGATTCCAGGTTTCAATCCTAAATCGGTTGCCGGTGGATTTTATGGGGAAGGGGGTGTAATCTTTCCTTGGCCTGTTATATGGGGTTATGAAAAAGGTTGTAAAGCTAGAGGAGCCGAAATAAAACCGCAGACCGAGGTTAGTGAGATAGTTGTGGAAAATGGAGAGGTCAAGGGTTTGAAAGCCAACGGAGAGTTTTTCAAGGCTGATTTCATTGTGAATGCAGCCGGAGCTTGGAGCAATGAGATAAGCAGATTGGCTGGAGTATCTTTGAATAATGTCGTTATCAAAGAAGAGATCTGCGTTTTAGAAAGTCTGAAGCCGTTCATAAACCCTTACATCTTGAATGTATCCAATGGCGTTTACTTGAGCCAGTCCGCAAGGGGTGAGGTCGTTGGAGGGATCGTGGGAAAAGAGACTAACGAGCTTAATACATCTTCTTCCTTAGACTTTCTGATAAGGTACGCAAAAGGAGCAGTAGAGATGGTCCCCAGTTTAAAAGGCTTATCAGTTTTGAGACAGTGGGCAGGAGTTTATGATTGCAGCAGGGATGGTATGCCGGTTATAGGAGAGACTGAGGTAAAAGGGTTCATCCAAGCAAATGGATTGGGTAAACATGGAATGAGCATAGGTCCAGCTGTCGGGGAGCTCATCTCAGAGATGATACTAAAAGGAAAATCCCTCAATAATTTCTCTCCCAATAGATTTCAATCTTAGGGGAAAGGTTTGGAGAAAGGGAAATAGGTTTTAAAATTTAAAACCTACTTTTTCTTCTTTTTCAAGACTTCTTCCAATCTTTTCTCGAGAGGTTCTTCATGGGTATAGGGGCACATTAAATAGTGGTCTACAGCCTTAGCTATAGCATCTTTAGTAGCTCCTTCCCCCGTTTTCTTTTTCAACTCTTCCAGGACACTTTCTGGCAATACAGTCTGAGCATGCACTATCTTTACCATTTATCTCACCTATCATAATAATGATAGCTGATAGTACTTAAACCTTTTGATAATTATCATCATGTGATTTTAAAGACGGATTTCATCCATTTGACAACTGAGTCAATCTTCTTATCAGTGGTTCCGAGATAGTTTTCCGGCTTGAGTATCTCTTCTAGCTCTTCTTCAGAGAGAAACTTTCGGATTCTCTCATCATTTTTGAGTATTTCCAGAAAGCTTTCACCACTCTGATATGATTTCATCGCAGCCTCCCTTAAAAGCTCATGAGCCTCCTGTCTCCCTGCTCCCCTCTCCGTAATTGCTACCATAACAGCCTCACTTAGATTTAGACCCTTCTGAGCCTCCAAGTTTCTTTTTATCGCTTCCTCATCAAGGCTGAGATTTGATATAACTTTTATCGTTTTGGTAAGGATGTGGTCCGCAAGAACAGTCGACTCAACGAGGGTTATCCTTTCAGCTGAGGAGTTTGTTAGGTCTCGTTCCTCCCATAAAATTGAACTCTGATGTTGGGGCTCAGCAAATCCTCTTACAACTCTGGCGAGCCCACAGATATTCTCGCTATCGATTGGATTTCTTTTATGGGGCATAGTAGAGCTGCCAACCTGCTTTTTCTCGAATTTTTCTGAAAGTTCAGCAACCTCTGCTCTCTGGAGAACTCTGAGGTTGGTTGCAATCTTCTCAAGGGTTGTGGAAAGGTTTGTGAGGAACTCAATGTATTCGCAGTAGATGTCTCTGGGTATTATCTGGGAGGAGATTATTGCAGGTTTCAGGTTCAAAAGCCGCATCACTTCAGCCTCAATCTCTAAACCTTTCTCACCAAAAGCTGCTTGTGTACCAACGGCCCCACTCATCTGCCCAACAAGCAACCTCTCCTTTAGCTGCTGAAGCCTGATGTAATGCCTAGTGATTTCAGAGGCCCACAAAGCAAATCTGAAGCCATAGGTTGTTGGTAAAGCTGCCTGGCCATGAGTTCTTCCCAAGCATACAACGTTTTTATACTCTTCTGCTTTTTCGACGAGCAATTCTGACAGCTTTTTAATTTTGATCTCGAGGATCTTCGTGCTGTCTCTCAACTGGGTGGCTGTAGCGGTGTCGATTATGTCGTTAGATGTAGCTCCAAAATGAACCCATCTCGCTTCTGCTTCGCTTAGTTGGTTTGAGATTGCTTTAACGAGAGCCATTATGTCATGTTTTATCTCATCTTCAATGGCTTTGACATCTTCGGGCTTTATTTTGAGAATTTTCTGCTTTACCTCTTTAAAATCCATCTCAAAGTATCCTGCTTTTGAAAGAGCTTTTAAAAGAGCAACCTCGACCCATATCATTCTTTTTATCTTGCTCTCTTCACTCCAGATTCTTTTCATCTCAGGCGTACCATAGCGATAATCGATTGGATGTACTGGATACATTTCAGGCATAGAAAAAGGTTGTGCAGAGGTATAAAAAATGTTGGCAATTGATTTCGATAAAATGGTTGAATTCAATTTCTCCCTGGGATCTTGATCGGTAGTCTCATAAAGCTTATAAGGTTTTGAATTTTGAATTTTTTGACATATTAAATAATTGAAGGAAATTAATAGGAAAGTTTAGAAAGTTTAGAAGGAAGGTATAATGGCAGATTATGTAAAGTCGGTCTGCAGAATGTGCCATGGTGGATGTGGGGCTATTGTATATGTAGAGAATGGTAAGGCCGTTAAAATAGAAGGAGATAGTTCTCATCCGTTAAGCAAAGGTTACCTCTGTCCTAAGGGTTTGGCGAGTATAGAACTCGCTTACCATCCGGACAGACTTAGATATCCGCTAAAAAGGGTGGGAAAGAGGGGAGAAGGCAAGTGGATTAGAGTTTCTTGGGATGAGGTTTTGGAAGATATCTCTAAGAGGTTACTGGAAATAAAGGAGCGATATGGGGCTGAGAGCGTTGTTTTCGCCCATGGTACCAATCGTGAGTACTTGCATATGGTCATCAGGCTGGCTCATGCCTTTGGCTCTCCAAATGTGACCTCACCTGGCTATGTGTGCTACTATCCCCGAGTGGCAACCTCCGTAATCACCTGCGGAAATCTGCCGATAGCAGACTACGATGGAAATCCTGAGTGCATCATGGTATGGGGTTGTAACCCCCTCGATACTAGCCCTGATGAGTATTGCGCTTCCCAGCTTTCAAGGGCCCTTAAAAGAAACCCGAAGCTTATGGTTGTCGATCCCCGTGAAACCCGGTTAACTTCAAAGGCTAACTTCTGGCTAAAGCTCAGACCGGGCACCGATGCAGCTTTGGCTTTGGGCATGCTCAATGTAATAATAGAGAAGGAGCTTTACGATCGCGAGTTCGTTGAAAAGTGGACAGTTGGCTTTGACAAGCTTTGTGAGCGTGTTGCATCCTTCGAACCAGAGAAGGTAGAGAGGATCACTTGGGTACCCGCTGAAACTATAGAGAAAGCAGCTGAAACGTATGCAACAACGAAGCCGGCAGCGATCCACTGGGGCGTCAAGATCGAGCAGAATGTGAACTGTACGAATGCCATAAGGGCTTTGTTAGCACTGATGGCCATCACAGGTAATCTGGATGTAAAGGGAGGAAACATGCTTTTTTCTCCCCCTCCGGTGGTTCGAATGACTGATTTTATGCTGAAAAAGAATTTATCGGAAGAGCAGAAACGCAAGGTACTTGGAGGCGAGCATAAGCTCTCAGCCTTGGGCTCAACCATACCGCCGATGTACGTGGTTAAGGCAATTCTTGAAGGCAAGCCCTATCCGGTTAAGGCTATGCTGGCCTTCGGAACGAATCCGTTGCTAACCTGGCCGAATTCGAAGTTAGTCAAAGAAGCTCTGCTCAAGCTCGATTTCCTTGTGGTTGTCGATCTCTTCATGACTCCAACAGCTGAGCTTGCTGACTACGTTCTGCCAGCTGCGACATGGCTGGAGATCGATGATGTGGCATTTTACTTCTTTAGAGCAGGCTACGTGATGGCCAGAAGGAAGGCTATAGAGGTAGAGGAATGCCGGTCAGATCACAAGATCGTGATCGAGCTGGCAAAATATCTGGGACTGCGTGAGTTATTCTGGGATAACGTGGAGCAGTATCTAGACTACGTACTCTATCCTTCGGGGATGACTTGGAAAGAATTCGCCGAAAAGAGTATCTTAAATGCTCCTTTTAATTATAAGAAGTACGAGAAAGAGGGATTTAAGACTCCTTCAGGAAAGGTTGAACTTTACTCTTCAGTTTTGGAATCTATGGGTTTTGATCCTTTGCCAAACTATGTTGAGCCACCGGAAACACCTTATAGCCGCCCAGATCTCGTGTCTGAATACCCGCTCGTTCTAACCACGGGAGCTAGGAGTCCTTATTTCTTTCATTCAGAGTATCGACAGTTAAAATCCTTGAGGAAATCCCAGCCAGACCCTCTTGTGGACATAAATCCCGAAACTGCTAAATCCTTGGGAATAAAGGAGGGAGACTGGGTCTGGATCGAAACTCCAAGGGGTAGAGTTAAACAGAAGGTCAGGTTTAACGACATACACCCCAAAGTCATAAGCGCCCAGCATGCATGGTGGTTTCCTGAAGAACCCGTAGATCCTGAAAAATCCGGCTTACATGGATGTTTTGAATCTAATATAAACGTCGTGACAAGCAGCGATCAGCCGTATGATCCCTGTTTTGGAGCAGCAATCTTCAACGCCATGCTATGCAGGATTTACAAAGTTGAGGGTGGGGATCAGAGGTCTTCAAAGATATAGTGATCAAAGATACAGCATTAAAGTAGATATTCACTTGTCATTATTTTATTTTAATTTACTTTATATGTCTCATTTTTTAATTAAATAATTAAACAACTATTAGTGTAGATCATTTAGTCATTTTTGTAGTCACACTCTGGCATGGATGTGGTAAAGTAGTGTATCAAAGTAACAAAGCAACAAAGTAATAAAGTTATCAATTTATCAATTTAACCAATCATCCTGTTACAATCGATCTACGAACTTTTTTAGATAATTTCTGAATTGGTTTAATACCTGTTGTGTAAGCAAGAAATTAATTCAGTATTCGACAAACATGTAGTCTCAGAAAAATATATTTAAATCGATGGAAAAATGGGATGATTGAGTATTGCTTTATGGCCCGGGTAGGGTAGCGGTCATCCTCTGGGACTGTGGATCCCAGGAGCCGGGTTCGAGTCCCGGTCCGGGCCCTATTGCTCGAATTATTAACTCCCAGAACTGCATTTTCAAAAAATAAAGTGATGAAATAGATTCTAAAAGATGTTGATTTGTCTTTCCGTTTTTTAGGGTGTATAATAAACCTGTTGTCTACTGTAGGCACCTACTCTCTCGCTATTATTTTATTTATCTTTCCAGAAGTGGCTTCCTAACAAAACTATGCTCGCTATAGGCAATTAGATATGAGTGAAAAATTGTTGAGTTCTCCAAGTAAACAAGGCAAGAAATTTTTAAAGATTATTTTCCCCTTTTAATTATTTCCTAGTAAAGATATAAATTTCAAATGAATATCAGATGTTGCCCAATATTTTTGATGTACTCTAGTTCTGATTCACAAACAAGTTTCTGTTTTAATGCAATTTCATCAAGATATAACTGTACGTAATCGGGAACAGTCCAGAGTTCTTTTTTCCCATATTTATATCCATATCTTATCGAGCTGCCAAGCCTCTCTCTGATGCTTTTGTCTGAATCATAACCGATATTTTTTACGATGTCTTCATCAAATCCGTTTCTTCGTGCTATCTCCAAGATTACCTCATGCACACCTGATCCATGTTGAGCGGCCTCTTTTGGTCTGTCAGCCAAATCAGCTGGCACCCCTATTCGCTTAGCAAGCTCCCTATGGATAAACTTTCCAAGTTTATCTTTGGAGGATCTTATCTTCAGCTTGCTATCTATCTGCATAGCAACCTCTATAACCTTAGGATCGAGATACGGAACTCGGAGTTCAATGCTGTGTGCCATCGTTATTTTATCCTCCCGCTCTAAGGTTTCACGATAGAGATTTAGTATGTCATCCCTCATGTATCGCTCTAAAGCCTGATAACCTTCCCTCTCCACAATTGCCCTATACCACGGATAACCTCCAAAAAGTTCATCTGCTCCTTGCCCGGTAAGCATAACTTTCAAGCCATCTTCATGTGCCATCTCTACGGCAGCATAAACTGGGATAGCCACCTCAACCTGACCAAATAGACGATCTTCAATAGCTTCCATAACTTTTAGTATATACCTTTCCACATCCTCAAGGTCAAGCTCTTTAACTCTGATTTTAAGACCAATCTTTGAGGCTGCTAATTTAGCATATCTGACATCTTCCGAATCAACTAAACCTGCCGTGTAGCACGTTATATCAGTAAATTCACTAGCAATTTTCGCAATGAGTACGCTATCTATTCCTCCTGAAAAGATAACACCCACTTTATTAAGCCCATCAACCCTTTTTCTTATAGCTTCGATAAGAACTTCACGATAACGCTCTATAGCCTCATAAAAATCATAAATCGATGTTTTTAAATTAACAGGTGGTTCAAGAACCTTTTTCAGAATTATACCATCTTCAGATAGTTTTGCTAAGTGGCCTGGCAATAATCGCATTTCATTACATATTCCAACTTCCCAAAGTGCTTTTCGCTCGGATGCAAAGGCTAAGTATCTTTCATTTTCACCAATGTAAAGTTGTTTTACGCCTATCATGTCTCTGGCAATTACTATATCTCTTCCATCACTTACTGCCAGTGCATATACACCATCTAAATATCTAAGAGTTTTAGTAACAGATTGTAATAAATCACCATTGTAAAATTGTTCAATGAGATGAACAATGGTTTCACTATCCGTTTTGGTAATGAACCTGTGGTTTGGTTCTAACTCTTTCCTAAGTTCTCTGTAATTATAAATCTCACCGTTGTGGAGAAGGATGAGCTTTTGTTGACAATCTTCAAGCGGTTGCTGACCATACAGTCCTCCAACAATAGCCAGCCTTGTATGGCCCATTGCAACACTGCCCCCAGTACTTTCTACATTCAGTTCGTCAAGTGATAATCCCCTCTGAATGGCTTTTTCAATCACCAAACCACAACCATCTGGCCCTCGATGCCTCATTATACTAAGCATTTTCATGATTTGCCCTGAAACATTGCTGTCATCTTTACTGACAATACCAGCAATACCACACATCTAAACCACCACAATTAAAGCAATACTAACGACAAACATCTTGATTACTGCTTAAAGTGAAATATATTCTAGTCTTTTTATTTTCTCCAGATATCTCTGTTTGGCTAAATTTCACCTTTCCACCTCAATTTAAGCCAAATAAGTCATCCTATAAATATTTTGTCCATAAGATTTTTATAAGATGACTCCAAAGTGAAAAATTGTATCGTGGAGGGTTTAAAAATGCTCATTGAAGCTCCCAGACACGCGGAGATGTTTGGATCGATAAGGATTTATGATGTCCAAAAAGTGTTAAAACTTGAATCAAAGGAGTTTGAATCTCTCTTGCTACACAGCATTGACAGAGAACAAATTGAGGGTATTTTAGATAAGCTTGCTGTTATAATACCCATAAAAAATGAAAAAATAAATTTACTAGATGGTGTTTTGAGAGCGATACCAGATAATTGTTTGATAATAGTTGTTTCTAATAGCTCAAGAATGAAACGTGATGTATTTAAAATGGAGGAAGACACCATAACTCGTTTTCATAACCTCACAAAACATCCTGCCTATCTTATACATCAGAAAGACCCAGGGCTGGCTTTAGCCTTTAAAGAAGTGGAGTATACATACGTTCTTGATGAAAATGGGTTTGTTAGACATGGTAAGGCGGAAGGGATGATTATAGGCATATTGCTTGCAAAATATTTAGGAAAAAAATTTGTAGGTTTTATAGACGCTGACAACTACATTCCCGGTGCCGTCAACGAGTACGTGAAAGATTTTGCCGCAGGATTTTGTATGTCCGAGTCACCTTATTCAATGATTAGGCTACACTGGAAACATAAACCAAAAATTGTGAGGAGTAGACTTTACTTCAGAAAGTGGGGCAGAGTTTCAGAAATCACTAACAAGTATCTCAATATCCTATTAGCAAACCATACAGGATTTGAAACAGATACTATAAAGACGGGAAACGCTGGAGAACATGCTATGACGATGGAGCTTGCCAATATAATGAAATATTCAACGGGTTATTCTATTGAGCCACATCAGCTCATCTATCTGCTGGAAGAGTTTGGAAAAAGAGATACCAAGTACACAGATGCTGCTAATGCTGGAATTGAAATATTCCAAATAGAGACTCTAAACCCTCACTTACACGAAGAAAAGGGTGAGAAACATATTAAGGACATGTTGCTAGACTCGCTCTCTACGATCTACCATAGCGAGCTTTGTAATGATTATCTTAAATCTAAGATTCTTGAAGAGTTGAGAGTGAACAACGTATTAGAGCAAAACCATGTACCAAAAAAGAATTTGATTATACCACCAGTTAATGATGTTGATATCAAAAAATTCATGAAAGTGCTAGAAGAATATTCAGAAACTTTTGTAAAGTTTGAGTAATTAGGGGTGATAGGATTAAAAAAATTCTTTTTACAGATCTGGATGCTACTTTGCTAGATCCCAGTAATTACTCTTATGATGAATCGCTAAATGCTATAAAACAGCTTAAAGAAAAAAAAGTCCCTATTGTGTTCTGCTCTTCAAAAACGAAAGCTGAGCAGGAAGTATACAGACAACTTATGGAAATAAAAGATCCATTTATCGTTGAAAATGGAAGTGCAATCTACATACCCAAAAAGTACTTTTCATTCTCATTTGAGTTTGATTCATCGATGGAGACTTATTTTGTTATAGAGTTAGGGGTCAAATATGACAAGATAAGGACTGTGCTCGATAGAATAAATAAGATAGTTGATGTGAGATTTTTTGGAAATATGAGCGTCGAAGAGGTGTCAGAAGTTACTGGTTTAAGCTTAGAGCTTGCTTCCCTTGCAAAGCAACGAGAGTACTCCGAGACCCTCATTTTGAATGACCATAATAAATATATTGTCCTTAAAATGATTAGAGATGTTGGGCTTAACTGGACATATGGTGGGAGATTTTACAATGTTATAGGTAAAACAGACAAAGGGAATGCTGTTAAGAAGCTTGTAGAACTATTTAAAAAGGAATTCGGTAAGATAAAGAGCATTGGGATTGGAGACAACCTCAATGATCTGCCAATGTTAGAAGTTGTAGATAAACCTTTCTTGATAAAAAGAGAAAGAGATGAAAGCCTTGTTTTAAATTTGCCAAATGTTTGCGTTATAGAGAGTTTTGAAGAGCTATTAGATGAAATATTTTAGGGGGTATTCTGTGAAGACAGTAATACTGGCAGGTGGAAGTGGTACAAGACTTTGGCCTTTGAGTAGAGAACATTTTCCAAAACAGTTCATTAAACTCTTTAATGATTCATCGCTATTCCAGAAAGCTGTAAATAGAGCACTAATCTTCTCTGATGCAAGTGAAGTTTACATCGTAGCAAATGAGAAATACAGATTTAGAGTTCTGGATCAACTCTCCGAAATAGGTGTAAAAATACCAGAGGAAAATATTTTGATTGAACCTGACGCCAAGAATACTCTACCTGCAATTTACTATGCCATTAAAACAATTCTGGATAAGTATGGCAACTCAAAGGTTGCTGTATTACCTTCTGACCATCTTGTTGACGTGAACGATAGCTATAAAAGAGCACTTGAGGGGGCAGAATCCCTTGCAGAGGAATATCTCGTTACCTTTGGAATTAGAGCCACACACCCACATACCGGCTATGGTTATATAAAACCTGGAAAACCACTTGATGGAGGATATGAGGTGGAGAAGTTTGTGGAGAAACCTAACTTATATAAGGCTAAAGAATATACGAAAGAAGGTTATTTCTGGAACAGCGGGATGTTCCTCTTCAAACCCAACCTTTTCATTGAAGAATGTAAAGTTCATCAGCCCGAAATCGTAAAAGCATTCGAAAGCGACAATCTACAGGAAATTTATGGGAGACTGCCAGAGCTATCCGTAGACTACGGCATAATGGAAAAAACAGATAAGGCTGCAGTAGTAGCCCTTAACACGTTCTGGAGCGATGTTGGTAGTTTTGATGCGTTGTATGATATTTTCAAAAAAGATGAAAAAGAGAACGTCGTCGAGGGGGAATGTATACCAGTTGACTCAAAAAACAACTTTATATTCGGTGAAAGACTTATTGCTGTAATCGGTGTTAAAGATGTGATTGTTGTTGACACGAGCGATGCTGTTCTAGTTTGCTCAAAAAAGAATGCTCAAAAAGTTAAAGATGTGGTCGAGATTCTGAAATCGAGAGGTGATGAAAGAGCTGAAATACACAGAACAGCCTATCGTCCATGGGGATCGTTTACCATCCTTGAGGGGGCTGACTTCTACAAAATCAAGAAGTTAACAGTTTTACCTGGTAGAAGATTGAGTTTACAAAGGCACTACCATAGAAGTGAGCACTGGGTTGTTGTTAAAGGAACAGCAAGGGTAATTGTGGATGGTAAGGAATTCTTACTCAAGAGTGGAGAAAGCACTTTTATTGATGTCGGTAAAATACACAGACTTGAGAACCTGGGTCTGACAACTCTTGAAATAATAGAGGTTCAGATTGGTGAGTACTTAGGTGAAGATGATATCGAAAGGTTTCAGGATGATTTTGGACGAGAAAATAAGTTGTAGTGTCTAAAGAAAGTGGGAAAAATTGAATTTTAATCAGATGTTTTGACAAATGATACTCATCCTTTTTTCCTAGACCTCATATTTGAAACGAGGCACTTTTCAGCTCCCATCACATCTTAAACTCAGAAAATCACACTTTATCTAGATTAGTTTTTCTGATAACCCTCGACTCACCTTGTTTAGTATTAGAATGTCTGATGTTTTTCTTTATATGAGGCTATAGGAGTATGGAGAGTAAAGACATTGTAACATGTCCATTTGAACCGAATGTGATTGAATTCCATTTAAAACTATAGATTTATTGAGATTTAATTTGCAAAAGGTGAACATTAAAAACAAATAAAGGATGTTTCATGCGTTTTTATGAAACCGAACCCTAAAGTGGATTCTGCACTCCATGTTTTGAAAGGAGCAGTTCAGAAGGTACTTGGGGCTGAGCTTACAACAAGTGTTTTTGCTGAAGGAAACAAAGGGAGGTTAACTGTTGAGTATGGAGAAAAACCCACTCAGGAACAGATGGAGGAGATTGAGAAACTGGTAAATCAAATAATCGAAGAGAATTTGTCAATCGAGATGTTTGAAATGGACAGAGAGGAAGCTGAAAAGGAATTTGGAACCATAATCTACGATAAATTCCCTGTTCCGTCTTATGTTAAGAGGCTGACCATAACAAGGATCAAAGACTGGAACATAAACTGCTGTTTGGGGCCGCATGTAAAAACGACTGGAGAGATAGGCAGGATAAAAATTTTGAAATGGAGAGTGAGGCAAAGCAGAAAAGAGCTGGATATATCCTTTGTAATTGAATGATATGAAATGGTATGGGATGAGGTTAGATTGGGTATTTGTTAAAGGTTAAAAGTTAAGGAGTTATTCGTTAGCCAATATTAGTTAAATTCATGGCAGGTTTTTTAATTTCATTAAAATTAGAACCATAGATAACATCTAATTTTTTAGTAAAACACAAAAAACATCTTATACGGAGTAATCACTTTCCACTCTTTTGTAAACCAGCATCACATACACAAAAGCAAGGAAGGCAAAAACATCTGTTAAGATGACTACGGCTGAAATCCCGAAGAGAGGTTGGAATAATAGGCTAGCTTTCTTCCACTCCCATACAATCAAATCCAGGATGAAGTTCAGAGCGATTATCGCGATGGTTATGAAAAATAGGATAACAATGTATTTTGCACACCTGAACTCCTTTTCAGCTTTTTTAAAAACCAATAGCAATGTAGCGAGATAGATCAGAATAAATGGTATTCTGATTGAGTATTCGGGTATTCCGGTGTAATATGAGACCCAGGTTAGATCACCGCTCCAGCTGAAAAACATGAGATTAGGAATCAAAGCCATTAAAGAGTTGAAAATAGCCAGCATAAAACCGATTCTTTTCAATAAAACATCTGTAGATCGATAAACAAGAGCTAATCCAAAAAAGGCAAGAAATAAAGTCATCAATGGTCCTGCTACGGAAATCGCAAGCTTCTGGAATTGACTGCTCTCAGAAAGAATTTGCCACCGGTTAAATCCAAAAAAGGTCTCAAGACCAAAAACTCTTGCCATTTTGTAATGACCAATCTCGTGGAGCTGGAAGGAAAGGTATCCGAGAAGTAAGTAAGAAATTAAGAAGAGATATGACCGGGATTTGTGTTCACCCTGCATGAGAATTGTTAGCCGACTACTTATAAAACCGTTTTTGGAAATGCTGGTTTATTGGTGTTAAGGTTTTAAGGTATTAGAGGTTAGTTTAAGGTATTAGAGGTTAGTTTAAGGTATTAGAGGTTAGAGGGGGTTAGTGGGATAGATGTTAAGTGGAATTAGAACCTGGAAAACCATCAGTTTGATCCACTTTTCTCTTTTTTCTAAATGTCTAGATGTTAACCTCTGATCTTAACGATTACAATTAACGATTGACGATTTAGGCTATTCTGCTTTTTATTCCATACTTCCTGCATAATCTCTTGGACATCTCCGCTAACTTTGTTTGATAACGTTTTGGTGGAGCAAATGAGTTTCTGAATAGGCTTTTATACTCTGACACGAGCTCTGGAAAATGCTCTTCTAAAAATTTGTAGTATAGGGTTTTGCAATCGTTTGCTTTGTCTCCAAACAACGTCAAGCTACCAATCAAGACATAATCTGCCCCGTAATCTTTTGCTGTTCTTATCATTTCATCCAAATTTTCTTCCGAGTCTGATAGAAATGGTAGGACTGGGATGTAGTTCACACCAACCAGAAATCCCCCCTGCTTGCATTTCAGCATTGTTTTCAGTCTATTCTTTGGTGAGGGAGTTCCTGGTTCGACGATTTTCGCAAGCTTCTCATCTAGAGTTGAGATGGAGAATGATACAATTACACCCCTACCTAACCTTTGAGCCAAATCAGCAGGTAAAATCGCAGCGCTATCGATTTTTTCAAGAATATCCAGATCTCTCAAAACCAGCTTTGATTTTGTTGCAATCTCGACAGGAAATCTGTATTTCAGAATTTTTTGAAGTATCATCCTGGTTAGTTCAAGTTCTCTTTCAACATGCATGTAAGGCTCCGTTGAGGAAGAGAGAGCGATGATTCCGTATTCCTTTTTCTTTGCTCTATGCCTGAGCTGCTTATCCAGGATTTCTGGGGCGTTTATTTTCGCGGCCAATTCAGCGCTTCCGTATTTGCTTCCTTTTATATAGCAATAAATGCAGTTGAATGTGCAACCATAGTACGGATTCACGGAATAATCATCGAGAAACCACTCATCCCGCTTTTTATGCTTGTTTAGGATCGATTTTACCTTTACCTCCTTTACCATGCTCCGCCCCTCTAATCCCTTTTATTATCAATCCTGTAACAAAACCCTCGTTTACCTCCTTTTCCTTTTCTTCGAGCCATTTTTCGTATCCAATCTCCTTTATCCTCTTAATGTTTTTAACATTCCAGTTTCTGTATCTTTCAGAGATCCATTTGAGGAATTTCTTATCACACAGGAAATCATCGCATTCAGCACAGCTGATGATTCCTTTTTTCCTGCAGCATTTTCTTATTGAACAGAAAGGATTTCCCCCTTCAGCCTGGCATCCCTTGCATTTCCCCCTTGCAAGAAAGTTCAGCCACTTTTTGAATTCCCGATACTCACCAACCCACTCAAATGGAACGCAATCTTGTCGAATTTTTCTGCATTTAAGGCATCCTTCAATCTATTTGCTAAATCGGAAATCTCACTTCTGTAAAATGGGCATGCACAGCAGTAGATTTCGCAGCAACCTGTCAAGTTTCTTTTGCTTTTTGTTCCACTCATTTCCATTTTTTCATTTTTCAGATTTTCTGACATCTCAACCCCTCAAATTCCTGTTCAATGTACTTTTTAGCCTCCTCGTACGATTTAGCACTGAATTTTTTGTATCGCCTGTGGACCTCCAGTATTTCTTCTGTTGCCAACTTTACCAATTCTCTGTTTTCCCATTCCTTCAAAGTAGAAACAACCTTTTCCAGACATCCCTCTTTATAGCTAATCTGTCCGATTACATGGATTATCATCTTTCGAACTTCCTTATCTGAATCATTTTGTAATTCTGAAAGAAGGGGTAAAATATCCTCAGGATGGGTTCTTCCTCTGAGTTCAATTCCATGGACGATCATTTTCCTAATTTTCGGATCAGAATGGTGCAAAAATTTCCTTGCAAATTCTATAGCAGCTTGAGGATTTTTCTCACCTATCTGTTTTAGAGCCCCAACTACGGCATTTCTTACTGAGTGATGCGTATCATTTAATGCAACATCAAGCAATTCAACTTTATTGGCTTCGATCTTACCAATCTCACCAAAAGTGTAAACAACCGCCTGCCTGATTTTCTCGTTCTCATCTTTGTACATACTCATTAGAATCTCGAGAATTCTCTTCCTCTGGATATCTTGCTCGCGGTACAGCTTTCCTATTGCTTTATAAACAACCCTCCTTATGTAGGTATCTTTATCGGATGCATACTTTCTTATATTTTCATCTTCACCTCGAATTAAGTCTTGTTTTATCTCCAGCTCTATTATTTCAACGAGTTTTCTTCTTTCCTCCTTTGATAGGTCGTAGAAAGCCACTTTTCTCACCTAGATTTTTATCAGTTGACAGATTTATCAGTTACATCAGTTCCAGATTTCAATAACCAAGTAGCAATAAGCCCGAAAAGAAAGTTTGAAGACAGTATTTCAAAAAAATGGGCTACTCTTATCTGATCGGGCATGTACGGGTTTGGAAGCAGAAGCAAAGATGCGGGAAGTATCGAAAAAATTAGGGCTACTGCCAATGCCTTCTCCCACCAACTACCATCCATCATGGTTAGCACAATAAAAGCTAAGGAAGCCCATATTAAGCCTCTTACTATCTGAAATGGAAGAATCCATGGCGGTAGCTGTAATCCAGCGTAGTACTCCTGAAACACTTCTCCTCCGAGTGGCATAGCCACAAACATCCCGAATAGGATGTAAATTATCATGTAAATGATGGCAATGACAAACATTCGAGCTAAAAATTTTAGGTTTAAAGGGAGGTATCTTGGCCAATCATCTTTTTTCGTCTCTATAACCTCACCTTTCAGTTTTCCATAGATAACTACAGCTGAAATTGAGAACAACACTGCGATAACAAATCCTTGGATGAAAAACTTTGGAATTTCCTCCTCTGGAACTATATCTACGAGATATCTCAGAAAAACGATGGTCTCGATTTGTGTAAGAAAGGTTACTACTCCAAAAAAGATGAGAAAGATTGCCAGAATGAGTTTCAATCCACTCCATTTAGAGCGGATGATAGGATAGCTCATGACTGCGGTTTGAAAAAAGCACACAATTGGGAGGATAATCATCGCATTCTCATGTGATGAAAAACCAATTGCCATCGACACAACCGAATAGTAAATGAATAAAAGGAAACTCAGGAGTATCAATCTTAACAATTCCTTAAGGAATTCGTTCCTTGCCATACTCTTTGTCATGATTCACCTCATTTAGTTTGACCCTTTTCGCTAGTCTCTTAAAAGTCATTCGGTGGTAGGGTTGACATTCGGCTGATATTCGATTGTGGTTTTAAAATCACAAATCTCACAATCTAAAAATCTCACAATTTAAGTATCTCAACTCCAATCTTAACAATTTCAGCCAATCAAAAGAAAACAATCAAAAGAAAATAAAAATAAATCAAATGTCATATTTTCACTTAGATTAAAATGGATCCCAAAAAAGAAACAAAGAAGCTTGAGAACAGCAATTTTGGTAGCAATCTCCAAAGTAGGGCACTTAAATTCATAATTCTTATGGGAATCGTAAGTTTTTTCGGGGATGTTACCTATGAGGGAGCAAGAAGTGTAACGGCCCCTTTTCTGGCAACTTTTGGTGTTAGTGCTTTGGTTGTTGGAGTTGTATCGGGAGCGGGAGAATTTCTTGGATATGCCCTAAGATTGGTATCGGGATATTTGGTTGATAAAACTAAAAGATATTGGTTACTCGCCTTCATCGGATACGGTTTGATTCTTTCAGTACCTTTTCTTGCCTTGGCAGGAAGATGGGAGGTCGTTGCTCTCCTGATAATACTGGAAAGGTTGGGAAAGGCTGTAAGAGCTCCAGCAAAGGACTCAATGATTTCTTTTGCGACAAAACAGGTTGGAAGGGGATGGGGATTTGGAATTCACGAAGCGATAGATCAGTTAGGAGCGGTTATTGGGCCGATGGTCTTGTTTTTGGCGTTGTACATGGGTGGAAGTTTCAGAGATGGATTTGCGGTTCTTTTTATTCCGGCTCTTCTATGTATTTTATTTCTTGCTTTTTCAAGATTGGAATTTCCAAAGCCAGAGGTTTTTGAACCTGAGCTAAAAGAGGAGAAACTTTCCAGAACGTTCTGGTTATACACTCTCTTTGTGTTTGTGGCTATGGCAGGATTTATTAACTTTCAAATAATCTCATATCATTTTAAAGTGCAATCGATACTTTCAGATGCTTTGATCCCAGCATTCTATGCGGTTGCAATGGGAGTGGATGCAGTAGCAGCCCTAATCATTGGCAAAGTCTACGATAGAGTAGGTTTAGCCTCTCTTAGCCTCGTTCCCTTACTGATAATTTTAATTCCTTTCCTCTCTTTCAGTCCAGATCTAACCTTTGTCATTTCAGGAATTTTGATTTGGGGGATTGTTGTGGGTATGCAGGAGACAATAATGCGAGCAGCTATAGCGGACTTAACATCAATTGGAAAAAGAGGAACCGCTTATGGCATATTCAACACTGTTTTCGGTTTAGGTTGGTTTTTTGGTGGAGTAATGGCAGGCTTTTTTTACGATCTGTCTATCTATTATCTTATGGTATACGTTTTTGTAATAGAGCTGATAGCGATTATTCCACTGGTGTTTCTCATAAAAAGGTAAAAATGACTAAAATTGATTGAAAAAATGCCTAGTGCTTAAAAATACTAAAAATGCCTTATAACCTCATCAATTAGCTGGTAGGAGGATTTTATTTTTGAAACGTCTCCGAAATACGTTAGATTCCACAAAACGATATGCTCCACTCCAGCCTTTGAATACTCGTCGAAGATTTGGGCAACATCTTCAGCAGTTCCGCTCACAAAAGCAAGTCTTACAACCTCATCCGGAATCTCCTTCAACGCTAACAGAATATCATCCTTTGAATATTCTGTAGGTATGTAGTCTAGCAAGCCATAGAAGTCTCCGAACGGATGCTGGTATCCGAGCATTCTGAAGTATTCGGATGGCAGCAAAAGGGAATTCACCTTTAATATGGGTTGTTTAAGTAACCTATCAACCTCTTCTCTTTTCTCATCAATAACGAGGCTTACAAACAATCCCTTTTCAATTTCAGCCGGATCTCTCCCTTCTTTCTTGCAGTACCTTTCAAGTACCTCTACCTTTTCAGAGTATACTTTGGGTGGCATGGTTGTTGGCAACCAGCCGTCTGCATATTTTGCGGTAATCTTTAACATCCTCTCTCCATGGGCACCAATCCATACAGGAATTTTGTTTATCGGCTTTAGATCGAACACTGCGTTCTTGAGCTTGAAGAACTTGCCATTAAAATTAATATTTTCTCCGTAATCGGTTTCCAGCATTATTCTCATCAATTCTAAAGCCTCTTCTAATCTTGCAACGGGTTTTCTCATTTCAATACCATAGGGTAGTGTGTTTTCTCCTTCTCCTGCTCCTATTCCAAGAATGAATCTTCCGTTGCTGGCGTGGTTTGCTGTTACCACCTGCTGGAGAAGAACTGCCGGATGTCTTCGTAGAACGTCAGTCACACCTGTTGCGAGTTTTATCCTCTCAGTTGAGCATGAAGCATAGCATATCGCACAAAAGGCATCATAGAACATATGGCAGGATGGGAATAACTTTCCAAAAACGCTCTCCTTCCATAATTCATGGGGATACCAACCCATCAGATGGTCAGGGAACCAGAGAGATGCGTAGCCCTTTTCTTCAAGCCTTTTTGCAGTTCTCGGTATCTCATCGATTGGGGGGAAGGTTGGAGCAACTGTTCCGAACTTCATAGAAGTTTCTCATCTTAAAATGTAAATATATCTTGTTGTACTTTCTTGTTGTACTTTATAGAATTCCCTGTGAAATCCTTATGGAATCTGTGTGAAATCCATATGAAATTCTTTTATCGACTGCTTAGATCTAAGGTTTTTATCTAGCGAGTTATGTGGTTTTGGCTCTAATCCTTATCCTTCTAACCCTCATCCCCTTGAGATGCTCTTCTCCACTCAGAAAGAAGAGAATAACGAACAATCCAAAAATAGGCAAAATCGTTGCTGTTATGAAAAACTCTATGCAAACTCTCTATGAACGCATCGACCACATAGAAGATTGACGAACCATACACCGCCAGAATTTTCAGCATAGCCATCCTTCCTGGATCGGGGAGCTGGTTTCCGTAGCCTGGTCATTCATGCTTACTGTCACGAGAACTCCACCAACCGCATTAAACTCGGTTGGTATTTTAAAATTGTTGAAACTTTGTACTGATTATTACTGATAATCTTACGATAATCTTACCATAACAAGAATAAACTAAATAAACTTTAATAATCATGAATTAATATTTGAAAATATGAGCACGAAATACAGATGGGTAGTTCTCTTTGCCTACTTTTTGACTGGCGTTCTCTCTCAGATCGTTTGGATAACCTTTTCACCGATTCTACCGATTGTTAAGAATGTGTATGGTGTAAGTGAAGCTGAGGTTGGATTACTTTCAGCTGTATTTCCGATCACCTTCGTCTTTCTCGCCCTTCCTGTAGGATACCTTGTTGATTCGAAGGGATTTAGAACTGCGGTTCTTATAGGAACGTTCTTTCTTTCCGTTTTCGGTTTGCTTAGGGCTTTCGTCACAACCTTTATGATGCTGCTTTTATTTCAAACTATAGCTTCTATTGGTCAGCCGTTCATCTTCAACAGCATTTCAAAGCTTGTAAAAGGCTGGTTCCCTCCAGGAGAGGTTGGGATTGCAACGGGGATAGGAACGCTCTCGATATACCTTGGAATAATAATCGGCCTTGGAGTAACACCTTTCTTAACTCTCAGCTATGGCCTCAACACCATGCTGGCAGTCTATGGAATAATCGGTCTGGCAATTCTGGGCATCTTCTACTTCTTTGGAAAGGAATCACCCTATGAAACTGGGGAAAAAGAATACCTCCCACTTAGAGAATTTCTTTCTACCTTAAAAAACAGAAACGTCATTCTGGTATCCACCCTTTCGTTTTTCGGAGTCGGAATCTTCACAGCCTACACAACATGGGTGGAACCGATCCTTGAAACTCATGGGCTAGGCGTTGAAATCGCTGGTGCTATAGGAGGTTTGATGATAGTAGGCGGAATCTTTGGCTCTGTAATAATTCCCGGGATCTCGGATAAAAAAGGGGTAAGAAGGCCTTTTATGGTCGGGTGCCTCTTAATTGCAGCCCTCCTATTCTACATCCACACTTTGCTTTTCGGAGTTTACAGCCTTGCAGCCAGTTTGTTCCTCTTAGGCTTCTTCTTCATGGCAGTTTTGCCTCTTGGCTTAGATGTTGCAGCATCATCAGTCGAGAAAAAGTATATTGGCACATCGAATGCAGCCGTGTGGCTCTTCTCCCAAGTTGGCTCTCTCATCCTGATCTTTGCCTTCATAGCGCTCTCAGAGATTAGCTGGGACTCGACTCTCCTCCTTTCATCCTTCTTGCTCGTTATTTCAGCGATCCTCGCAGTTCTGATAGTAGAAAAATCCGGTGCAGATCTTTAAATTTAAATAATTTAGATGGGAGGTATGTCCATGTACGAGAAATTAATGCAGAATCTTGGATTTCCGGACTCCGAATATCTGAGAAAGATTCTTGAGTATTTGATGGATGAAGTAGAAGTTAAAATTGCCGCCTCTCTTCCTGGGAGCATAGATGAGGTTGCAGAAAGGGTAGGAATGGATAGGGAAGAAGTCAGAGACATCCTCGAAAGACTATTTGACAAAGGGGTTGTTTTCCCTAAAGATTTCAGGAAAAGGGAGTATTTCAGATTTGCTAGGGATATAATTCAGCTTCACGATGCGACGATGGCTTCACAGAAGATGAAAGATCCTGAGTTCGCAAAGCTCTGGAAGGAATTTGGAGATAAGGAATGCAATGAGAGAATCGGCCAATTTCTTGGTGCAACCGGAATGAAAGTATGGAGGATAATTCCCGCTTACAAATCGATCGAAGGGATTCCTGATGTCCTTCCCCATGAGAATATAAGACACATGATTGAGTCTCAAGAAAGAATAGCCGTAGTTCCCTGTTCATGCAGGAATGTAACGCATCTTGCAGGAGATGGTTGCAGCTATACCAACGAACTTGAAACCTGGCACTGCATACAGCTCGGTAGGGGGGCAGAGTATGTCATTGAAAGAGGTTCGGGCAAGGAATTATCGGTTAAGGAAGCTCTCGAGTTGATAGACCGAATAGAAGAGGAAGGACTAATCCATACATGGCCAAATACAGCAGCGATTTCAGGTAAAGGGGTTACTGTAAACTGCAACTGCTGTAGTGATTGTTGTGAATTCTTTCTTTCTGCAAAAGCAGCGGATATTCCAATAGGACAATTGCTGGAGAAAAGCAGATTCGTAGCTGAAGTTAACGAGGATGAATGTATTGGATGTGAAACGTGTGTTGAGAGATGTCACTTTAATGCCGTAGAGATCGATAACGAGGTTGCAAAAATAATAGAGGAGAAATGCTTTGGTTGCGGTGTCTGTGCCGTTGGGTGTGAGCAGGAAGCAATAAGAATGAAAGCAATTAGACCACCGGAGTATATACCATCTTAAATCTTTAAATCTTATTTTTTTAATAATCTTATTTAATTATCTAATAGGTAAGTAAATTATTCTTCCTTTATTTTTGTGGGCCTCTTCGCCTTTCTGACCATCATAATTGGAAAGACATTGAGAACGCCGAGAAGGTCTCCATTTCTTACTTTTCCTTTTTCAAAAGCATTGAAAATTACATAATCTATCTCTCTTTCTTCCTCGACTGGCTGGGGTTCACCCCCTCTACCCAAAGCAGCAACGTAACCGAGGCCATGTCTTGAGACAGGGCACATTAAGACTATTGACTCTCGTGGTAAAATTGTCTTTCTTATTTTGATGGGCTTTGTTTCGCCAACTTCGAATTCTACCTCTTCATCAGCTATAATCATTTTCCAACCTCCTCTTGTTGCGATTGTGTATTCGTAGTCTTCGGTGTCGACTATTTCTGATTTTAGCTCACCCGTCTCCGTATCCTTATAAACTATTCTTATTTCAACCATACTTTCACCTCAAAAATTTTTAGAGTTCAACTTTTGGAGAGTAATGCTTTGAAATCAAAAAACCACAGCTTCCACAATAAACACGAATCCAGTCACCATCTCTCTCAATTTGAATACAATTCCTTGAGAAATCAGCCCCACATGCTTCGCATTTCTTGAACTTCTTGGTCACAACATCCTCGAACTTGTTCCGACGATCTTCAAGCCAGTTGAGAACCATTCTGAATCTTTCATAATATTTCTGGTCTGAGGAATATTCATCGAGTTCCTCAAAGTACTCTACCCAATCAACGATTTCATCCAGATATCTTAAGATTACCTCATAGGTTATTTCATCGAACTCTTTCTCTGAACACTTTTTTGCGACTAATTCGAGATATTTTGCAATGATATCATCTAAGATGTCACCACATACTGGACAGAATCCAAATTTCTCATAAGTTCCGCCAACAAGCTCTTCTCCGCATACTTTGCAAACACTGAGTTCCATTAAAAGGGCACCCCCTGATTTATGATGCGTTTGCATGTTGTGGATAGACTTTTAAATAATTTTCTATAATCTAGTTACCTAAATATATTAAAGATACATTATTCAAAAAGTTATTCTTGAAAACAAATTGGCTTGGTAACCTAATTATAACAAAGAATTATTCAATAAACTTAAATTAGGGCGATCTTAAATAAGGGAGTCTCTTTTTAAAAATAGAGTTATTAATCATGATTAATTTGGAAATAAATTTCTGAAACAAAACGTAAGATTTATTAATTATCTCTTTGAGCTTTTTGCATGGTAATCGAGAGCTATGTTTTCCTAATTCTTGTCGCTTTCGCTGTGCTGTCATCAATCGGCAGTCTCATCACCAAAGATAACTTTTACTCGGCCCTTTATATGGCTTTAACATTACTAACAATTGCCGCACTCTATGCCTTAACTAACCTTCAAGAGGTATTCGTTCTGATTGCATTCATCTTCGTAGGGGCCATCGGTATCGTTACCGTTGCTTTAGCAGCCGTATACAAGTTCAGACCGTCATCACAACTCTCCAAATTGTGGATAATTCCATCGGCAATAACGGCTCTGGTGCTCTCATATGTTTTCTACAATAACGCAAGCTACATTGTGGAATCGGGGAAGATTGATATGGCTACAACAGGTGGATATATCGTTCTGATTTCTGCTTTGGTATCGTTAATGGTCTTACTCATGCTATCTGTAATTTCGATTTCGAGGGGTGATTGAGGTGATCGATGTTGCAACATCTTTGATAGCGTCCGTGATAATTCTGATGGTAGGATATACAATGGCGATATCCAGCAAAGATTTAATCAGGTTGTTGATATCTCTTGAACTGATGTTTGGAGCTGTTTTTCTTGCCCTTATGCCTATTTTCTCGATTGAATCTCTGATTGCTGAAAGTTTTGTACTTGCAATCATCACTATTTTCACAAGCAGTAGTGAACTTCTTATCCTAATCGGGACGATAGTCAAGCTTGATAAGGTCAAAAAAGACATTACAACGGACTCAATTTCAGTAGGAGGTGATGTGTTATGATAGTCTACCTCCTTTTACCCATAATCGCATCCCTCCTAGCACCATTCCTTAAACCCAAAAAGGCAACCCATTTAATCTCTCTGTCTTTTCTCATACCATTTTTTGCCGCTTGTTTTGAACTGTTTAACTTTACAACGACTGAAATTCCGCTCCTCAGTTTCTCACCTCCTATCGGTGAGTTCTACGTTTTGATAGATCCGATCTCAAGTGCCTTCGGGCTGACAGTCTGCATGGTTTCAGCGATGGTTGGTTATTATTCTTTCCCATACATGCTCCATAGGTTTGAGGAGATGGGCCTTGGCGAGAACGAGTACAGAAAGTACATAGTGATCTATGGGTTGTATGCGGCATCGATGCTCTGGCTGGTTTATAGCGGGAACTTCATAATGCTTTACATATTCCTTGAGATCTCACTCATCACATCCTTCCTTCTCATCTACATGTACGGCTACGGAAACAGAAGGTGGGTGGGACTTCTTTACTTCATCTGGACCAACGTTGCAGGAGTTCTCACTCTTATCGGATTCATCGTTATAGCCATGGATAATTCCACCCTTGCAATAAAAGGGATATCCGCAATAAGCATGGTTGCATGGTTGCTGATCTTCGTCGGAATGGTGATCAAGCTTCCTGGATTGGGGCCGCATATATGGCTTCCATGGGCTCATGCTGAGGCTCCAACGCCAGTTAGTGCATTGCTAAGTCCCCTCACAGTCGGTCTAGCTGGTTATATCCTGCTAAGGGTTTACCTGATCGATCCCTCATTCATCCAGGCGTATAGAAATCCGATTATGATTTATGCGATAATTTCTAGCGTCTATGCTGGATTTGCCGTTTTCAAGCAGATGGATTACAAGAGACTGCTAGCGTATTCAACTGTATCTCAGATGGGATATATCCTCATAGGACTTTGCCTTGGGACGTATGGGCTGATTGGGGTTGTGATTCAGTACATGTCTCATGCCTTCGGGAAGTCAATCCTCTTCATGACCGCTGGAGGGATCATAGCCTCCTATCATGGCCTCAGGGATTTGAGAAAGATGGGCGGGTTGCATGAGCAGATCCCATCCATTTCGAATGCTGCCCTTCTCGGTTTTATGAACCTTGGCGGAATACTCGCGATAGGAATGTTCGGTGAATTCTTCATTTTGAGAGGAGTTGTTGATGTCTTTGGCTTTGAAATCTCAACCGTTCCTTTGATCGTTGCAGTTGTGTTCATTTTCATCCTTTCTGGGTGGTATAGCTTTTACACACTCAAAAAGATATTCTACGGCACACCAAAAGATCTTGAGAGGCCTAAGATCAGCAGGTATTTGGACGTCCCCCTTTACTTGATAGGCATTCTTTCAATCATCTTCATTTTCCCTCCGCTGATCACCGTGCTGCTGAACGGTCTTAAAGCAATTATCGGAGGTGGAACATGACCGAGATACTTCAGTTCGCAATCCTGTTTCTCACACCGGTAATATCGAGCCTGCCGATAGCCCTAGCGTGGATATACAAACCTGGGGAAGAGTGGGCAAGAAAGCTTCCTTATCTATCTGTGTTCGGTCTTTTCGTCTCTTTGGTAATCTCCCTTAACATTCTGTTCAATTTCGAGGAAGGTTTCTATTCATATCCTTGGATTGAGGACTTCAACATAAACTTCGTTTTCGTTGTAGACTACCTCAGCAAATACATGGGAGTTCTCACAGCTTTGATAGCTTTCCTGATCGGTGTTTACGGTTTGGAATACATGAAGGATGACTACAGGCTGGGATGGTATTGGTTCTTTTTCAATACCTTCACAGCGTCAATGCTTTTGGTTGTTTACAGTGATAACCTCTTCACTCTCCTTATAGGGTGGGAAGGCCTTGGAATTGCATCATGGGGCCTGATTGGGCACTGGTTTAGAGATGACGATGACATAACATTTGTTGGAGAGAAGGGAAGGAAAGTTGGCCCTCTTGAGATGAGCTGGTCTCCAAGCTTTGGCGGATGGAGGGCAATTTCGACGATAAGATTTGGCGACATGCCGATGCTCTTTGCCATCGCAGCAATCTATGCCCTTACCGGAAGCCTAGACATCCATGCTATACCTTGGGAGGATTTATTTGTGAAAATCGGATTAGTTGGAACGGTAATACTCCTCTTTCTCTTCCTCCTGGGTCCTTTCACTAAATCAGCCCAGCTTCCATTCAGCGAGTGGCTGATGACTGCCATGACTGGCCCTACAACTGTCAGCGCCTTACTGCACAGTGCAACGATGGTCGCAGCGGGAACATATCTCTTCATGCGTCTTACTTGGTACATCAAACCATGGGAAGCACACGTTCCGGGGCTTGAAGCGATTTATCTCCTTGTATTGTTTTTGGGTCTCTTCTCAGCTCTCTATGGCGCTTCAGTAGCTCTTGGATTGAGGGAGAGGAAGGTCTTGCTTGCTGCATCAACCATGTCAAGCCTCGGATTGATGTTCGCATCTTCAGCTGCCTCGTTCTGGGTGGGGGAAATAGCCGTGATCGTTGCCTTCTGGTACTTGATCGTCCACGCCTTTGCAAAGGCATCTCTCTTCCTTGTCGCAGGTCATCTCATCCATGCAACCCATGACAGATTTTGCAGCGGGAATCTAGTGTTCTCCAGAAAAATGAAAGTTGCCTTTGCAGTGACGATTGTTGCAACTATCTCCTTAGCTGGGATTCCACCCTTCACAGCCTACTGGGTGAAGTCCGGGATGGATGGAGTGATGGAGCATCTCATGGAGGAAGGATTATCCCTGCCATTCTACCTCCTCGTTTTGGTCTCCGTTATATACTCAGCATTTCTGGCGAAATTTCTCAGTCTTAATTTCATCAAGGGCGAGTATCCGCACCATGAGCATACCGAAGGCGGAGGGTTGATGAAGCTAGCCTACTCGGCAATGGTTTCCATGCTTATCGTATTGCTGGCAATCATTCTCTTGCAGCGTGAAGAACATGCAGCTCACTTCTTGGAGGAAGGGTACCTCAAAATGTCTCTATACGTTGGATTACTTGTAACAGCCTCCTATTTCATCACGCTTTATAAGCCCACTTCAAAATTAAAAATCGGTGTAATTTTCACAGACAGAATGTACTTGCCATTCCTTAACGACTTCATCGTTCCTAAAATTGGATGGGGGATAGCTGCGATCGTTGATGCCCTCAACAGAGCGATAGACTTCTTCTTCCATACCGCGATCCCAGGATTTTTCGACAGGCTTTCAATTGCCATTCGATCGATTCAGTCTGGGTACCTCAAAAGCTACGTGAAGATAGTTGCTGCATCGATAATGCTATTCCTTGTGATATTCTCACTTGTGGGGTGGTGAAAAATGACAGAATCCCTTCTCATGGCAGCGATAATAATTCTAACCCTCGGAGCGATATTCTCATTAAAAGACCACAGGATAGGATTTGCAGCTAGCGTGGTATCGATTTTACTTGCCTTTGCATCTTTAACCAGTGAAACTTACTTCTTTGGATTTTTCGTGATCGCGATTGGTGTACTCAACCTTATCACCCTATTCATCTCAGAAAACCAGATCAAGGGAATTGATTACGCGATTACAGCGATGCTGATCTTTGCGACGATTCTCGTAATCCAAACGGAGAACTTTGCGGTTCTGATCGGAACCTTTGTACTCGTATCGGTTCCAACGTATATTCTTGTTATGCTAAGCGATAGGGAAGCAAAGCTCGATGTTGGTATCAAGTACATAACTTTCATGGTGTTTGCAACTATAATTTTCATCATAGGAGCTTTCTTGGTGGTTTACTTCTACAAGGAAATGAATCCAAGTATTTACATCATTGGTTACGTTCTTCTCGTTCTCGGGCTTGGACTTGAGGTTGGCATCGCTCCGCTCCATGAATGGGTACCGGATGTTTTCTCTGCAGCAGACCCGATTCCGATTTCCATAATTGCATCCATTGCAAAAATCGTGCCGTTCATAGTTGCGTTCAAGATTTTAATTGCAACAACGAATCCCGTTACGTATTCGATAACGATGTTCGCAGCATTTCTCGCAGTCCTTTCAATGTTCACAGGCAATATCGGAGCCCTTACAAGCAGAGAACTTGGAAGGGTGCTAGGCTACTCAACCGTGGCGAACATGGGCTACATTCTCGCAACTTTTGTGGCCATTGTAAAGCCCGAGTTCATTTATCTTGCTATATCTGGAGCGCTGCTCCAGCTCTTTGCTAATTCTGCTGGAAAAATCGGATTTTTCACTGCAATCAAAAAAGAAGGTGTTAGTGCCCCATTCACATATACTCTTGCACTCTCATTCATCGGAATACCACCTCTCATGGGGTTCTGGAGCAAGCTCTTCATAACTCTCGCCCTCGTCTATTCTGGCTACGTGTGGCTGGCGGTACTCCTTGTCATTAATTCTGCAATATCCGTGCCGTATTACATCAGGCTTGCAAGGGAGCTCGGAAAGGGATGGGGTTATGGAATTGCAAATATCGTTGGCCTTATAGCAGTACTCATAACTGTAATAACTTTCTATCCACCCGACTGGTTTGTTCAGTCTGTTAAATTCATCATTGAAACATTTGGTGTTGCCTTATGAGGTTTAAAGATTTAAGTACTGGATTAAACTGGATTAAACTTAATAGAAAGGGGGTAGGAAGATGATCATAGACAACATAATTGTAATCGGTGCGGTAATCGTGATAAGTTTGGTTATGGACGGAGCGATACTTATCCTTACCAAGATTCTACCTAAATACAATATAACGGAGATAAAAGAGTCGAGATTTGAGGCTGGGAATCTTCCAATCAGGAACCCTAAACATAGGATTCCAATGCAATATTTCGGATATATGTACATGTTTATGGCCATCGAGCCCGTGCTTGTGCTTTTACTGTTGTTTGCGGCATATCCATCCCTGGATTTCTACATGCTGTTGGGAATTTCAGCAATTCTGTTCATTCCTGCTGTGTTCTTTGGATATAAGCTAACGCTTTCAATGGCGTATGGGAGGGAGGCTTATGAGTGAGAACGTTGAGTTCCTTGGTTCAGGTATCTTTGCCCCCTTCAAGAAGTGGGGAACCAAATGGAGTCTCTGGCCGGTCCACCTTGTTACAGCGTGCTGTGGTGTTGAGCTCGCCCATGCTTATGCGAGCGGCTATGATGGCGAGAGGCTTGGGTCCCTCAACTACGGTATAGCAAGACAGACGAATCTGATAATTGTTGAAGGAGCAATCTCAAGGAAGATGGCAAGAGTTTTGAAAATAACATATGAGCAAATGCCGGATCCTAAGTTTGTGGTTGTAATGGGAGCCTGTGGGCTTAAAGGAGGTCTTTTCTGGAATGGCTACCATATGGTTAGGCCATCTGACGTTGTGCCGGTTGATTTCTTCATTCCTGGATGTCCTCCAACTCCTGAATCCCTTCTCAGATCGATTAGGGCATTGCAGGAGAAGATAATGAGTGGAAAGGCTGAAACTACGATAAGTTTTGATAAGGTTGACCTTTCAGAGATTGAGGGAAGGAGTTCCGCAGCAAGACCTCCTACCACCCCAAAGTTCATCGCTCCAACTCCATCCATTAAAGTGGATGTTCCAAAGGATGTAGACTGGGAATTCGGTAAAAAGCTCGTTAAAGAGTTTGAAAAGGATTTAAATGGACTTTACAACTCAATAACCATAACGGCAAAGAACAGAATTGCAATTTCAGCTGAGAAGAAGAATATAATGGCAATCGCAAACATTCTCAGCAAAAGATTCGATCATGTTAAAAACGTGAACGTAATAGACCTCCCCCACGAAAACAGCTTCATCGTGGAGTATCAGGTTTCAAGCTATTCTGATAAAAAACTCATGCCGGTAGTCGTCAACATCTATGCCAGAATTCCAAGAGACAACCCGAGATTTCCTAGTCTCGTGACATTCTGGCCAAGTGCCGATTACCTTGAAAGGGAGATGTACGATCTGTTTGGAGTATGGTTTGAAGGAAATCCGGCGATGGGCGAAAGATTCCTTTTAGCACCTGACACACCAGATTTCCCACTAAGAAAGGATAGAAAGCTGAAGGAAGAAGAATACTGCTTTTGTGAGGTGAGAGAATGACTGAGAAAGAACTTCTCTTGGATGTTCCAGTTCAACCTCCTACTGAGTTGTTCCTTCCAATTCCAAAGAAGTTTCTAGAGGAAGCTTACCAGGGTGACGATTATCTCGTGCTTGTTGGCCCTCAGCATCCTGGTAGCGGGCATATGAGGATCATCGTAAGAATAAAAGGAGACATCATCGTCGAAGCGATTCCCGATCCTGGATATGTTCATAGATCGATAGAGAAGCTCGCTGAAAATAGACTTTACATCCAGAACATCCCTCTTCTGGAAAGACCTGCGATAATGGACACAGGGAATTTAACGCTGGGGTATGTCAGGGCAATAGAATCGGCTTTAGACATAGAGATTCCTGAGAGGGCGAAGTACATCAGAACTGTTCTTGCAGAGCTGAGCAGAATAGGAACCCATCTCTACGATGCGGGTATTTTAGCAGTTTTCATGGGCCATACAACCGGTTTCATGTGGCCCTTCGCCTTGAGAGAACCAATCGTTGAAGCTATAACCCGAATGAGTGGGGCTAGGATTACAGCATCTTTCGTGATTCCGGGGGGTATAAGGAGAGACGTTCCATGGAATGTTCTTGAATTTATAAGAAAAACCACCTTCGTTATTGAAAGGAGGCTTAAAAGTTTTGAAAAGATATTCATAAGGAATCCAACTGTAATAGCAAGGCTTAAGGGGGTTGGTGTTCTTTCGAAGGAGGATGCAATAAAATTTGGTGTTGTCGGACCGTTCCTTAGGGCTAGCGGAGTGGAGTACGATGTCAGGAAAGTTGAACCCTACGAAGCTTATGAAATGCTTAACTGGGATATTCCAGTTTCCGATGATGGTGATTCCTACTCGAGATTCCTCGTTAGAGTTGAGGAGATTGCCCAAAGCATTTCGATCATAAGACAGGCGGTCAACGAACTCAGAGCGATGCCCGAAGGCAACGTCATAAGCGAAGACATTCTTGCTGACTACAGCAATGCATCTTCCGACATCAGAGGTTACTTCTTCAAGGTTTTTGGAAATCTAATTCTTCCACAGGGTGAGTACACGGCTTTAACCGAAGCATCGAGGGGGACGCTTCTCTACTCGATAATCAGCGATGGGGAGTCGAACGTGCCTTACCGAGTCAGGGCTGTAACTCCAGGATGGTACTACCTTAAAGGGTTCATGGAGGCTTTGAGAGGTGAGAGAGTTGCAGATCTACAGGCAATTTACGGCAGCTTCGGTTACTTCCCTCCGGAGGCGGACAGGTGAGGTGATAAGATGGTAGATCTTGGGCTTTTAGGTTTAACGATGCAGCATTTTATCGATAACATGGTTAGTATCCCGTTGATTCAACCTCTGATAGACTACCTGCTTGGAATCCCGGTTATAGGATTTGTAGTTGCCATAATTTTGTGGAGACCGATGTTCGCACTGCTCATCTTCCCAGGCCTCGCAACTCTGATGACAGTCCTGCTCTTCATAATATGGTTTGAAAGAAAGCTTACCGCAAGAATTCAATGGAGAAGAGGACCACTTGAAGTCCTCAGGTGGGCGGAAGGAATAATCCAGGCTCTCGCCGATGGCCTGAGATACTTCTTCCAGGAGGTTATCGTTCACAGAGACGCTCATCGCCCGTATTTTCTCCAGTTTCCAATTCTAATATTCATCCCTGTTCTCTTGCCACTCCTCTTCATACCTGTAGGCAACATCGTTGGGATAAGAACGCCTTATGCCCTCCCGATAACCGTTGCGATCGTCTCGCTCATTCCGGTATTCATCGTAGCGATAGGATGGGCTTCGAACAGCAGATTCGCCTACATTGGAACCGTTAGGGAGGCTTTCATGTACTTCGCCTACGAAATCCCTTTCATACTTGCAGTGGTTTCTATGATTCTTGTATATGGCACGGCTGACATGGTGACGATTGTGGAAAAGCAGAGCATACCAGGAATAATTCTGAATCCAATAGCGGCCCTCGTTTTCTTCATAAGTACGGTGATGGCAACTTCAAGGCTACCATTTGAAATTCCGGAAGCAGACCAGGAGATCGCATTTGGGCCATTTGTTGAGTACAGCGGCATCATGTTCGGACTCGTGATGACGATAGCGTATGAGAAGATGTACATCCTTTCGCTCTTGATGTCGGTTCTCTTCCTTGGAGGGGGAAATGGGCCAACAATACCTTTGTTAGGAGATCTGAGTGCTGTGATCTGGATGTTCATAAAAACGATGGTTGTAATGGTGGCGTTATCATTCTTGAGATCGATTTATGCAAGAATCAGGCTCGATCAGGCGTTGAGGATCAGCTGGACGGCCATGCTCCAGATCTCGCTTTTGGCTGTTGCAATTGGCGTTGTGCTAAATCTTGCAAACGTCGTGTGAGGTAGGTAGTTAGGTGGGGTGGTAAAAATGATCAAAATCAAGTTTCCAAAGCTTAAAACTCTTGACAACGTGAAGTTACATCTCGATGCCCTTGTTGTAGGAGCGAAAGAGGCGATAAAGCCCGGAACGATCACGATTGAGTATCCAAGGGAAAGAAGACTCTTACCTGATTCTTTCAGAGGATACGTTCTCTTTTCGCCTGAAAACTGTATAAGCTGTTTCCAATGCTCGTTTGTATGTCCTGCTAACGCTATAGGCATGAAGCTTGCAGCCAACAATCGATACTATCCAACCATAGATTATACCAAGTGCATTTTCTGTCACTTCTGCGTAGATTCATGTCCAGGGGCTGCTTTAAGGCCGACAAAAGTCCATGATGTTGTTTATAAGAATATGAATGAGATGATAACATCCACGGAAGAAATGGTAAAGCCCCCTAAGATCGTGAGAGAGGATGGGTATACAGTTGAGTACGTTATAGATGGTGTTAAGCTGATTCTGAGAAGGATAAAGGAGAAAGATAATCTAATTCCGGAGTTTAAGCCACATGAGAAAGTAAAAGAATACAGCGCATGTGTGATGCCAGAAAGCTGTCTTGCTTGCGGTATATGTGTGAGTTCATGCCCAAGTGAAGCAATAAACTTATCTGTAAAAGAAAAAGAAAAGGAGTTAAAGATCGACAAGGAGAGATGTACGGGATGTGGAATTTGTGTGAAGGAGTGCCCCGTTCAGATTTTAAGCTTGGTTAGAGAGTGATGGTGGTACTATGGCTATAACCCTTGAATGGAGTGTTAAGATACCTGATAGGGCAATAGAAGAAAAATACTGGCTGAATTTGAAGAAGAAGGTAATCGATGCTGGATTGTGCAGTCATTGCTCAACCTGTGCTTTGATTTGTCCAGTCGATGGAATAATCTCAGCCGATCGGGAGATCGATTTTCCAGATTGGGAAGAGAAGTGTGTGGACTGCTCGGCATGTGTTAGGGTTTGTCCGAGGTATGATTACACCCCTCTGTGTGATATTGGAGAATACATCGAGCTTACCGCTGCAAGATCAAAACGCTTTAAGGGACAGGACGGAGCGATGGCAACTGAGTTTATGGCATCTGCATTAGAGATGGGTTTGATAGACAGGGCCCTTTTTGTGGGAAGGGATGAAGAGTGGAGAACGAATATTTACCACATCAGGAGCGTAGATCAGCTAAAGGACACAAGATTAACTGGAACGAAGTACTCCTTCGCCAGTGTTTTACCGGAAATCAAGAAAGCCATGAAAACGTCCAAGCTGGGGATAGGTGTTGTTGGAACACCATGCATGGTGAGCGGGATAAGGAAACTCCAGTCTGAGTTCAGCCTTTTTAGAGAAAAGATCAAACTTGTTTGTGGACTTTTCTGCACGGAGAACTTTTACCATCATCAGCTTTATGAGTTTTTAAAGGAGAAGGGAGTGGATTTCAGCAAGTTGATCAAAACAGACATAACCAAGGGTAAGTTTATAGCCACCATGACCGACTCGGTTGTTAGTTTCCCTGTTAAGGAGCTCAATGATATAATACCGCACGGTTGCGAGGTTTGTATCGATTTTACAGCCGTTGAAAGTGATTTCAGTGTTGGGAGCGTTGGAAGCAACGTAGGCTACTCAACAGTCGTGGTGAGAGGAGAGGTGGCGAAGGACGTATTAGATTTCATAAGGGAAAACAACTATGCGGACTTCGGAAAAGTCATACCTGAAGTCATTGAAAAGTTGAGCAATCTGAAAAAGAAGAGGAAAAAGAACATCCCTGAAGAGTTCAGAAGCAGGATTCAGGAAGAAGTGAAGCCTGAAGAATCAAAAGAATCAAAAGAGTCGAGAGAGAAAGAGTCAGAAAAGGAAAAGACAGAAAAACCAAAAGAGCAGGAAGGGACAAAAGAGGGCTAGGCTAAATAACTGGCTAAATGCTTTATACCTTACTTAATTTTTACATACCAACATACAATTTAATTTTGAACAAACTTCCTTTTTCGATCTCCTTTGGAGTGTGCAGGAATTGTTAGCACTCGATTAAAGCGATAAACTGGTAACGGCCATATCTCTCCTATGGCCATTTAGATTTATCTACATCTTTAGACCTCTCCTAGGTTATTGCCCCTCACCATCATTTTTCTGAGTTCTCTGATGATCCTTGGCATGTCTATCTCCATCGGGCATACCTCCTTGCATTTACCACACAGGCTTGAGAGGAAACATTCATATCCAATTTCTCCCAGTATACCACTCCATCCCATTCCCATAGGCCCCCCGTAAACGTTTCCCCAGAGACTTCCGGTTATCTGGAAGATGGGACATTCTATCTGGCATCTTCCACATTTGATGCACGTCAGCTGCTCTTTAAGGAATTCGGGAGCCTGCTTTCTACCATTGTTCAGGAATATTACATGCATTCGCTGTCCTTCAACGGGTTCGTTGACGTTTATATATGCAGGAGGGAATGTTCCAAGAAAAGCAGCCTGAAGGATCACGAGCTTGAGGCACAGCTCATCGCTTGGAAGTATCTTGTCTATGCTCACGATGGCTATGTAATCCTTGGGGAGAGTTGTTGAAAGTCTTATGTTCCCCTCATTTTCAACCAGAAAAATCCTTCCAGTTTTAGCTGAGAATGCATTGCAGCCCGAGATTCCCACATCTGCTAATAAGAACTTTTGTCTCATAAATTTCCTTACACCCTCAGCGAGCTCAGCAGCGGTATATCCTTTAACACCTACCTTCCTGAGGAGTTCCGCAGCCTGTCTTTCGGAGTAGTGGATTGCAGGAGCGAGCACGTGCATCGGCTTCTCATTTGCAAGCTGGACTATCAGCTCACCGAGATCGGTTTCCCACACCTCATTTCCGATCTCCTGGAGGAACTCTCTCAGCTGAATCTCCTCGGAAACCATGGACTTGGCCTTGACGATTATCTTATCTCTTCCAACTATCTCTGCAACGATTTTTCTCGCCTCTTTTCCATCCTCAGCATAGTAAACTGAGCATTTGTTTCTGCTCTCAATCGACTTCATAGCTTTCTCAGTCCAACGATCATAGTCTGAAAAAACCTCGAGTTTGGCCATCTTTACATCCTTTGCATACTCTTTAAGAAATCTGTACCTCTCAATGTTCTGTTCAACCGCATTATGGAGGTTTTCCCAGGTTCTGAGGATTCCTGCCCTGATCGACCTGTTTTTTATCGCTTTGTAGATGTCTTCCTCTCTCATGCTATTCCTCCATACAATTCTTCTGAAATCTCTAGAACAACTGTAAACTTCTTTGGACCATGCATTCCCCATATCAGCTTTCCTTCGATGTCTCCTGTTTTTGAGGCTGTAGATGTTGCGAAAATAACGTTGGATTTGGAGATTGCAAGGTTATAAGCTTCAATCACGTTCTTGCAAACCGCATCTCTTCTGATTATGGCTATGTGATGTTCAGCAAGAGCCGAATTTTTTCTGCTCTCAAACCCGCCGAAGAAAACAATTCCTGTATCAGCAGCGATGCTTAGAGCGTTGCAGATGAAGGAATCCTCGCTTTTTAACCTCTCAACATCTCTTTCGGCATCCTTTGATATATACACTTCAACCGAGTTTCTTTTAAGCGTTTCAATAAGCTGATTAAGCAGTTCAAGCACCTCGTTAGGCATTTACGGCCCCCCATATAATCTCGGAGATATCTTTAATCTCACCGAACTTTCTCAAGTTTACCAAACATATCGGGCACATCGTTGCAATCTCGCATCCCGTTTTGCTGAGCTCGTCGTATCTGTTCTCTGCCACTTCCTTTGTTAGCTTTGGTGAGATACTCTCAATTGGCCCGCCACAGCATGAGGTGAGCTTTCCGGAATTTCTTATGTCTTTGTATTCAATTCCGAGAGAGTCCAGAATTCTCCTCGACTCATCTGATATTTCAAGGTACCTTCCATAGTAGCAGGGGTCGTGGAGTGTTAGTGTTATGTTTTCATTTTCCTTCTTGCTCTTGAAATCCAGAATTTCGAGATAATTCTTTACTTCGAATTCTGCATTCGCATATTCGGGATAAAGCTCTCTCAAAACATAGGTCGTGTGTGGATCGATTGTAATCAGCTTCTTAATTCCTTTTTCTCTCAGTTTTTCGGCTACAAACAATGAATGTTCGGTAAATCCCTCATCATCTCCCATATCATATAGTAAAACCCCACTATAGAAATCGAGTTCGGGTTTGTAGCAGAAATCGATTCCGGATTTGATGAGAGAATCTGCTATCTTTCTCACGATCCCATTGAAATGCTCCGCCTCTTTCTGCGGTTTTAGAAGTATTCCTAGAGGGGATTTAGGCATAAACCTCGTGACTTTTTCCAGAAACGTGTTTTCGAACTTGTAAAGATAATCTACAAGCTTATCTACGTATGGTGTGAGCTGGTATAGCAGACCCGTGAAGAGCATGGTATCCTTCTCGCCCACTTTCTTCCATCCCTCCCATCCTTCCCACCATGTATTGATCTGTGATCTGGATAAGCCAAGCGGGTTTCCAGTATTTTTTATGTTTTGTTCAATCGAGCGGATTACGTAGTGAGGATGATACATGAAATTTTCTTTTGGTAATTTTTTATTTAAGACTTCTGTGATTTAGTTTGATACTCCATTATAACGGGTAATATACCGAACATCCACAGTTTAGCCAGCACCATGGAATGAGTTACATTAAGTTACTAACTGAGGAGCTAATACCCCATCCATAGACCGAAATAATTATATACAAATTTTTTTAATGATTTTTAATGATTGAACCTCTCTTGAGCCTTGTTGTGAGCGATATTCTGATTGGAAGCTTTTCTCTTGCTGCCGTTGGACTTGCTGTGGTTATCTGCAAAAAACGGTATAATGGAGCGAAGGTAGCCTGGTTGGATAATGTCAAGATGGGTGGATTTATAAAGGCCACCATAGTGAAGGACTTGAGGGGGGTTGTAGTTGGATAAACCTTGGTACAAATTTTATCCTGCCCACATACCTCCTTCTTTAGAGTATCCTGTTGTAGCGGTGTTCGAGAACCTCAGAATCGCGGCGGAGAAATTCCCCGAGAGGACGTCACTGATATATAGCAGGGTTGAATACAGCTATGGAGAGCTATGGGATCTATCGGTGAGGATGGCGAATGCATTTCAGAGGTTAGGGGTTAATAAAGGAGATAGAATCGCAATATATCTTCCAAATCTCCCTCAATTCGTTGTAGCCTATTACGGTTCTCTGATCTGTGGTGCGGTTGTAGTTGCATGCAATGCCATGTACAAGGAGAAAGAGTTAGAATACCTTCTTAAAGACTCCGGTGCGAGAGTGATTGTTACGTTTGATGAGCTGCAGTCGGTAGTTGAAAACGTTAAGGACAAAACACAGGTTGAACATGTAATCGTCACATCAAGAGATGATGCAACGCTCATGAATCGTGGAACCATGGCAAAACTACTATCTGAAAGCGACACTATACCTCCTGAGATCGAAATAAATCCCAAAGAGGACCTAGCAGTTCTACAGTATACTGGCGGAACAACTGGCACACCGAAAGGAACCATGCTCACTCATTACAACCTTATAGTTGACCAAGTTCAAGAGGCAACGTGGTTTCAATTCAGAGAAGGAGAAGAAACAGCGATAATCTTCCTCCCTGTTTCCCACATCTACGGCATGAACTGGTGCATGAACACCATGATTCATGTAGCAGGAACCATCATGCTAATGGAAAGGTTTGAACCTGGCAAAGTTTTAGAATATGTCAACCTCTACAAACCAAGTATATTCTATGGCGTACCCACAATATACATAGCCCTTCTCGATCACCCTGAGGTGAGCAATGCGGATTTCTCCAGAATGAGAATATGTTTCAGTGCAGCTGCCCCTCTCCCGCCGGAGATAAGACGTAGGTGGAAGGAAGTGACAGGAACAGATATAATTGAAGCTTGGGGGCTTACAGAAGCGAGTCCATGCTTAACTTGCACGCCTTTAGGAATGAGCGGAGATAAGTTGATTGGAGTCCCGATGCCTGACACCGAAGTCAAGGTGGTGGACATCGATACTGCAAAAGATCTGGCAATTGGAGAGGTCGGAGAACTTGTTGGAAAAGGCCCCCAGATCATGAAAGGTTATTGGAATAAACCCGAAGAAACCAAGAATGTGCTGAAAAATGGCTGGCTTTTCACTGGAGATTTGGGTTACATGGATGAGAACGGCCTTTTCTACTTCATCGACCGGAAAAAAGATCTGATAAATGTGGCGGGATTCAAAGTCTGGCCAGATGAGGTCGAGAATGTACTTTATGAACACCCTGCCGTTAAAGAAGCGGCAGTGGTATCGGCTCCGGACGAACAGAAAGGTGAGGTTCCAAAGGCTTTTGTGGTTTTAAGAGAGGAATATGTTGGGGAGGTCAGTAAGGGGGAGTTGATAGAGTTCTGTAAGGGAAAACTCGCTGCTTTTAAAGCTCCGAAAAAAATTGAGTTTGTTGAGGAACTTCCAAAGTCTCCAGTGGGCAAGATTCTTAGGAGGGTATTAAGAGAAAAAGAGTGGAATATTTAAAGAGTGGAATATTTAATTTCTTTGCTATTATTATATCGTATTGAAACAACAAAGTTAGTTTCAGTCTACTAATTCGCTAATTCTTTCTTTAATTATCTCCACAGCCCTTTTTTCTCTTTCCCCTCCACACTTCTCGGCAAGCTTGAGATAGTAATCCACCTTCTCCTTCAGAGCCATATTCTTGTACTCCATAAGCCTGGTTCCATATACCAAAGCTTCGACGATAGCGTTGAATCCCCTATTCACAGCTTTTGCCTCTTTCCTCAAAACACCTCCATCGATCAGCTCAACCTCTGCGTATGCACCCTTGATCTCTGCCTTCATTCTACACCATGAAAGAGAACCCCTTATTATCGGAGGATTCAGGCTTTCGAAATAGGATTCGTCCAAGTCATCAAATGAACATATCGCGAAAATAACCGGATCATGGATAACGTTCACCCAGAGCTCCTTTTTTTCCTTGATATTATCTCGGGTGTGGTTGGAGTAGAGCCTAACCTTCGCATTGATGCCCTCCTCATCTTCAACTATGATTCCGAGAGGAGCTGTGTTTGTCCACTTGCCGAAGGTGATTCCTATGATCTCATTTATCCCATTCCTTAGGCCGAAGTTTCTGAGTTTGAGCTCCATCTTCTCCATCTCAATCATCTCCTTTCACCAAATCCTACTAAAATCTTAGGCCATCCATCAATGCTAGATAAATCGAAGAAATTGTAAGATCGGCCACACTTCCGGGATTTATACCTCTTTTTATGAGTTCAACGTCAAAACTCTGGAAATTTCTGAGGTTTTGATAAATGTCATTGCTTGGATTTCTAATCAGCTCTCCAGCCCTTTTAGAAACAGATTCTGCTGTATCTTTACCGAACTTTGATATTATGAGTGGATCGAGATTTTCTGAGAGGATGTGGTAGTAGCAAAGTATGATGGAATAGTTAATGTCTTTAAATTCCTCAAAAAATCTTTTGATTTTTTCTGAACCTTTTATGCTTATTCTGTACTCTTCAACAAGCTCCTTAGCTATTATGTTTTCTTTCGGCGCCATCTTCATCCAGGAGTACAGATTAACATCTCTCTCTCGAATGAGCTTTTCGGTCTCATTTGAACGGAGATTGAGATTTTCGGCATCCATGACTCTTGCTGAAGAAAGCCTGAAAGCTCTCAAAAGTTTGAGAGAGTCCTCGTATGTGCTTTCCTTTAGAATCGAGCTTGCATTCTTTCCTGCCTCTTTTGGAGATTTTGAGTTCCAGGATTTTAGTAGGGGTATGAGGAGGAGGAACGCACCAAAATGCACGTTTTGGGCTTTATGCCAACGCATCGAAGTCTTTACGGCTTTAAGGATAAGTTCACCACAACCCTCAGATCTCGTAGAATTCGTAGCCGTGGCTTTTAAAAAAACCGGGAAAGATGAGGTGGCTGAAGCGAGGAAATGCTCAAATCTCAGATCTTCAAAGTTATGCTCCCTGTCGACATTTCCAGCCTTTGGACTTGCGGAAACTTCCAGAAGCATTGAAAGTACAGCAGCGACTGCAGCATCTTTTCCAGTTTCAAACATAAGATCACTGGCTAAAAAGGGGATTTAACTTTATCCTTCTCATTAATCATTTTACATATCATACCCCTTGCTATCATCAAAATGGAAAGGTTAATTTTCAACGTTGCAAAAACACGAAGAGATGAGCAAATTGAAAGATTATCTTGACTTTATAAAGATTGAACACACGTTATTTGCCCTTCCGTTTGCTTACTCTGGAGCTTTTCTTGCATCTAATGGGTGGTTTGGATTTAGAATATTTTTTCTGATTTTAACGGCATTTACAGGTTTGAGAATAGCAGCAATGAGCTTGAACAGGATAATTGATCGTGAAATAGATGCCTTGAACCCGAGAACGGCTGGAAGGCATATTCCTTCAGGCAAAATCTCTGTAAAAGAAGGTTACGCTATAGCAGCGGTAGGTTTTGCAATTTACTTCCTTTCAGCCTATCTTATCAATTATACTGCCCTCATACTCTCTCCGATTCCGGCGATTACCGCATGGATCTACCCTTACTTGAAGAGGTTCACCTGCCTCTCGCACTTCGTTCTAGGACTGAATCTTGCTTTCGCCCCTTTGGGTGGATGGATAGCGATAACGGATTCGATGGATTTTTTCGCAGCCGGATTCATACCGTTGATGATCGGAATAGCCCTGATATTCTGGGTTGCGGGTTTTGATATAATTTATGCACTTCAAGACATTGAATTTGACAGAAAAATGGGCCTTCATTCTCTCGGTGCCCATTTCGGTGTGGGATTCGCAAAAAAAGTCTCTGCGACAAGCCATCTAATCTTCTTTCTAATCCTGGCCTACGTTTTTATCTTCCGGATAACGGGGGACCTCTTATTCTACGGAATGCTTTTGACAGGGATGATTCTCTTTTTTGAGCATTACATTGTTAAAAACAGGTATGATGAGAAGAGAGTTCAGCTTGCCTTTTTTTACTCAAATGCACTGGTGAGCTCGATCTTTCTGGCATCGATAATCTTGAATATATTCATTAGGTTTTAAATTTTTGTAATTCTTAAAATCAATGTTGATTTTAAAATAACCAAAGATTGACTATACACCTCCAATTAACTCGACGATTCTGTTCTTAATCTCTTCAAAGGCTCCAATCTCGCATTCAAGCTTATAGGGTGGGATGTTCTCCAAGTCTGCTCTGATAAAACATTGGTTGTATGGAATTTTTCCGAGAATTTCTTTATCGATTCTCTCAAGAAGTTTTTTCGTGCTCTCGGACTCTATGAATTTGTTAATAACCACTCCTATTTTTCTGATCCCGAGATCAGCTGCAAGCTTCTCGATTCTTTTAAGAGTTTCAACAGACCTCATACCGGGTTCGACAACCGCTATAAGCAAATCAACTCCTTTAGCTGTTCCCCTACCGAGATGCTCTATTCCCGCCTCCATATCGAGAAGCAAAACATCTTTCTCCCTGAATATCGCATGCCTTAAAATCGCCCTGAGAAAAGCATTTTGAGGACAGAAACATCCTTCACCCCCCTTCTCAATGGTTCCTAAAGCCAATACTCTTATACCAAACTCGTTTTTCTTGGAATATTCCTCAAAAATATCATCAACCTTCGGATTATATTTGAATGTACCGAGAGGGCCTTTAACCCTTTCCTCAATTACCTCCCCAAGCTCGGACATTGGTCTGACATCCTCTTTTATCCCAAGAACTGTTGGTAGGTTAATGGATGAATCACAGTCTATTGCAGTAACGCTATAACCATCTTTCGCAAAAAGATAAGCTAACATGGCTGCAAGAGTCGTTTTACCAACTCCTCCTTTTCCTGAGATTGCAATCTTAACCATAAAGCAATCTTTTTTGGTATTGAATATTAAACACTTACTGTTTAGGATTGGCAAAATAATGTGAGCTTTGACATTTAAATTAAGTTTTCATTCAATTTTTATTCAATCTTTCTTGCCTCTAATCACAGGATTCCTCAGCGAGCATGGTACAATCGATAGGCATTTTCCACACACATCAGCATAACCCATTTTGGAATGTAATTCTGCATTGGAAAGACAGATCTGGTAGCACTTTTTCCGGTCAAACTTATTAATTCCAAGAGCTCCGAAAGGACATTTTTCAACACATTTTATACAACTTTTATCGTGGAAATACAGACAGAACTCATTGTCTGGTCTGTTTGTTGGTTTTAGCTTTAAATCTGTCACAATACTCCCGAGTCTTCCGCAACAACCCTTCTCTGTTATAATCATCTTGCGTAAACCAAATTTCCCAAGTCCCGCGATGTAGGCTACGTGCTTGTGTGACCAGTTACTTATCAATTTATCCTTATCGAAGTTATGGGTTGGTGGAATCTCAGCCATCTTAAATCCCATTTTCTGAATTTTCTCCGACAAAAATCGATTCAGCTTTACGATCATTTGAGTTGTTAGAACATACGCCTCAGCCCATTCTTTCGATGAACATATACCTTTGGAATTACTTCGAACGATATCCTTCTTGAAAGGAATGAAATAAACGATGACACTCTTTGAGTTCTCAAGTATCTCAGATGGAAGAAGGTGTTCTGATGAGATCATTCCTTTCAATCTCGAAAATAAAGGGTCGTTTGCATCTGCAAAGGCTACAAGCGGCTCTCTCTAATACCTTCTGTTGTTCATATGACGTACATTTTGTATGTTGTAGGTGTTGACAAAATGTGAGATGTAATCTTTGATTTTCCTGCTGTTTACCTCTTCCCAACTTTTCATTAAGTTGGGACAAAAAAGGGACCTATAAAATACTTTGGATGGGTTATTGGATTCTTATTTGGATTTCTTATTAAATTGGGGGTGCCAAATAATAGCTATTATTACGGTGACGGCGGGAATAGCTGTTACTGCAGGCGGCACCCCAATTAAATAATGCTCAAACTTCTAAATAAGTGTTGCGGTAGAATAATTTAGACTGAATTATTATAACTTAGACCATATATCAAATTCCTGATGACAAAGCTTATATTCTTCAAATCTTATGATGAGGCATGCGCTCAAAATTGCTCATCAAGGCTTTATCAATTTTCATTCTCCTTACTTTCATCCCCATAGCAAGTGCTCAAAATCTCGATTTAGAAATTAAAGAGGTATTCGTAACGGTTGAAGGTGATGCCGTTAATATAAGAATGGTCTATGATGTTGATGCACTTCAGAAACTACAGCTTTTCCTTTTTGGTGCGATGCCCATAAAAGATGAACTCGTAAGCATAATAGACTCGAAAATTGAATTCATTAAGGTTAGCCTTGAAGAGGCTATTTTCAAGGTTTACTTCGAGAACGAAAACGGAACAAATTACTTCTCAGGAATAGATCTCGGTCAGAGTGTCAATGTATATATAAATGTGAGTGGAACGACCTTTTTCTTTGAAAACACAACAAAGATTCCCGCCTTTTATTATTCCTGACTAATTCTACAGTTTTATAAATCTAAATCTTAAACGTCCTAAACCTCCAGCATTTTTATAAATTCTGGTGGGATTTCCTCTGAAAGTACTATGAACTCATTTGCTTTGAGGAATTTAATACCCTTTTCTCTGGCTTTCTTCGCATCAATAACTAGAATAATTGGATCGTCCGTTCTTAGCATGGCAACTTCTATTCCCTTCTCTATCGTTGTAGAGAGGTGAACAAATCTCTGATTCACGGGTTTTATTCCTATTTCGAGCAATCTATGAGCCTCCTCTTCACTGGTTCCGTAATAAAGCAAGTCATTATCTGCCAATTCATAATCTCTGAGCTTTACATCTACACTATGTCCGTATCTTGCCCTTATTTTATTATCTATCAGTTCATACCTCCCTTTTTTATCAGAATAGATCATCGCTTTTATAAGCCACTTGTTTGCCCACCTGTACTTCCTTGATACGATCTTTGAAAGTTCTTCGAAATCAACCCATCCATTTTCATCCATTTCAAGATTGAATTTTTGTGGAAAATGTCTTAAAACTCCGGAGACGAACCTTCCGAGCTTCTCTACTTTCTCTTTATCGAGGATAACCTCTCCTTTAAAGTTGCAAATCTCACACTTAACTCCCCGGTAGTATCCATGTTCTGGACAGAACCTTATGTCTTCCATTCGATCACCTTTCTAAGCTATCTAACCATCTATCATTATATAGTATGTTCAGTCCTGCTGAGCCAGTATACTGTGGCTGAGATAACTCCAATCGCACTACACGTCTCAAGGCTGACGCCTTTCCACGTAATGTCAAGTTGATATTTTGATTTTTTAACTATCTCTCTTGGTAGCCCCCTTCTACCAAGACCTATTAGAAAGGTTACTGAAGCTTCTTTTAAAAGTTTTTTCAATTCATCTATTTCAAGCGCCCTCCCCTCTGGCTTGGATGTAGTCGCAATTACCTCTCCAAAATGGGCCGGAATTTTTTCTATAAGGTGAACTTTCCCATCTTCAAGCAGCTTTCTCGCAAATCTACCACTTTCACCAATTGTGGTGTACTCTGTAATCTCATTAACAATTTCCTCTTCATGCCTCCAAAAAGGAAAGTCCAAGAGGGCAAGATGGAAATCGTAAGCATAACAAATGGGGGCGGCTCTAGCTATAGTACGCAGGTGTATCTCGTGCAGCTTGAGTTTATCGTACGTATTAATGAGACAGATGCATATCATCATATCAAATTGGGCTGGAGAATAAAAAATAGACGCTTGAACTATATCATCATCCCTGAAAGCGAAAAATAGATATTTATTGAACGGAAATTTCATCAAAGTGAGAGAAGAATTGCTGGAGGCAGTAAAAAAGTTAATTTCTTTAGTCCTTATTTTAGTAGCTCTCTCCTTTCTCCTCAACTTCATATCATCTCTTGATTTCAGCAACACTGGTTTGAGTGGATTCATTGGCATAGGGGCCAAGGAAATAACACCAACAGAAGTAATTCCACCCGATGTTCAAAAGGTGGAACCGTACAAGAATATTAAGGTATCTGTTACAGATTCGATAGCCAACCTCCATGAAGAATTCGATCCCCCCCAGGTTCCTGTTTTTTTCGTTGAAAACCTTAACAGGTATACAAACAAGCTTCGCCTCTTTACGGCAGCTGAATACAAAGGTGGGAAATGGATCAAGGAAGAAGGAAATTATGGAGAAACCCCCTCTGTAAATCCGAGTGGCCACATTACAAAATACCATGTCACCCCTGTAAGTGAATTTTCCCAGCACATTCCCGTTGCGAAAGATACAGCTTATGTAACCGCACCTGCAAAGTTTGATAAGAAAACGGGAACGTATTTGATTGAGTATAATTTAAGTAAACCTTATGATGCCTATTCCACAGCTTGGAAGGTTGAGGATCCAGGACTGATTGAAAAGGACTCCTATTACACCCAACTTCATTTTTCCGACAAAGATCTGGAGAAAATAAGGTCTCTGGCAGAAGAAATTACCATAGATGCAATTACAGATTATGAAAAGGTGATAGCAATTAAAGAGTATCTGAAAGAGAATTACGAATATGATCCAAACTATCAGCCACCCCCAGAAAATGTGGAACCAGTGACCTACTTCCTTTTTGAACACAAGAAAGGCATATGCAAGGAGTTTGCAACCTCATACATAGCTTTGGTAAGATCTCTCGGCATCCCTGCCAGAGCTGTTTTCGGATACAATGCCAGACCAATTCCCGACAATCAGACTGTTATGGCATCCCAAGCCCATGTCTGGGCTGAGGTAAAATTCAATAAAGGATGGATAGAGGTAGATCCCACCCCTTCCCCCGAGAATATGGTTCCGACAATTACTGAGATAACTTATGCAGATCCCACGGCTACAAAAGGGAGTAACTTTAGTGTTAAAGGTGTTGTAACAACCAAGGATGGATTGCCTGTTTATAGTGGCTATGTTGAGATTACAATTAAAAAGGAGAAAAATGAGACTGGACTTTTGCTGGGCGTTCTAAAACTCGATAGAGGTAAATTTGAAGGTAAGGTTAAGGTTCCCGATGTTTCGGGAAAATATCATGTGGTTGCCCATTACGTTGGGAGTTTGAGATTTAAAGAATCATGGAGCGATCCGATAATCAAGATCTACAGCCCGCCTGAAATAAGAGTTAACATCCCTGATAAAATGGCGGCTGGAATACCCTTCGAGCTGAGAGGGAGAATTGTTGATTTTAATGGAACCGCAATAAGCAATGCAGAAATCTTTTTGAGAATCGATGGAAAGATCGTTGCCAAAACAAAATCCGATGAGGATGGAGTATTTTACTTCACGCTCAACATAGAAGAAGAAGGTAAACATCACGTATCGGTTGAATACCTTGGCTCTGATTTCATCATGCCACTATCAGAAGGTAAATTCGTCGATGTAGGGAGAATTGAGCTCTTGGTTGACAACAAAACAGCAATAAAAGGAAAAGAGTGGGTATCGGGTGGAAAGATCTTCTTTAAAGGAGAACCCTTTGAAGGGGCGGTGATAACATTTTCGCGGGACGATTTCTCTACTCAGGCTGTTGCCGATGATAAAGGTTCTTTTGTGATAAAGGGAAAAATCCCGGAAAACTTCGAATTGGGAAAGGTTCCAGTTAATTTTACGATTGAAGGGGTGGGTTTTGAAGATAGCATAGATCTTACCGTTAAAGCTGAAACGGAAATGGACGTTTCGGTAAAAAACGAGAATGACAAGACCTATATCTACGTTTTACTGAGGGAAAAGGGTAAAAGCATTCCGGCTCATGGGGTTATTAAAATTGGGGACGATGCAGTTGAGACCAACAATGCCGGACTTGCCGTTTTCGTTTATGACAAGCCACCATCTGCCACAAAAGCTGTTTTTGAGGGTAACGATAAGTATCTTCCATCAGAGAAGGAATTCAAAACCTCTTCTTTCCCATACCTCGTTTTCTCTATCCTATTGCCATTCATCGCATACTTCCTCATTAAAAAATATAGGAAGATGACAGCTAGTTACATTGTATTTGAGATTGAGCGGGAAGAGGAAGATCTGCCTCTCATCTGGGATGTAAATGAGGAGATAAAGTTAAGGGTAAAGAATCTCGGAGAGGGAATATTGAGAGTCTTTATTGATGGACATGCTGTTGGAAGCCATGAAAAGGGCCTTGAGATAACCATAGCCTTTGAAGAACCTGGAACGCACAAAATCCTTGCTGAAAGGATTGGGGAAAAGGGAGTTATGGAGAGAGATGAAATAGAGATAAGGATAATGAATTACAGAGAGGCGATCATATCGATATTCTCCGAACTTGTTAAAAACCTTGAAAAAACAGGAGGGATAGATCTGAGCGATTATACGGCAAGAGAGATCCTAAGAATGTTTAGAATTCTAAATGGCAGAGAAAAACCGGAAGGAAGGAAGCTGTTAAAGCTATTTGAACTCTCCAAATATGGTTTGAGAGATGCGAGCAGGAACGAGTTCATAGAAGCTTATCGTTCCTACAGAGCTATAAGGGGTGATTTGGTTGAGGGGTGAATTTACAAAAATCGTTGCTCTGACGTTCTTCTTCGGAATTCTCTATTTCTTTACGAGTTTTCAGAGTTCTATTACTGGCAGGGTTTTAATTGCTATTCAAACAGACATACTTATAGCGATCTACTCATTTCTCCTTGCGTACATACTCTTTGGTTTGCACAGGTATACACTTCCCCTAAAGCCCTTTATGCTTTCAATAGCCCTTTATCTGATACTCAAGGTTATTGCCTATTCGATTTCAAGGTTCAGTACTTTTGCTCTCGTTTATCCATTCGTCTATTCAATGGATAAGTACTTCCTCCTTTTCTTCATCGGATTTGCAATAGCAAGGGTCGAAATACCTTTTGAAGTCCACAGATTCGTTCAACCGGCTGTATCAGCTTGTGGACTTATAATTATGGGTCTTTTCGGATATTTGATTCTTAGCAATCTTCCTCTAGATCCAGAGAAGACTCAAAAAATAGGATTGGGTTTTCTTGTGTTCCTTGTAATCCTCGCTGCAACCTCTCTCGCCAATCTCTCTGATAGTGGAGCTGCAAAGTGGCTCAGGAGCTCTAGGGCATTCCTTCTCTCTTTCCTGGTTTTGGCAGTAGTTTACTACATCGCAATCAGGCCGAGAATTCTTGAAAGGAGTGGTCTTGTAAACTTTATGGAATGGGTCCTTGTTGGGATATTTCTGCTAAAATTCTCTAATGACTTCAGAAAGTCGTTGTCTGTTGAGGAGGTTGAGACAGTTGAAGTGCATAGGCAGAGACTCTCCTACAAAAAAGACGAAATGCTGGAGAGGCTGGAAGAAGCAAGAAGACTTTTCCTTGAGGAGGGTAAGAAGTCACCACTGGTAGCTACTATTTCGAGAATTTTAATCGATGCTGGATGGAGTGAGGATAGAATTGCCGCATTAATCTCTCCTTTAATATCTTATGAGGATGAAAGAATACCCAAATTTACCTTCAGATGGGAGAGGAATATAATTGAAAATAAAAATAGAAAAAATAGGAATAAAATTTTAAGCAAGATTGAGGAAAAACTGAGTAAGGAGGGTGTTGGAATTGGATCTTAGAACATTTAGCAGGAAAAGTTGGGACATAATAGATTCAGTCTGTAGTATCTATGTAGGGGATACGGACATAGTTGAAAAGATGCTTGCAGCTTGCCTTACAAATGGAAACGTTCTTTTCGAGGACTATCCCGGGCTGGGAAAGACATTGCTTGCAAAGGTTTTTGCAAGAGTAATTGGATCATACTACAGCAGGATACAGTTCACCCCTGATCTACTGCCAGCTGACATAACTGGCACGAAGGTGTGGAGGCAGAGCACAGGGGAATTCGTTCTGGTGAGGGGGCCAATCTTCACGAACGTTTTGCTTGCCGATGAAATAAACAGGAGCCCCCCAAAAACACAGGCAGCATTGCTAGAGGCAATGGAAGAGAAACAGGTTACAATCGAGGGAGAGACATATCCGTTAGATCCTCCTTTTTACGTAATAGCAACTCAGAATCCAATAGAGCAGGAAGGAACCTATCCGTTGCCCGAAGCTCAGATGGACAGGTTTCTAATAAGGATGTCTCCCGGATACCCGGACAGCGTTGATTCGGAAATGGAAATTTTGAAGAGAAGGATAGATTGGAAGGTTGATGACCCAACTTCCCATATTCAGCCCGTTGTGAGTTTACAGGAGTTCAGGAACATGCAGCAAATCGTAGAGCACATCTTCGTTGATGAGAGCATCCTAAGATACATAACTGAGATAGTTAGAGCAACGAGGGAACATGAGCTGGTTGAAATTGGCTCAAGCCCTAGGGGTGGGTTAGCTTTGCTTAAAATCTCTCGGGCTTTAGCGGCGATTGATGGTAGGGACTTTGTAATCCCAGATGATGTTAAAAGGGTCGCACTCGAAACACTTTCCCATAGAATAATTCTGAACGTTGAATACCTGATAGAAGGGGTTAAGCCGGAAACGATTATTGAAGACGTGTTAAAGAGTGTCGAGGTACCAAAGAAGGAGGAGGTAAAACCTTAATTGGGCAAAAATTAGCTTAATCGGGGATAAAAAAGGGACTAAAGGGTGAAAAATGAAAATCAGAAAGGGTACCTATGTCCTTGTAAAGACCTCAATGTTTCTTTTAGTTTTAGGTATCCTGCTAACTTCCTACGAGCTTGTAGCCCTTTCTGTGTTCCCCATTCTCTTTCTCCTAACCCCTACATTCCCGGTTAGGATCAAAATCCTTGGACACCACCTTGAAGGTGGAGGATACGTTGGAGAGAAGTTTAAGGTATCCATTACGATGTCAGCATCAGGCTTTGGTGTTGTAAAGGTTATGCACAAGCTTCCTGAGCATTTTGAACTCTCAAATGGTAGTAATGCAGCTGCGAGATTTGTTGTTGGTTCAGCTGGGATAAAGATAGATTATGAAGCGATCCCAACAAAGAGGGGCAAGTATTCCTTGGGGAAGGTAATAGTACAGGTTGAAAATCCGTTTCTCACGGGAAAGTTGTTTATAAGGGAGCTAGAAGTCCCATTGGAGATCGAGATTAAACAGAGAGTACCAAAGGTAATAAAAATAGGAGTCCACAGGGGTATCGCGAGATCCCCAACTCCTGATGTAGATGTCTCTAAAATAGGGGTTCCAGGGACAGATTTCAGAGAAATAAGAGAATACGTATCAGGAGATCCAGTCAAGTTTATCAATTGGAAAGCAAGCGCGAGAAAGAATGAGGTGATGGTGAACCAGTATGAGGTAGAAGGAAAAAAATCCATCTGGATATTTCTGGATGGAAATCCTTACATGAAGCATGGAGAGCTTATAAGGAACTATTTCGAGTCTGCAGTTGAAGCTACAAATGCTATTTCATATTATTTTACCCAAAGAGGTTATAGAGTCGGACTTTATATCGTGGGACACAGGAAATACCTTTACCCCGATACAGGAAGAAGACAGTTCAGGAGGATAGTGGATGAACTCATCCAGGTTGAACCATCCGAAAACTTCGAGTCCCTAGAGGAGGCTTTTGAATCATCAAAAGCTCTCCTAATTACCTATAAGCCTCTTATATACTTCATTACGAGGATAGAATACTCAAAACCAGTTAGAGCTGTCTTGAAAGCATCCAAAATCTCAAAGAAGGGTAGAAAAGCTCCTGTCGAGGTAATAGCGCTCATCTCAGATGGAAAAGTTGGAGAGAAATCTAAAGAAAAACTCAGAGAGAAATCTGAAGAAAATGCTGGAGATCTCTCTGAACTTGCTTTGAGAATTCTAAGGAACTCAATTGAGTCAAGAATAAGATCCGCGGGTGTCAGGATGACAGTCTGGGAGATTGATAAACCACTATCTCAAATCCTTTTGAAGGAGGTTTTGTTCGCTTGAAGCTCAGGTTAAGGTTGAAGGCAAAATCTGATTTGGATGAGAAAGAAAGGGGTAGAGGAAATTATCTAATTTTTGGACCAGTCATTAATCTCCTTCTTGCAGAATTCGCGTCATATCAGGCTCTGCTGGCTCTTTCCCAGCCACCCATTTTAGTTCTAATTTCTAAATACTTTGCCCTCCAGCTGCTTTATCCAGTTGTTCTTTCCATCCCGATAATCCTCTTAATTCTTAGGAAAAATCCGTTCTCTTTCGGTCTTTTCTATTTCCTTCTTCTCATGAGCGTTGGGAATCTTCTGTCAAGAAGCGAGCTTTTTTATGCAAGTCTCGACGCGCTCTATCTAAAATCTCCAGATCTTGCCTCCTATCTGAATTCGATCTTTTCCTCTGCCAAAGATGTAAACATCTTTACCCTCCTCCTCAACATCGTTTGGCTCTTTGTCCTCTCTCAGCTGATTTGGATCTCAACTGAAAAAGGGCGGGAAATGGAAGAAAGGGGGATGAGCTCAAAAAATCTTGTTGTTTTCCAGTGGGGATTCGCATTCATCTCAACGTATCTTATATTCCTTATTTATCCTGCTGTATTCAGCTTTAATTTTGTATTTGAGGCACCGCTCGTAATCATAGGGATCATAGGGGTTGGAATATTTATCGCTGCAACCTTTTTGCTATCACGCTAAATCCAATTTGACAAAATTTTTAATGTCTTAACCTAAGCTAGATTATGGAATACGTGAACTCTTACCTTGATAAAATGAAGATTCTCCTTGAAAAGGGAGGAGATAAAAGGCTTTTTCATGAGCTTACGGATGAAGCAAGCATCGAATCCATGTTTATATCCGATACAAAAAAGGTTTACGAGAAATATCGCTCTGGAGAGATCCCAGAAGAGGATGCAAGGAAAAATCTACATTTGCTTAAGCTTTACGTAATCTCTCAGCTACCAAAGCACAGAAAGAAGGTTCTTGAGTTTTTTGACGAAGAAAAAGAGCTTCCTGAACTCGATGCGGAGATGGTAAAAAGGGTAGTGGAGTTTATAGAGGATGCAGAGTGGCAGCTTTGAGCTTTAACTAAGCTGCAAGAATTTCTCCTTGATTCTCTCTGCTTTATCGATGATTTTATCCTCATCCAGAGTTATAAGCTCTCCACCCTCCATCAGTATTTTTCCATCCACGATAGCATGGCTCACCTCGCAACCAAAAGAAGAGTAAACTATGCTGTAGAGGGGGTTGTAGAGGGGTGTGAAGTTGAAACTCTTTTTAAGCAGAATCAGATCAGCCAGCCTCCCCTTCTTTATCTCTCCCCCGTTCAATCCATAGGCTTTGTAACCGTTCATTGTCGCCATCTCAATCACGTCTCTTGCATGAAGGGCATCTGCTCTCCCCATATGAACCTTCTGAAGGAGGGACGCAAGCTTGATCTCCTCGAAAAGGTTGTAGGTGTTGTTCGACGCAGCGCCATCAGTTCCAAGACAGACGTTTATTCCTCTTTTTACCATTTCTGCAATCCTAGCGATACCAGAAGCCAGTTTTAGGTTACTTACAGGATTATGGGCAACGCTAACACCTCTTCTAGCGAGAATCTCCATTTCATTATCGTTTATCCAGACAGCATGAGCTATCACTGTTTTTGGGGTGAGAAATCCAATCTCATCAAGCTTCTCTATTGGCCTTACCCCAAATTTTTCCTTAAACTCTTCCACCTCGTCTTTGGTCTCAGAAACATGGATATGAATTCCGACATTGAGCTCATTTGCTTTCTCCTTCACCATGGTCAAGAACTCAAGAGAGCACGTATATGGTGCGTGGGGTCCGAAAACAGCCCTTATCTTCTCATCATCCCACTTTTTTATGAAATCTACTCCTATTTTCAACTCCTCTTTAGCCCTCTCAGGGTCTCCTCTATCCGCCATCCCATAGCAAAGAACAGCCCTGATGCCTGACTCAACACATGCCTTTGCAACTTCATCCATATAAATGTAGAGATCGGAGAAGCATGTCGTGCCTGTTTTTACCATCTCAAGAATCCCAAGCATGGATCCCCAGTAAACATCTCTAGCATTCAGCAGCCTTTCAGCTCTCCAAATCTTAGTTTTCAACCACTCCATTAGTGGCATGTCTTCAGCGAATCCTCTAAAAAGGGTCATAGCCAGGTGTGTGTGTGCATTGAAAAGACCGGGAAGCACAAGGCTATTTTTGGCATCAATTTTTATCTCTCCTTCAATATCTTCTTTTCCGACATAGCTGATTTTGTTTCCATCAATGCCAATGTTTGCTCTGACAAATTCTCCGTTGATAAAACATAAACCATCCTTGATCGCTAAATCGTGCATGTCCTTTTTTAATTTGGAACAGATAAAAGAGTTTTGAATTCGAGTATGTTAAATATCCAACGGTAAAATCTAAAAGAGGAGTGATAGATTGAGGAGACTTCCACCCTCGTTAAGACACAGAAAAAGATATATTGCATTTAGACTTATTGGACATAGCGGCGATCTTGACAAAAGAGAGATCGCTCTTAAACTGATGGACAGCATGATTTCGCTGTTTGGGGAAGTAGGTAGCTCTTACGCTGGTATATGGGTTGAATACTTCGACGGAGAATACGGGATAGTGAGATGCTACAACAAAGCCCTTGAAAAAGTGAAGATAGCATTAAGCTTGATCAATGAAATAGAAGGGGAAAAGGTTCTACCCCTGATAATCGGAGTGAGTGGAACGATAAAAAAATGCAAAACCAAATACTTGGAGGTGTTTAAAGATGCAAATACCACAAATGGGTTATGATCGGGCGATTACAGTTTTCAGCCCTGATGGTAGGCTTTTTCAGGTTGAATATGCAAGAGAGGCTGTAAAAAGAGGAGCAACAGCAATAGGGATTAAAACAAAGGAAGGAGTAGTCATTTTGGCTGACAGAAGGGTTGCGAGCAAACTTCTTGAATCGGATACAATAGAGAAGGTTTACAAGATTGATGAGCACATATGTATTGCAACTTCTGGTTTAGTTGCTGATGCTAGAGTTCTGGTTGATAGGGCAAGAATAGAGGCCCAGATAAGCAGGCTTACTTATGACGAACCCATAAGCGTGAAAGATCTGGCAAAAAAGATATGCGATTATAAGCAACAATACACACAATTTGGTGGAGTAAGGCCCTTTGGAGTATCCCTCCTCATAGCAGGTGTTGATGAGCATGCGAAGCTCTATGAAACCGATCCAAGTGGAGCCTTACTTGAATATAAGGCAACAGCCATAGGAGCTGGAAGGAATGCAGTGATGGAGTATTTCGAAAAAGAGTATTCTGAAGACATGACGCTTGATGATGCGATTGTAAAGGGGCTTATTGCAATGGGAAAGGCAATCGAGTCTGAAATAAAATCGAATGCCATAGATATGGGCATAGTAAAAGTGGAAGATAAGAAGTTCAGGCAGCTGAGTGAAGAAGAACTTAGACCATACGTTGAAAGGGCAAATGAGGTGCTGAGAAAAGAACTCTCTAAGGGGTAAGTCATGGTATCCCTAGATAAAGCTGTAATTGCTAGGATAAAAAAGGGAGGGGAAACCTTCGAAGTTTTAGTTGATCCATATCTTGCGAGAGATTTGAGAGAGGGTAAAGAAGTTGATTTTGAGGAACTCATAGCAAGCGATGAAGTTTATAAGGATGCAAAAAAAGGGGAAAGGACATCTATAGAAGAATTAACGAAGCATTTCGGTACGAGCGATTTTGAAGAAATTGTGAGAACAATAATCCTTGAAGGAGACGTTCAGATCACAGCAGAACAGAGAAAGGAGATGTACGAACAAAAGAAAAAGCAGGTAATTGAATTTATAAGGAAGAATACAGTCGATCCGAGGACTGGCGCTCCACATCCGCCTTCTAGGATTGAAAGGGCGATGGAGGAGGCGAAAGTTCATATTGATATTTTCAAAACGGTTGAAGCTCAAGTTAAAGATATAGTCAAGGTTCTTAAGCCAATAATCCCGATACGGGTTGAGGAGGTTGAAATCGCCGTTAAGATCCCTTCAGCCTATACAGGAAAGGCTATGGGTGCAATTTACTCCTTTGGTAATGTGGTTCAGGAAGAATGGCAGAAAGATGGGAGTTGGATTTGCATCATCAGAATTCCGGCAGGAATGCAGGGTGATTTGCTTGATTTACTCGGTAGAGTTGCCCATGGTGAAGCGTTAACAAAGGTTTTAAGGAGGATTCATGGATGATCTCCAGATCTAGAAAGTTGGTGCTCCCTGGGGACCTTGTGAGTACCAATCCTAAAACAGCTGGATATGGGACTTTCGTAGAGAATGGCAAGGTTTATGCTAAGATAATGGGGCTGATGGATAAAACTGACAACATGGTCAGGATAATTCCCCTTAAAGGAAGATACATTCCTTCTCCTGGCGATCTTGTTATAGGGATTGTAAGAGAAGTTGTTTCAAATGGATGGAGTGTTGACATAAACTCGCCCTATTCTGCTTTTCTTCCAACTTCCGAAAAACCAGAAATCAGAGGGAGGAAAATCAACGATGTTCTTGACATGGACGACGCGATAATCGCTAAAGTTGTTGCGATCGATCCGAAGATGAAGGTAACTCTCACAATGCGTGATAAGGTTTGTAGACCGATAAGATTTGGTAGAATCGTTGCAATCAATCCCACGAGGGTTCCAAGGGTTATTGGGAAGAAGGGAAGTATGATAAAGCTCCTGAAAAACGAATTGGGTGTTCAGATTGTTGTTGGTCAAAATGGTCTTATATGGTTGAGTGGGGATAGAAAGAAGGTCGATATTGTGGAAGAGGCGATTTACATAATTGAAAAAGAGGCTCATACAGAAGGCCTCACTGACAGGATAACCGAATTCATAAAAAAGAGGAAAGAGGGTATTAAAGATGAATGAGATGGATGAGGATTTAGAAATTAAGAAGGAATACATTCAGCTAATTGTTGATGGAAAAAGGCTGGATGGAAGAGGTTTTGAAGAATTGAGACCTATAAAAATAGAAGCAGGAGTACTTAAAAGGGCTGATGGCTCTTGTTATCTAGAAATGGGAAGAAATAAAGTTGTAGCAGCGGTTTATGGACCCAGAGAAGTACACCCTAGGCACATGCAAGAACCGAGCAAGGCGGTTGTTAGATACCGCTACAACATGGCACCTTTTAGTGTGGAGGAGAGGAAAAGACCTGGCCCTGACAGAAGGAGTGTTGAGATATCGAAGGTAAGTAGAGAAGCATACGAGCCGGTTATAATGAAGGAACTATTCCCGAGATCGGGAATTGACATTTTTGTGGAGGTTTTACAAGCGGATGCAGGAACAAGGACCGCATGCCTTAACGCTGCGACGGTTGCCTTGGTGGATGCAGGTATACCCATGAGGGGGTTGATCACCTCGGTTGCCGTTGCAAAGGTTGATGGTGTACTCGTTTTGGATCCGATGAAAGAAGAGGATAACCACGGCGAGGCAGACGTGCCATTTGCATTTGTCATCAGAAATGGTAGAATCGAATCCATTGCCCTCGTCCAGATGGACGGGAAGATGACCGTTGAAGAGATGAAAAAGGCTACGGAAATGGCAAAGAAAGGTGCAATGGAAATCTATGCTCTGCAGAGGGAAGCCATCATGAAAAAGTATGCTGCGGTTGAGATCGAGGAGGAGTGAATATGAGCGAGGAAATTCTGATGGACATAAAAAAGGACTACGTTCTTTCAAAGCTGAGAGATGGGGAAAGAATAGATGGTAGGAGACTTGACGAGATAAGACCCATAGAGATTGAAACAAATCTAATATCGAAAGCTGAAGGCTCAGCGCTCGTCAGACTTGGCGATACACAGGTTATAGTTGGAGTGAAGATGCAGCCAGGCGAACCATTTCCCGATGTTCCGGACAGGGGAGTTATTATTACAAATGCTGAACTCGTACCCCTTGCTTCTCCAACATTCGAAGCAGGACCACCTGATGAAACATCAATAGAGCTTGCTAGAGTTGTTGATAGAGGAATACGAGAGAGTGAAGCGGTAGATCTTACAAAACTTTGTATTGAGGAGGGAGAAAAGGTCTGGATGATCTTCATCGACATCCATGCACTGGATGACGATGGAAATCTCATTGATGCCTCAGCCCTTGCAGCCATATCTGCATTGCTCAACACCACGGTTCCAGCGGAGAGGTTTGGGCTTGGAGATGACTTCCCGCTGCCTGTGAGAAATCTGCCCGTCGCAATAACATCCTTAATAGTTGGGGAGAGGTATCTCATTGACCCAACAAGGGATGAGATGAGCGTTGGCAATAGGATCATCACTATTACTTCCGACAAGGATAACAATATCGTGGCGATGCAAAAGAGTGGAAGCTATCTGTTGAGTGAACAAAAGTTTTATGAACTCATTGATGTGAGTGTGGAGAAGGCTAAAGAAGTAAGGGAACTCCTTAAAGAGATTTAGTGATGTGGTTTAGGAGGATTAAGGATGCCAAGGACGAAAAAGGTCAAACTTGCTGGAAGATTTGGATCGAGATACGGAGTTAAGATTAGAAAGAGCATAATAAAGATTGAAAGCGCCCAGAGAAGAAAATACGTTTGTAAGAAGTGTGGAAAGAGGAGTGTAAAGAGGGTTGGAACTGGAATATGGGAGTGTAAGAGTTGTGGCTACAGATTTGCAGGTGGAACGTATATTCCATCAACCCCAAGCTCGAAGATGTATGATAAGATTGTGAAAGCAGGAGGCGCCATATGAGCTACATCTGCCTTGTTTGCCAGGCGGAAATAGATGTGGACCTCGAAAGAAATCTTATTCAGTGCACGAGATGTGGTAATAGAATATTGCTTAAGCCTAGACCTCCTGCCCTTAAGAAAAGGGTTAAAGCCATTTAGACCATTTAGACAATTTAGTGTCAGTTAGGCTATTCAATCAATCTTTTTTGAATTATATAAAATTTAATTTAATGATAAAATTAAACAATAAAAGTAAAGTTTATTAAAAACCTGTTAGAGTTTAGCTGGGGAAGGCCATGGAATGGAAAAGGTGGAGACACATAACTAAGCTCGACCCTGATAGAGACAACCCCAACGAGCTAATCAAGGCTGTTGCTGGAAGTGGAACAGATGCGGTGATGGTCTCCGGAACAGAAGGTGTTACATTTGAAAAGGCAATGGAACTCCTTGAAAGGGTAAAGGAACATGGCTTGCCGACTATTGTCGAACCATCCGATCCATCCAATGTTGTCTACGGAAGTGACTACCTCTTTGTTCCAACGGTTCTGAACTCGAGGGAGGGGGAATGGATAACAGGAAAGCATGCGAAATGGATCTCGATGCACTATCAAAGGCTTGGAGAATTTAGCAAATTACTCGAAAAGGCTGTTATGGAGGGTTATATAGTCCTTAATCCTGACTCGGCTGTAGCAAGGGTTACAAAAGCCGTTTGCAATCTTTCAGCAAAGGAAGTAGCGAGTTACGCCTTAGTTGGGGAGAGGATTTACAAACTTCCGATCATCTACATCGAATACAGCGGAAGATTTGGAGATCCAAAGGTTGTAGAGGAGGTTTCAAAGGTTCTTGAAAGCTCTACCTTAGTTTATGGTGGAGGGATTGATAGCAAGGACAAAGCTGAAAAAATTCTGAAGTATGCTGACATTATCATCGTTGGAAATGTGATCTACGAGAAGGGAATTGAAAGCTATCTTGAAACAATTCCGAAGGATTGAGAAAATTGGGAAGGATTAAGAAGGGTTGAAATGGTTGCAAAACTCAAGGCTCTTTGGGAACTTACAAGGCTTGAACATGGCCTGATGTACGGCATTGGGGTTGTAATAGGTGTAGTTGTCTCTTCTGGACTGGACATCGAAGTAGAAAAGCTTGTTTTTGGAGTCCTTACAGCAATTTTTCTTCAAGCTGCGGCTTTCTCTCTAAATGACTATTGCGATTACGAGGTTGATTTGAGGAATAAGCGAATGGATAGGCCGCTAGTGAGGGGAGAACTTTCCAGAAAAACGGCTCTAGTAGTCTCAGTCATGTTTACACCTTTCGGCTTTATTGTGGCCCTTTTAATAAGTTTTGAAGCCTTTCTTCTTGCTTTCCTGATCACTTTGACAGGATTTCTTTATGACATCAAGCTGAAGGAGTTTGGAGTGGCTGGAAACATATATATAGCATTTTCTATGGCAGCTCCATTCATATTCGGTAGTGTTGTTGCTGTTAACACCATAACTCTGGCTGTTGCAATTCTAGCAGCTATAGCATTCCTTTCTGGTTTTGCTAGGGAGATAATGAAGGGGATAGAGGATGTTGAGGGAGATTCTTTGAGGGATGTTAAAACGGTTGCGAGGACAAAGGGAATAAAGGTGGCAGCAAGATATTCTGCTATAATATTCATTTTGAGCGTTTTACTAAGCCCCATCCCCTTTTTCTTTGTTGATAAATTTATTTTAGACTTTAAATACTTAGTTCCTGTTTTAGTTACTGATTTAATTTTGTTAAAGATATCAGCTGAGTTACTTTTGGGGAAAGCTGAAATGAAAGTGATAAAGAAATATAGAAAGCAAAGCCTGCTAGCGATGCTTCTCGGTCTCATAGGTTTTCTTGGAGGGGCATTCTAGTTGATCTAAGTTGAAATGCATTAGGAGTCGAAATGATTAAATCTTTTCCAGATATGTTCCTTACATGATAGTTAATGAGAACAATATCAGGGAGGAAATAATTAAGTTTGCAGCCTATCAGCTGCTTATAACCGCCAGAACAGCTCCTAAAGCGAAGGGAGAAGACAGTCTTGAAATCCTTTTGGTTGATGGGATTGAGAAAGATAGACTAGCTGAGCAGATGTTGGGAATGAAAGATAGACACAAAGATTTTGTTAGGGATGCTGAAGGGGTAAAAAAGGCCCAAGCGGTTTTGCTTATTGGAGTTTTCGGAGATAGAACGCTCGGCCTGAACTGCGGAGCTTGCGGGTTTAAGAGCTGTGATGGAATGAAAAAAGCTGGCAGGGTTAGTGGTGAGGATTTTTCAGGACCAAATTGTGCGTACAAACTGATAGATCTGGGGATAGCTCTTGGTTCGGTTGCAAAGCTTGCAGCGATAATCGGTATAGATAACAGGATCATGTACAGAATCGGAGCAGCTGCGAAAAAACTCGGGTATGCAAAATCCGATGTGGTGTTGGGAATTCCTCTGACCTCTGCATCGAAAAATCCGTTCTTTGACAGGAAAACCTGATTGAACAAAATGAACAAGATGAATTAACAATGGAAGTCATTGATTTTCCCTCCACTGAGTTTTCTAGAGAAATATCTGAAAAATTTGGGTATGATGAGTTTATTATAAGAAGATGGGCCAGATTCTTCGGTGAGAAAAAGACCTTAGACTTGATTAAGGGAATGGAAGATATCCCCAAATACCTCAGGGTTAACACTTTAAAGATCGATGAGAAGGATCTGATTGGGAGACTGGAAAGGAGAGGTTTTATTCTTGAGAAAACGGAAGTCAAGTATTGCTATGAGGTAGTGGAAGAAAAGTACTCTGTTGGAGCAACACCCGAGTATCTGGTGGGGTATTACTATCTCATGGATAAGAGTTCATGCATTCCTCCATTGGTTCTCGAACCCAAGAAGGGAGATCTGGTCGTTGATTTCGCTGCATCCCCGGGCGGGAAAACAACAATGCTCGCACAACTCATGGAGAATAAAGGTACTATTCTTGCATTGGAAGTTAACAAAGAAAGAATCCAGGCTTTAAGGGACAATATACAGAGAATGGGGGTTATGAACACAGCCATTCTGAAAATGGATGCAAGGACATTTCATCAAACTGGGATAAAAGCTGATAAGATCTTGTTAGATGCGCCATGTACTGGAGAGGGGATAATTCATAAGGATCCATCCAGAAAGATTAGCAGAGGAAAAGAAGACATCAAATTCTGCTCGAACCTCCAAAGGAATATGGTTTACTCAGCAATTGAAAGTCTTAAAGATAGAGGAATTATGGTTTATTCTACCTGCTCTCTAACCCCTGAGGAAAACGAATTTGTTATAAACGATCTTTTTGATTACTGTGAGGAAAAGGGAATAGGGATTAAACTGGAGGAAATCCCACTGGGTGAAGCGTCTTTAAGCCTATCTGGAATTAGAGAAGAAATAAAACTTGCCAGAAGATTTTACCCCCACATTCATAGATGCTCGGGCTTTTTTGTTGCAAAAGTCAGGAAGGTTCATAGTTAGAAGGTATGATTAAGGGAACGTTAGGGGTGATAATCCAGCTCGAGGAACTTTTTCATGAAAATCAAGTCTTCAAGCATTCTGTCGTATTTTTTTGTTATTCTGTACCTCAAAACTCTCATGTAGACTTTCCAGTCTTTTCCTTCAGTCTTCCATTTGTTGACAAAGTCAACGAGTGATATTTTGTCCTCTGTGTAATCCAACCAATCTTGAATGAACTCTCTTTCCCTCTTTGAAAGGCACATTAAGTAAATTAACCTACCGTTATATTTAATTGTAACGCAAATGATAACTATGACTTGGTTTAATTTTTGGTATGTTAAAGGGAATTCACCTTCTCCTTACTTATACATGCAATTTTGAATGCGACCATTGCTTTGTGTACTCCAGCCCGAGCACAAAGGGTACATTTTCTTTGCAGCAAATCAAATCGGTTTTACAAGAGGCGAAAAAAATTGGAGTTGAATGGGTGTATTTTGAAGGTGGCGAACCATTTCTGTTCTATCCGCTGATGGTAGAGGGAATAAGAATCGCAAGCAGTATGGGTTTCAAAACGGGCGTTGTTACGAATGCTTACTGGGCAACAACCGTCGAGGATGCAAAGCTCTGGCTTGTTTCGCTGCGTGATTTGGGAGTTTCCGATATAAGTATTAGTGATGACTCCTTTCATTATCCAGAAGGAAAAGGAGAAGAAAATCTAGCCAAAAATGCATATGCTGCTGCCAGAAGTTTAGGTTTGCCTGTTGCCTCGATTTGCATCAATGAGCCTAATGCAAAGAGTGTAGTAAAGGGAGAGATTTCCATCAGATTTAGAGGGAGAGCTGCAGATAAATTGGTGCAAAACCTTCCAAGAAAAAATTGGAAGGAATTTAGAGAATGTCCGTACGAGAACCTAGAAAAACCTGAAAGAGTGCATATCGATCCGTTTGGAAATGTCCACATTTGCCAAGGTTTGCTGATGGGCAACTTGGATAAGACGCCTCTTTTCGAACTCGTTAAAAATTACGATTTCAAAAAACATCCAATCTGTGAGCCGTTGGTTAAGGGTGGGCCAGCGTTGCTTGCTGAGAAATACGATGTTAAGCATGAAACGGGTTTTGTAGACGCATGCCATTTCTGTTATTCTATCCGGTGTTCATTAATTGAAAGATTTCCTGAATACCTCGCACCAAAGCAGATTTATGGTTTGGAATGACTGGATATTAATATTATTAAAATAGTGTCATACTTCAGTGAAGGATTTGGAATCAACTTTTATGGGGGTAAATTCCCAGCTGTCGCACTGGATTTGAGTAAAGGTGCGAAGCACTGTAACCAGATACGATTATATTCAGTATCCATCCGCAATATTTTATCTCCTTTCACAAAGATTTATCATGGCACTTCATTCGCCTTCGCACCTCCATTTCGAATGTGGTTGGTGTGTAGCTAAAGGTTTTTACCAATAACTGGTGGTCTTCAGGAACTTTGGCCACAACATCCTGTGGAAAATTATTCATCAGTTTGACGAATTCCAGAAGGTGTCGGAGAAAGGGATTGAAAGGCCAAACCAGAATCGAGGCGATTTTCAGAGGGAACAGAGGAATTTTTCGGAATTTGATTGTTTTGCCAGTGATATTAGAAATACGCTTCGCAGCTTCCGGAAATGATATTGCTTCAGGTCCAGCCACTCGGAAGCGTTTTCCTTTCAAATCATCTCTAAGCACCGTTTGGGCTGCAATTTCCCCTACATCTACAGGTGAAACAGTAGGAAGGGCAGGTGGTCCACCACCGGGAACCATCATGGTATCCCCACGTATCATAGCAAAGAAAATCTCCATCGAGGGGGCAACGCCCAAGACGGTCCAGTTAAAGTCTGATTTAGCGAGTGCTGCTTCGATCTCAAGCTTGATCCAGGCA